>NZ_PGEM01000076.1 GCF_002934005.1 Cuspidothrix issatschenkoi CHARLIE-1 | reverse complement strand
AAAAACTTTTTGGTTTACTGTAAAGCCATCACAGGTAAAATCACCGTCTTACTCAAAGCCGATGTTAATAAACTAGAAACAGAATTAAGAATCCGTTAATTCACTACCCAAACAGATGAAACTCACACACAAATAAATTTAAGCACTCGTTCCTCCCTGTCCTCTGCGTCCTCTGTGGTTTATTTGTCCATAAATCCTACTATAAAGTTTGCCACGTACCAGAAAAAATACTTTCAGCCGCTAAAGAAATCCGCATTAAATCCTCATTTAGCAGAGGTGGCCAGTCCACACCTGCTTTTCTTCCTGCTGCAAAAAACTTTTGCCCCTTCACAGCTAACTGATATAAAGCAAAAACTAGTTCTCTATCTAAGGTAGGTGCAGCTTTTAAAGCCTCAAACAACATCTTTAAAGCCAACAGGATAGAAGTAACTTGACCAGGAACAGGAGGTTTACCCTGTTGTAACCGATTGAACAGAGTATCAGGATTATCTGCGCTGGTTGTTTGGTCTATGAGTAGTTTCCGTGCTATTTCGTAGTTCATGCTTCTAGCTAGGTTTATATATGGTGTAAAAGTTACACTTTACCAATATATTAGAAGTATCTAGCCCAGGAAGGTTGCCATTTCTCCCCAGAATAGTTTATTATCCTGATTTTGCGATTTAATTAGGGAAAAAACTCAGCATACAGCAGATTGCAAGTCAATAAGGTACAAACTAAAAATCCCAAATCAAAAAGTAAAAGTGTTTTACCTCCTGCCCTCTGCTATATTGTCAATTCCCTATGTCTTTCACCTATGATTATTACCTTAATAGTAGCTTGGATAGTTTTTATCATTCTCTGGAAATTAATTAAAACCACCATTAAAACCGCCTTTACTTGTGGGGCAATTATCATTTTATTATACTTTGGTTTCGGTATTACTCCCCAAGATATTTGGCATCAATTTACCCAAATTTTATCCCAAACACCAACGAGGAAGTAGATAGGGTTAGGTGACAATTTTCGATTTTGGACTTACGCAAAATGGAAGTAAAGTAGGAGTAATTCATGAATTACCTCTAGGATAGAATCCTACAGCGTACACACAAGTGATCAAATTTAACCAAGCCCTCACCCCCAATTCTGGAGAAGAATTTACTTCAAAGTCCCCCAAACTTCGGGGATTTAGGGAGTGTACACCGTAGACGATAGAATCAGGTTTCACGTTAAATACTCTTTTTATTATGAATTTTCGTGATGAGTTTAAATTATTACTTCGCGCCCGTTACCCCCTAATTTATATTCCCACCTATGAAGAGGAACGGGTAGAAGCGGCCATTCGGGAAGAGGCGACGAATCAAGGTAGTCGTCCTGTGTATACTTGGGATTTTGTGGAAGGTTATCAGGGAAATCCCAATGATGCGGGATTTGGTAAACGTAACCCCCTACAAGCTTTAGAATTTATCGAAAAATTACCGCCTACTGCACCAGCAGTATTGATTTTGCGTGATTATCATCGGTTTTTAGATGATGTGGCCATTTCTCGCAAACTCCGGAATTTAGCCCGACTGCTGAAGTCCCAACCAAAAAATATTGTCTTATTATCGCCCCGCGTCGCCATTCCTGATGACTTAATGGAAGTGCTGACAGTGGTTGAGTTTCCCTTACCCAACGCCCCGGAAATCAAAACCGAAGTCGAACGGTTACTACAAGCCACCGGCAACCCACCAGGTGGTAAATTTTTGGATGATTTGGTGCGTTCTTGTCAAGGGTTATCCTTAGAAAGAATCCGCCGGGTATTAGCGCGGGCGATCGCAACTCATGGACAATTACAACCAGAAGATGTAGATTTAGTATTGGCCGAAAAGCGGCAAACTATCCGCCAAACCCAAATCCTCGACTTTTATCCCGCCACTGAAGAAATTACTGATATTGGTGGTTTAGATAATTTAAAAGATTGGTTAATTCGGCGCGGTGGTTCGTTTAGTGAAAAAGCCCGACAATATGGTTTACCCTATCCTCGTGGCTTAATGTTAGTGGGAATTCAAGGAACTGGTAAATCCTTAACCGCCAAAGCGATCGCCCACCATTGGCATTTACCCCTATTACGCTTAGACGTAGGGCGCTTATTTGGTGGTTTAGTCGGTGAATCAGAATCCCGCACCCGACAAATGATTCAAGTAGCAGAAGCCCTCGCTCCCTGTATACTTTGGATTGATGAAATTGATAAAGCTTTTTCTGGTTTGGGTAGCAAAGGAGATGCCGGCACAACTAGCCGGGTATTTGGCACTTTTATCACCTGGTTAGCCGAAAAAATTTCCCCTGTATTTGTCGTTGCAACCGCCAACGATATTCAAGCCTTACCACCAGAAATGTTAAGAAAAGGGCGATTTGATGAAATTTTCTTTGTCGGTTTACCCAGCCAAGAAGAAAGAAAAGCTATTTTTAATGTCCATTTATCCCGATTACGTCCCCATAATTTGAACAGCTATGACATTGACAGGTTAGCCTACGAAACTCCTGATTTTTCCGGCGCGGAAATTGAGCAAACTTTAACTGAAGCCATGCACATCGGCTTTAGTCAAAACCGCGACTTCACAACTGATGATATTTTAGAAGCCGCTAGTCAAATTATCCCCTTAGCGCGAACCGCCGTCGAGCAAATTCAAAAACTCCAAGAATGGGCAGCAGCCGGCAGAGCGCGTCTAGCATCTAAATATACACCTTTAAGTGAACGCATTCAACGTCAGGAAAAAAATTAAAACTTAAAACTTAAAACTTAAAAAGAACCCTGTTCTATTGCCTCTTGCCTCTGGTTACTGAGCGACTTGTACTGAGCTGGCGATGCCCTGAACTAGTCGAAGGGTCGAAGTAAGTCGAAGTATTCCCTGTTCCCTGTTCCCTGCTATATGTTGACAAACTTACTTAAATTTATACTTGGTTTTGTTTTAGCTCTTGCGGTTTTATTAGGTACTAGTTTGACAGTTGCCCTCTATTTTGTCAATCGTACCGCCGTATCTCCATCCAAACCGATCTTTGCCAATGATAATCCTTCCAGCCAACCCAAAAAGCCTAAAACCAGTCCTAAACCTCAATCTAAAAAATCAGCTACACCAACCCCAAAACCAACCCCAAAACCTACAGAAACTCCCACGCCAACACCTAAACCAACACCACCAAATGCTTACACAGGAAATATAACTTGGGCAGAAGGGCTAAGTATGCGATCCGAACCGAATACAAACTCTCCCACCATCGGTGGTGTTGGAGGTAATAAAAAAGTAATTGTTTTAGAAGAAAGTGATGATAAAAAATGGCAAAAAATTCGCATTGCTGATACAGATCAAGAAGGTTGGGTAAAAGCAGGAAATATTCAGCGTTCCGAACAATAAAATTCTTGTGGGGTGGGCATCTTGCCCGCAAGATGTGTACCTCATACCTTGGCAAACTGCTGTAAATTGATCACAGAAGTCAGGGATCTGGGTACAAACGGAAAACCCAAACGCCAACAGCAATACTATTTCACATCCTGCATCCTGCCTTCTCCTGTATTACACAAAACCACGTTTAATTTGTTCATTTTCAATAGCTTCAAATAAAGCCCGAAAATTACCCTCTCCGAAACCTGGAGCAAGAGAACGACGTTCAATAAACTCAAAGAAAAAAGTTGGCTCATTGAAAATTGGCTGGGTGAAAATTTGCAATAATAACTGTCCTAAAGGTGCATTTTCATGCCAATCTATGAGAATTTGTTGATCAGTAATAGCTTGTAATTCTCGTGATGAAAGAGGGAATTGATCACGCTGTTCTAATTGATAATAATAGTTTTCAGGCACAGATAGAAAATATAAACCAGCAGACCGAAAGCGACTGATAGTATCAACAATATGCCCCGTGTGTAAAGCAATATGTTGAATCCCCGCCCCTCGATTTACCTCTAGAAATTCTTGAATCTGCGAATTAGGTGAAGCTGGTTCATTAATAGGGAATTGCACATTCCCATCAGTAGAAATCATTACCTGACTATGCAACCCAGAACGGTCAGTTTTAATATTGAAAGTTTGCTGAGGTTGAAAATCAAATATGTTTTCATACCAATTAATAGCATTTTCTAACTCACCCATACCCACATTTAAAACCAGATGATCAATAGCAGTAATGGGAGCATGAAAGATATTTTCAACCTCTACTATTTTTGTCTTTTCTCTGGTAATTAATGTATGGTGCAAACTACCCCAAGCGGCAAGTTTTGCATACTTGTAAGATCCAACATCTTCAAGCGGATGCAGAACTGTTGCGCCATAGCTGATAGCCTTTGCCGTCAATGCTTCCACATCTTCAACAGCAAAAGCTATGTCAGCCACACCAGGAGGATGTTGACGCAAAAATTCCGCCACAGGGCTAGTCGGTAAAATGGCAGAAGAAAGTAAAAAGTAAACAGAACCACTTTTCACCACTTCTGTACAAGTATGCAAAGATTTGTGATGATGAAAAAGACTCCCCAAAATGCCATCATTTACAGCTTGGAAACCTAGACAATATACAAACCAATCTCGCCACTTGCGGGCATCTTCAACATAGAAATGAACGTGATCAATTCGCAGCATAATTTTTTCAAAATCCAGGATTAATGATCACAATTTATTTGTTACATACTAGAAAAATAAGTGACTATCCGGTTGAATATTAATTTCCATGGGTATGGCTTGGGGTTCGGCCGATAAAGCATAGAAAATCGCATTGGCGGCTGTTTCACAACTGAGCATTTTATTCCGATCTACTTTTAAATTTACATTGTCCCAAAAAGGCGAATCTATTCCCCCAAAATAAAAAAGCGTCATTTTCACACCAAACCGTTTTAGTTCTTCTGCCATACATTTACTAAAGCCAACAACACCAAACTTAGAAGCAGAATAAGCCGCAGCCATAGGCATAGAATGTTTACCCAGAATACCCACCACATTACAAATATGGCCAGATTTACGTTTTTGCATTTCTTTAGCTGCTGCTTGAGTCGTGTAAAAACAGCCCTTTAAATTCAGATCCAGCATTTTTTCTAAATCTGCTGGTTCAATATTGTTGTAGGCTTTGAGAATACCTGCTCCGGCGGCATTTACTAAGACATCAATCTGTCCAAACTGGGCTATTGTCCTTTGAATTAATGCTTCCACCTGTTGGGGTTGAGTTATATCTGTGGGAACTATCAGCACATTTGCCCTCAATTCATTTGCTAATGCAGCCAAATTTTCCCCATTCCTAGCAGCGAGTACCAACCGCGCCCCAGTAGGTGCTAATTGACGAGTTAAAGTTGCACCAATACCACCAGTAGCACCAACAATGACAATCACTTTATCTTGTAGCATCACAATATTTACATTTCTTTACAGACTATATTTATCATACCGTTAATCTCAGTGTTGTGGGTGTAATACATCTTTGAGCTTGCTGGAGTCATCTATAAAGGGGCAATTCAGCAAGTGGAATTGATTTCCCCGGGTTACTCGTTGATATCAAAGTAACCAGCGTTAAACAACCGCAGTCATCTTGTCCTTTCAAATCTGCGCGGCAGAAAATTTCCGGGTTGGGATATTCCCTCATTATATTTGTTTACGAAAAAGTAGATAACAGTACAAATCGGACTGCAACATTGAGTATTTTGAATACCATTTTTGTGAGTTCTGAAAGAACAGCATATTTTCAAATGATTCGCGGAATACTAACTTCACATTAGCAATTGATTTCTACTCTTCTTTGATTTTTTAGGACGAAAAACGCCCAATAAAAACTAGTATTTTGAATAGCTTAGACCTATCTATTTTATCAAAGCAGTTATCCACCTATTCTTAAAATCACACAAATCATAGTTCCGAACTTTTCATACTCACTTCCCATCTATTACCTACCTGCTGAATTTGCAAAGATTTACAAGAACGAATGAATTTTACAAAACTACCCCCAATATGTAATTCTTTAATTTGTTCAGTTATTGATTTATGATATTGCTGATAAAATTTACTGCCTAAAATGCTAATATCCACAGATTTATGATTATCTGTACTATTTGCCTCAAGCAAAATATTCCTAATTACTTTCTCTAAATCTGCGGCTGAGTTAATACTAGATAATTGTGGAGTTGTTGCTAATTGTGAATCATTCTCGACAGATTCTGACTTTTCTAGATGGTGTTCAAACAGTGTCACATATAATTCTGATTTTTCATCAATTTGATGAACTACAAAATCAGATGGATAGTTCATAAATACATCTTTAGCTTTTTGACCAGGGAAGTGATGAGCAATAATTTGGCTAATAGTTAATTGATATTTATTTTTAAATTGTTTAGATAGTAGAGAAAGTCTAATCCAATAATTGGCAGTTTGTTTCTGCTGTAGTTTAATTAAACTCTTAACCTGCATAATAAACTGCTCTATAGTTGGTATCTCTGGTAAAGGTTTGAGTGAATAATTAATAGTTGCACTGGTAGCAGTATTAAATATTTTCATATTCTCCCCTTGCTGAGTGACATGATAGACCAATATGCCATTTTGCTGTAAGGTATTGCATAAATTAGTCATTACTTTATCTGATGAACAAACAAAAACTTCTTGCACATGAGGATAACGTTCATGAATAGAAGAACCGACTGCAATCATTTTGCCATCAGCATTATCCCTACCCGCAGGAACATGAATTAAATCATAACCACGTTCATGTAATTCTATATCTAACTTACCGCGATTTGACCAATTAGCAAAAGCTATTTTCACTTGTAGGGGATAAGTACAAGTTGTAGTTAAAAACTTTTCTGTATGGGAATTAAGTTGTAAGTTTTCTGCATCTAAAAGTAAAACGGCCATGGCCGAAGATTGACGTAGAGGAGAATGGCTGGTATTTAATTGCTGATTTTCAGGATTTAACTGGTCAATAGAGGCAATTAAATCTAATATTATTTTTGAATCAAAAGCCCCAGCAACAAGAATTGCTTTGAGAGATAATTGCAGTTTTTGTAATAGTTCATCCCATGTTTGAGTTTGACTAAGTATGGTGATAAACTTGGTAATTAAAGCCGATTTATTTGCGGCTATTTGCCAATTAATAGTTCTATATTTTGCAATCAATAACTCTGGTTGCTGTTGTTGAATAGCAATAATTGATTGATAAATAGAGATAGAAATTTTTTGTAATAGGACAGAATCATGATAGGACATAGCTTACATCGTACCGTAGAGCATCCTGGACATGAAGTATAAAGTCTGAAAATATACTTTCTGATGACTTAGGCTTCAAGTAACTTCTATAACTTTAACTGTTACCTTACCCTGTGCCAACTGAATCACTAAATTTTCTCCTATGGTTAATTCTGCCCCAGAACGAGGAATAGTTCCATTCTCTGTTCTCACTACGGCATAACCACGCTGGAGAACGGCTTGGGGGTCAATACTAGCCAATTTTTGCCGTAACATTTCTAAATGTTGGCTGGCTTGTTGCAATTGTGTCGTTGTTACTTGTAGTAATTGCCGATGTTGCCAAGATAACTTTTCTCTTTCCTGTTTTACTTGTCTATCTAACCGTAATTGCCGCAGGCGGTTTTTTAATCCTTGTATCTGTTTTTCCCTTGCTGTTAATAATGAATTGACAGCTATAAATAAGGCTGTAATTCTCTGGTGGTGATGAATTTGTAAATCAGCAAGGGAGGGAACTACTGTTTCGGCGGCGGCTGTCGGTGTATGAACACATACATCTGCAACTAAATCAGTTAAGGATTCATCCCGTTGATGTCCAATACCAGTAATGACGGGGATAGAACAATTAGCAACAGCCATCACGACTCTTTCATCATTAAAACACGCTAGTTCCTCAACTGCTCCACCTCCTCTAGATAAAATTAATACTTCGGCGCGACCATCTTTAATCACTCTTTCAATGGCTTTAACTATGGATGTAGGTGCTTGTTCACCTTGGACTGTGGCAGGGGAAAAGAGGATGTGTAAGCCCGGATATCTTTGTTTGAGGGTTTTTTGAATATCACCCCAAGCGGCGGCCGTAGGGGAAGTAACTACAGCGATGGTTTGGGGATGTGGGGGCAGCGATCGCTTTCTAGCTGTATCAAATAGTCCTTCAGCCTCTAAGCGTTTCTTCAGTTGTTGATAGCGTAAAGCTTGTAAACCTACACCCGCTGGTAAAACTTGCCAAACAGTTAATTGATATTCGCCTCTTTGGGGATAAACACGGATGCTACCTAAAATAATTAACTGTTCACCGGCCACAGGCATTTGTGCTAATTTTGCTAGTTGACTATTCCAGGCGACGCATTTAATAGAGGCTGTACCATCAGTATCTTTTAACGTAAAAAATAACCCACTGCGGTGATGACTAGCACTGGAAACTTCTCCTGTTACCCACACTTGTCTGAGGATTTGATCTTGTTCTAATAGCAAGCGCAGATAGTCAGTTAAACCAGCGACGGAAAGGGTATGATCAGGAAGGTCAAAATTCATGGGATTTTAGATTCACCCAATGGATAAATCTAGAGGTAAGTTGTTATACTGAAATTAAAATCAAATCCCATACAAATGTCAATCAAAATTAATCCTAATACCATTTCTTTGTGAAGTTGCATATAATTTACCCCCCGGCTTCGCTGGATTCCAATTATGTGCATATTTATAGAAGATTAGTATATAGAACTTACGCAAAATATCTCTGAAACCCTCCTTCCTTCCTTTCCTCCGTTTATTCGTGGTTCATTATTTCGTGATTTGTGCGTAAGTCCTCATAATAAAAGACTTTCAACCCCGTTCCCTGCGATGCACTGAGCTTGTCGAAGTGTTCCCCGTTCCCTCTATTTCTGAAAACAAAACCCTAATTTCTAATTGTTTTTTAAGAATTGACAACTTTTAAGTGTTGCAATCTGATAAAATTTGTAAGGTTTCTTTGAGCTAGGAGCAATGGGATCGACTGGTGTAAGGATCGCAATTGACGCAATGGGGGGAGATCATGCACCCTCGGAAATCGTCCTCGGCGCACTGCGGGCGAAGGAAGAGTTGGGTGTGAAAATACTATTGGTTGGTGATCCCCAACAAATTGAGGCTGTGATACCGCCAAAAACGAATATGGCAAATTTAGAGATTGTTCCTGCCCAGGAAGCGATCACTATGGATGAAGAGCCTCTCAATGCAGTTAGACGTAAACGGCAAGCTTCCATCAACGTAGCGATGGATTTAGTCAAAAATAAACAAGCAGATGCCGTGTTTTCTGCTGGACATTCTGGTGCAGCAATGGCATCAGCCTTGTTACGCTTGGGAAGATTACCAGGAATTGATCGCCCAGCAATTGGTACAGTATTTCCGACCATCAAAGCTGGAAAACCCGTGATGATCCTCGATGTCGGTGCTAATGTAGACTGTCGCCCTAAATTTTTAGAACAGTTTGCAGTCATGGGTTCAATTTACAGTCAGTATGTTTTGGGGACAGAACAACCCAAAATAGGTTTATTGAATATTGGCGAAGAAGACACTAAAGGTAACGAATTAGCTCTCCGCGCCCACCAATTATTACGGGAAAATACTCAAATTAATTTTACTGGTAATGCTGAAGGGCGTGATGTATTATCTGGTGAATTTGATGTGATTGTATGCGATGGCTTTGTCGGTAATATTTTATTAAAATTTGCTGAAGCAGTTGGAGGCGTAATCCTACAAATTCTCCGAGAAGAATTACCCCAAGGGTTACATGGTCAAATTGGTACAGCCATTTTAAAACCCAACCTCAAGCGCGTTAAACAGCGCATGGATCATGCTGAACATGGTGGTGCTTTGCTATTAGGCGTTAGCGGTATTTGTTTTATTGGTCATGGCAGTTCCCAAGCACCATCTATTTTTAGTGCCATTCGCATGGCTAAAGAATCTGTAGATAATCAGGTGTTAGAAAGACTCCAATCCCAATATCAAATTCTACAAAAAGAAAGCAGTTAGCTATTACTTCTCCTATAGTGAAGATACTATGCTAACAGCCATTTGTCACTTGTCATCCAATTTTAGATTTCGGATTTTAGATGAATAAATACAATTTTTTATCAATCTAAAATCTAAAATTGGGATTGTCATTGGTACTCGTTATTAATGCTTACAAACAAGACAACTGACAATTAATAACTGACAATTGACAATTGAGGATATTAAGAGTGCAAAATTTTTTTCACAGTGGCCTAGCAATTACAGGTAGTGGTTCAGCAGTCCCAACCACCTGTTTAGATAATCAAGATTTAACCCTATTGGTAGATACATCCAATGAATGGATCACCAGCAGAACCGGGATTAAACAACGGCGGTTAGCATTACCCCCTGACTCCCTCACATCATTAGCTACTGCTGCTAGTCAACAGGCCATTGCATCCGCTGGTATTACCGCAGCAGATATAGACTTAATTTTGCTGGCCACCTCTACCCCTGATGATCTATTTGGAACAGCTTGCCGAGTTCAAGGGGAATTAGGCGCGACCAAAGCCGTCGCCTTTGACTTAACCGCCGCCTGTTCTGGCTTTGTCTTTGGTTTAGTCACAGCCGCACAATACATCAGGACTGGTGTTTACAAAACTGTACTCTTAATTGGTGCTGATATCCTCTCTCGTTGGGTAGATTGGCAAGATAGACGTAGTTGTGTATTGTTCGGTGATGGGGCTGGAGCAGTCGTATTACAGGCAAATACAAGCGATCGCCTACTAGGATTTGCCCTTAAAAGCGACGGTTCTCAAAACGAACATCTCAACGTAGCCTATCAGCCCTCAGCCAAAGAACTCACCCCAGAAATTGCCGTATCTCAAGGCAAATATCACCCCATCACCATGAACGGCAAAGAAGTCTATCGCTTTGCTGTGCAAAAAGTCCCAGAAATTATAGATAAAGCCCTATTTGCAGCTAACATTAAAGTTGAAAATATAGATTGGCTTGTATTACATCAAGCAAATCAACGTATTATTAACGCCGTTGCTGAACGCTTAAATATTCCTGGAAATAAAGTCATCAGCAACGTTGCCCACTATGGTAACACCTCCGCCGCATCTATCCCCCTGGCCTTAGATGAAGCAGTGCGAGCCGGGAAAATTCAACCCAATGATATCATTGCCACATCTGGCTTTGGTGCTGGACTCTCCTGGGGTGCAGCCATTTTTCAATGGGGAAGATAGGCAATTAAAAAATTAAAAATCAGACAACTAACAACTAACAACTGACAACTGACAACTGACAACTGACAAACAATGACTAAAACTGCTTGGGTGTTTCCCGGACAAGGTTCTCAAGCCCTGGGGATGGGCATAGACTTATTAAATCTACCATCTGCCAAGGAAAAATTTATTCAAGCTGAGGCAATTTTGGGCTGGTCTGTGATAGATATCTGCCAAACTGATATTGATACCTTATCACGGACACTTTATACCCAGCCTAGCTTATATGTGATCGAAAGTATTATTGCCGATATTTTGCGCGAAAGAGGACAACAACCGGATCTAGTTGCAGGTCACAGTCTAGGGGAATATATAGCTTTGTATGTCGCTGGTGTGTTTGAATGGTCTGCTGGACTCCACCTAGTCAAACGCCGCGCCGAACTCATGGATAGCGCTGCTGGTGGGATGATGGCAGCTTTAATGAACTTTAACCGACAAAAATTAGAAACCGTCATTAGTGCCACACCTGATGTAGTTTTAGCCAATGATAATAGTCCCGCCCAAGTCGTAATTTCTGGAACTCCTGATGCTGTACAAGCTGTAATTTCTCAAGTCAAAGCCAGGCGGGCTATCCCTTTAAAGATTTCAGGCGCGTTCCATTCTCATTTAATGAAAGCAGCAGCAACAGAATTTCAAGAAGTTCTCGACTCAGTTGTTTTTCAGTCCGCAGTTGTTCCAGTTTTGTCTAATGTTGACCCAGTTCCCGCAATAGCAGCAGACACTTTAAAACAGCGTCTTTCCCAACAAATGACAGGTTCAGTTCGTTGGCGAGAAATTTCATTACAACTAGCAGAAAATAGTGTGGAAAAAGTTGTGGAAATAGGTCCTGGTAATGTATTAACTGGTTTAATAAAACGGACTTCTCCTAACTTGATTTTGGAAAATATCCGTAATGCTGGGGAATTACCAAATTAGCATTTTCAACTATAACAATTCTGTTTGATTTGTGAACATGGACAGAGTTAGATCCCCGACTTCTCTAAGAAGTCGGGGATCTTGTCATTTTCAACAAATAGAAGAATGGAAGCAAGAAGGAAAAGAAGAAGGACAACTTTATTTGATAACTTCTCTTCTGGAAGTAGTTTGGATGCTGAGTTATCTGGTTTGGTAGAAAAGATTGCTAATATTGCCATTTCTGAACGCAGTCAGTTACTTCTTTCCTTGGGTAATTTATCCCGTGAGGAGTTGTTACAAAGATTGCAGAATGAGGAAGTTTAGGGTACATTTTTTAATGTGTTTTTTTATATAGGGTTTGCTGAACAAAGCGAAAAGCCAGATAAATCAAGAGTTTAAGGGTCAGAAAAAAGGAACAAAGTGGAAGGAAAAGGGGTAAAATAGGTAAAAATCCTTGCATCAAGGTGCATCAAAATGTATCGCAAACAAAAACAACAAGACACACTACCGGAAGAGTTTGAACTACCCTTTGGGGGGAAACTGGCAGCAGATAACCGTTGGGTAATCCTGGCGAAAATAATACCTTGGACAGAATTTGAAGCAGAATACGCAGCAATATTTACAGCAAGTATAGGCGCACCAGCCAAAACATTTAGAATGGCATTGGGAGCATTAATAATTAAAGAAAAATTAGGAACAAGTGATAGAGAAACAATAGAACAGATTAGAGAAAACCCTTATCTGCAATACTTTATAGGAATGTCAGCCTATAGTAATCAAGCACCATTTGACTCATCAATGCTAGTTCATTTTCGAGAAAGAATAGATATGAACCTAGTCAACAGGTTGAATCAGAAGATAGTTAAAAATGTATTAGAAAATCAAGAAGAGGAAGAAGTAAAAGCAAAAAAGTCAAAGGACGAGGATTTAAAAAGTGAGGTGACAAATCGAGGTAAATTAATATTAGATGCCAGTTGTGCGCCAGCAGACATCAGTTATCCTAGAGATTTAGAATTATTAAATCAGTCCAGAGAGCACACAGAAACAATTATAGATATATTATATAACTCTGTAAAAGTAAAAAATAGCAATAAACCCAAAACCTACAGAAAAATAGCCAGAAAAGATTATTTAGTAGTAGCCAGAAAAAAGAAAGTCAAATCCACTGAAAGAAGACAAGCTATCAAGAAGCAACTGCAATATATCAAAAGAAACCTAGGGCACATTCAACAACTAATGAATGGGGGTGCATCACTCTTAGAATTGAGCAACAGACAATACAAAATGTTGCTAGTAGTGGCAGAAGTTTATCGTCAACAACTATGGTTATATGAACATGAAGAACGGAGTATAGAAGACAGAATTGTCAGTTTAAGTCAACCACATATTCGTCCAATAGTTCGTGGTAAAGCCGCTAAAAACACGGAATTTGGGGCAAAGTTTTCAGCTAGTTGCTTCGATGGCTATGTATTTTTAGACCATATTAGTTGGGATAATTTTAATGAATCAGGGGACTTAAAATCACAGGTTGAAGCTTACAGAAATTACACCGGATATTATCCTGAATCTGTTCATGCGATGCACTGAGCGCAGTCGAAGTGTAGATAAAATTTATCGCCACAGGGAGAATCGAGCTTGGTGTCAGGAAAGAGGGATTAGAATCAGTGGTCCACCACTGGGTAGACCACCTAAAATTGTCAGCAAAGAAACAAAGAAACAAGCTATTGATGATGAACGAATTCGTAACTCTATTGAGGGGAAATTTGGACAAGGTAAACGAAGATTTAGCCTGGGTAGAGTTATGGCTAAATTGCCTCATACTTCTTTAACTTCTATTGCCCTAACTTTTTTGGTTATGAATCTTTCTACTCTGTTATCACGGCTTTTGTCGGGGTTTTTATGTCCATTTTTCAAAATTATGTCTTTTTTCCCTGGCTTCATTAGTGAAATTTATTATTTAGTAAAGTTTAGACAACAAAAACTTATCTTTATTTCTGCCTGACTACCCACTCAATTCTCCTCAAGGTTTTTTTCGACTTTTTCAGCAAACCCTAAGTAGTTACAATAAGTTAAACTGTAGGTTACGTTAGCGATAGTGTAACGCATCTTAATTATCTTCAACATTAAAAATTATCAGAGTGACTCGTAAATCATTAACTAAAAAACAACGCGCTTTAGAAATTCTTTCTCGTTTGCACAATCTTTATCCAGATGCAACTTGCTCTTTAAATTATGCAACTCCTGTACAATTATTAGTAGCCACCATTCTTTCTGCCCAATGCACAGATGAAAGAGTTAATAAAGTCACACCAGAATTATTTGGGCGATTTCCTGATGCGGAAAGTTTAGCAAATGCGGATATTTTAGAATTAGAAGAATTAGTCCGTTCTACAGGTTTTTATCGCAATAAAGCCAAAAATATCAAAGCTGCTTGTCAGATGATTGTCAGTGATTTTAACTCAGTTGTTCCTAACAAAATGGAAGAACTGTTAAAACTTCCAGGAGTAGCGCGAAAAACTGGAAATGTGGTTTTAGCCCATGCTTATGGTATTAATGCAGGTGTAACTGTAGATACTCACGTCAAGCGGTTAAGTCAAAGATTAGGGTTAACAAAAAATACTGAACCAATTGGAATTGAAAAAGATTTAATGCAATTATTACCCCAACCAGAATGGGAAAATTGGTCAATTAGATTAATATATCATGGTCGTGCTGTGTGTAAAGCCCGTTCTCCTGGTTGTGATGTTTGTGAGTTGGTTGATGTGTGTGATATGAAGATGGATAATGGGCGGTAGAATATTTGCTAAGATTCCCATTTTCATCTATGATTATGTAGAAATATTACAGCAGTTTGTGAAGGTATGATGTACGCATTTTGCGGGCAAGACTTGTACTGAGCTTGTCCTTCGCGTAGCTTGGCGTTAGCCATAGTATACCCGCACCACAAAAGTTTGATTATTCCAGGTTGTTGATCTTTATTTCCGCCGATTAACTAAAGTCGCGCTGGCTTGGTCAACTGGCATTAATACAACCTCATTAATATTAACATGACTAGCTCTAGTGGCACAGAAAAATATCACATCAGCCACATCATCAGGAGTTAGAGGTTTAACACCTTCATACACCTTTTTAGCGCGTTCCGTATCACCATGAAAACGCACTTCACTAAATTCTGTTTCTACCATCCCAGGATCAACCGAAGTCACCCGCACAGGAGTTCCTAATAAATCTTGTTTTAAGCCTTCGGAAATGGCTCTCACAGCCGCCTTTGTGCCACAATAAACGTTACCACCAGGATAGGTTTGATGTCCAGCAATAGAACCAATATTAATGACATGACCAGAATTTCTGGACACCATTCCCGGTACAACATAACGGGTGAGGTAAAGCAAACCTTTGATATTAGTATCAATCATTTCTTCCCAGTCTTGAAAGTCGCCTTGATACAATTTATCTAAGCCGCGACTTAAACCAGCATTATTAATGAGAATATCAATATTACACCAAGGGGAAGGTAAGTTATTAATAGCAGATTCTACTGCCAAGCGATCGCATACATCAAGTGGCAATAAATGAATTTTATCAGATGGAATATCTAAAGAATTAGCTACTTCCTGTAGCCTTTCCCAGCGTCGTGCCGCTAAAATTAGTTTTGCACCAGCATCAGCAAAAATTTTGGCACAAGCAGCACCAATACCGCTACTTGCACCAGTAATAAAAACAATTTGGTTTTGCATGGATAGGTAATTGGTAATGTTTTGATTCCTATTTTCTGCCAACAGTCAACAGTCAACTGTCAACTGTCAACTATTCCCTATTTTTTCACTACTTGTAACCGTTGAGTAATAATTGTCATATCTTCACCCCTGCGAATGACAGCAGAAACCCATTGAGTACCAGGATTAGAGGGTGCGCGTCCTATTTTAAAGAGTCCTCCAGCACTGAGAAACTCTAAATTTGCTATTGTTGGGTTAAGGAGTTTATTAACTTGAATAGGTTCTTCCATTGCTGCACCCAGCAAAAAGTCATCACCTAATGGTTCTTGAACAATGGCATCAAAGCTATATTTTTCACCAACTTTTACCTGTTGTGGTAGTTTTATCTCTACTTGGGGTGGTTTACTACCAGAGGTGAGTTGAGTCCGTTCTGATAAAATATCTTGATGAACAATTTTTGATCCTGTGATCCGTTGTCGTGATTTAATAGTAGATTGAAGAATTAAATTATTGTTATTCGGTGCAGCTAACCCGTTAATACTGGTCACTGTTTCCGCAATGATTGTATTACCTTCAGATTTCCAAGACTCTAGGCGGGTTGTATAACGCAATTTAGGATATCTTTTCCACAGTCTTGTTAAAGCTTGTTCCATGACTTTGCGGTTTAAACCATCACCATGAGTAAATGTGGGGCTGTAAAATTCCATTACCCCGTTGACATTGCCTTGGTTAGCAGCGTTGTTAATCTGTGTTAAAAGGTTGGTGAGTGTAGCGGGGGCATTCTGTGGTTCACCTGCTTGGGCAAATTGTCCCATACCAGAAAAACCAATTGCCAGTAAACTAGAGAGCAAGAAAACACCAAGCGGTAATGTTGTGTTACGTTTCATTAATAAAGGGATAGTTTTAGTCATTAATAAGATTTTACTGATTTGATGATAGAAAATAAGGAATTTGTTTTATCTTAATGAAGCTGGGAGATAAATGGTATAGCAGGGAATGATAAATGCACCAGGTAAATTACTTATAGCAGCTAGTGGGACAGGTGGACACCTGTTTCCAGCGATCGCATTAGCTGAAAAACTGCCAGAATTTGAGATTGAATGGCTAGGTGTGCCAAATAGGTTAGAAAATCAGCTAGTTCCAGAGACATATCCCTTAAATACTGTTGCTGTTGAAGGTTTTCAGCAAGGTTTAAGTCTTGGTTCTCTACGTATTTTGTTTAACTTGCTGGGTGGGATTCTGGAAGTAAGACGGATTTTAAAGCAGGGAAATTTCCAAGGAGTTTTCACCACAGGGGGGTATATTGCCGGACCTGCGGTAATTGCAGCGCGTTCTTTGGGTTTACCTGTAGTTTTTCATGAATCTAATGCTTTACCTGGTAAAGTTACCCGTTTTTTTGGTCCTTGGTGTGATGTCGTTGCTATAGGTTTTGATGTAGCTAGTAAATCCTTACCCAAGAGTAAAACTGTATGTGTGGGTACTCCTGTACGTTCTCAGTTCTTGGAACAAGGAGAGAATAATAGTTTAGACTTACCTATCCCCGATAATGTTCCCCTAATTCTAGTTTTTGGTGGCAGTCAGGGCGCTGTAGCTGTAAATAAGTTAGTACGACAATGTGCAGATACTTGGTTTAAGGCTGGTGCTTATATAGTGCATTTAACAGGTGATAATGATCCTGATATTAAAACTCTTCAGCATCCTCAATATATTGCTTTACCTTTTTATAATAATATGTCGGCTTTGTTACGAAGGGCGAATTTAGCTATTAGTCGTTCCGGTGCGGGTAGCCTGACAGAATTAGCAATTTGTGGTACACCAGCCATTTTAATTCCCTATCCCTTTGCGGCGGAAGATCATCAATCCTATAATGCAGAAGTGTTTACTAAAGCTGGTGCAGCTTTATCCTTTAAACAATCAGATTTAACACCAGAAATATTTACCTCTCAGGTTTTGAATTTGTTGCAGTCTCCAGGGAAATTGGCGAAAATGGCAGAGGCTTCTCAAGCGATCGCTGTTCCTGATAGTGCGGATAAATTAGCAATCTTGGTAAGAGAAGTGATGAAACATTAGTTTTCTATAGCAGGTGACAGGTGACAGAGTTGAAAAGATTTTGGGGTTCTCATTTAACTGCATACCGCTATTAAAAATGCCAGCAAAAGCTTATGAAATGAGCTTTTTTAATTTTTAATTCCGCTTAGATATCAGGAGATAATATGACTAAACAAAAAATTCTCCAAGAAGGACAATCTTACACTTTTCGCTCCTATTTTGAATTACCCTACGACATAGAAGAAATTCTAGCGGAGTTAGGTTATTCATTTATCAAACAAGCTATTAGTCTACCCAAGACTGCTAACCCATTACAAAACATTGCAGAACTTAAAAATAAAATCACATCGTTCTTACCATTGGTCAGCTTAAATAATGAAACAGCTAGACGAGAAACTTTAGTTTCACCTCTGCTTTTAGAAGTTATTACTTATTGTCAATGTCAGATGAAAATAGAATATCCAATTAATGTCAATAATTGGTTAAAAGGAAATCTAGATTACTTATTACGTTCTCATCAAAGTTTATTAGTAATTGAAGCTAAAAATGATGATTTAACAAGAGGATTTACTCAACTTGCAGTAGAGTTAATTGCTTTATCGGAAATTGAAGAAAATAAATCTGTGTTTTATGGTTCTGTAACTACTGGAGAAATTTGGAGATTTGGTAAATTAGATCGTCAACAACAACAAATTACCCAAGATATGACCCTTTTAAGAATCCCTGATGATATTGAAGAAATAGGTCATATATTAGTTGGTATTTTAGAAATGCAAGAGTGAACAACAAGTTTACTAAGTTGTTGCACCGTTAAATTCTGTAACCACAATTTATATTAACTTTGTGGTATAATACCGTTTATGGATGAAGATATGCTTTATTTTTCGTTGTAGAGACTTTCCGCCGGAACGTCTCTACAGAATTTATTTGGCACATCCTCACATAGAATTATACAAACTAAAAATAGTCATTGCCAAATTATGAGCATTTGGTGATATGGCGCGGTAGGATAGATAATATCTCTCAGACTTGCAACAATCATTTACAATTATTACAAAGATAAGTAAAGCTCTCATAGATTTACCAGCCGTAGCCACGGTGTAATGATGCCCATATTTATGTTGAACTAGAAAATGGCTAATTTTTGTACCAACAGGTTGTTTTTACACTATTATAAACGGGTACAAAAGGCATTTTCCAGGATGAGAAATAATCTGTTGCAAGATACTGATACTTGCTGTCATCAGTTTCTAATATTCCCAATGTGACTAATTTGCTCTTATGGACAATAATCACAACAGTTTTACTCAGCTAAACAAGGAGAATCAGGGTTTGGTAATGGAAAGGTTGAAACAGGACTTAAAAAATGACCTGATTGCTGGTTTATTGGTCATCATTCCCCTAGCAACTACCATCTGGTTAACAATTACCATAGCCACCTGGGTGATTAATTTTCTCACCCAAATACCCAAACAACTCAATCCCTTTGATGGCTTAAACCCAATTCTGGTAAATATACTTAATTTATTAGTCGGATTAGCAGTACCACTATTAAGTATTCTGATTATTGGCTTAATGGCCAGAAATATTGCAGGACGGTGGTTATTAGATGTAGGCGAACGCTTACTACAGGCTATCCCTCTCGCAGGTCAGGTATATAAAACTCTCAAACAACTATTAGTAACTCTCCTCAAAGATTCTAATGGCAAATTTCGCCGTGTCGTCTTAGTAGAATATCCGCGTCCGGGAATTTGGGCGATCGGTTTTGCTACAGGAGCAATTGCTACCGAAATCCAAAATCAACTCTCCCGTCCTGTCATTAGTTTATTTATCCCCACCACTCCCAACCCGACCACAGGTTGGTATGCAGTAGTACCAGAGGCAGAGGTAATTAGCCTAGAAATGTCTGTAGAAGATGCTTTCAAAATTATTATCTCTGGTGGGATAGTCGCCCCCAATGTTCAGTCTCCCCAACTAAATGCCGCAATAGCAGAATCAGACTTAGAAATAAAACACCGGGTAATGGAGATAATAGATCCGGAACTGGATACTAACCTAGCAAAGTGATCAAAAAATAGATAAGCTTATTGTTTAACTGTGCCATAACTCACATATTTTTATCTTTTCCAACTGTATGCAACGTCGTAAACCCCAACAAATAGCCCGTGAATTGGCACTGTTAAGCCTTAGCCAATTGCCCATCAACCCTAAAAAACTAGATACCCTATCAGATGAACAATTAGTTTCTAAGTTAGTTTTAGGCGCGGTTCGTAGCCTCACCTTAGAAGTACAGGATACATTGAACAATGCCGCAGGAGAACTACAACGCAGTAATGAACGAGTATTAACTAGCGAAACTAGAGCCTCTGACTTGAATACAGCTAGAACTATGCTAAAAGAGGCTATTTCCTACACCCAAACGGCTATTAATCAACTAGGTGCATCCGTTGACTTTCCTGAATTGATTCAATTAGCTAATCAAGATAAGGAAGTACGTAACTATGCTAAAGCTATTATTATTACCGTCAGCGAAAATCGCCAGGCAATTGAAGAATTTATTTCTCAGGCATTAGTAGATTGGCAAGTTACCCGTTTAGCCCAAATTGATCGAGATATCTTGCAAATATCCGTTGCCGAAATGAAATTCATGCAAGTTCCCCCAAGTATCGCTATTAATGAAGCCGTAGAGTTAGCTAAACGC
Organism: Cuspidothrix issatschenkoi CHARLIE-1; assembly: GCF_002934005.1. Classification (GTDB taxonomy): domain Bacteria; phylum Cyanobacteriota; class Cyanobacteriia; order Cyanobacteriales; family Nostocaceae; genus Cuspidothrix; species Cuspidothrix issatschenkoi. The sequence continues at coordinate 39,772 of NZ_PGEM01000076.1, read as the reverse complement.
TACAGTGGAGAAGATGGACACCGATTTATTAATGGTGTTTTGCGTCGTGTTAGTGAAAACAAAAAGTAATTGAAAGTATGGGGTCATTGGTAGCTGCTAATGGGAAAATTATTCCTTTGGGTGGGGAAACCCCGCCCCTGCTGACCGGAATTTTAGATTTTAGATTTTAGATTAAAAATTTAATATAGGTTCGGAGTCCTTGAGGATGGAAAAAAAAGTAATCCTAAATCCTAAATTTCCGAGCTTCTACACTTTAGGGTGTAGTCGATCCAAAATCCAAAATCGTAAATCCAAAATTGAGTGACTTCTAATTAAATTTTTATCTGAATCAACTGCAATGACTTTTAATTGGTTTCGTCGTCCAAATAGTGAATCTGCCGAAGTTCCTACTCCTGCAACTCAGGAAGAAACACCCGCACCAGAAGCAACCCCATCAGAAACAACAACACCGGACACGGCGGACTTGTTGGCATTTGCCAAGGCTGCTTATAAGAATATTCAAGAAAAACAGGTGGAAACAGAAACACCCGTAGCGGTGGAGGAAGAAACACCAACAACAACAGAAGAAGTGACTGCACCAGTGACAGAAATTACTGAAGATATTGTCACTCCCACGGAATCGGAACCGGAACAAATAGAAACCCCTGCCCTATCCTTCCTAGAACGGGCGGCGGCGGAAAGAGAAGCCAAGCAGGAGAAATTAATTGCTAGTGCCATAGAAACCCCTGCACCGGAAACAGCGATCGCTATTACAGAACCAGAACCCACGCCAGAAGTAGAAGTTATAGAACTGGAATTTGATGATGGTTTTGTGTGGTCTGCGGAGGTTTTAGCCGCCCAAGGTAGAAAAGCCGAAGATATTTCCATTGAAGAAATAACTTGGTTGAAAAAACTGCGTCAAGGTTTAGATAAAACCCGGCGAAATATCCTCAACCAAATAAAATCAATTGTTGGTCAAGGGCCTCTTAATCAAAATGCTGTCAATGAAATTGAAGCCTTACTATTACAAGCAGATGTAGGTGTAGAGGCAACCGACTATATTATTAATGCCCTACAGAAAAAACTTTTAGCAGAAGTTACCCCACCAGAACAAGCGATCGCCTATCTCAAACAAATTCTGAGGGATATACTAGATGCACCCCTAGCCCACAAACCACCATCTAGTTTTGCCCCCACAAAAGACACCCTCACTATATGGTTAATGACTGGCGTAAATGGCGCGGGAAAAACTACAACCATCGGTAAACTTTCTCACCTCGCCCAAAAATCCGGTTATAACTGTTTAATTGGTGCTGCTGATACCTTCCGTGCGGCAGCAGTGGAACAGGTGAAAGTATGGGGACAAAGGAGCGGTGTAGAAGTTATCGCCAATCCAGGTAAAAACACAGATCCAGCCGCCGTAGTCTTTGATGCCATTACAGCCGCCGAGGCCAGACAAACCGAACTACTGTTAATAGATACTGCTGGCCGACTGCAAAATAAGAAAAACCTAATGGACGAACTGAGTAAAATTCGGCGCATCATCGCCAAAAAAGCCCCCAACGCCCATGTTGAATCTCTGTTAGTGCTAGATGCTACCTTGGGACAAAATGGACTGCGCCAAGCAGAAGTATTTTCCCAAGCCGCTCAACTTAGCGGCGTTGTCTTAACCAAGTTAGACGGAACAGCCAAAGGAGGCGTAGCCCTGGCTGTTGTCCAGCAGTTAGGCTTACCCATCCGTTTTATTGGTGCGGGAGAAGGAATTGAAGATTTGCGTCCCTTCTCTAGTTATGAATTTGTAGAGGCATTATTAAGCGGTTAAATTATTCTTGATCATTGGTTTGACGGTTGACGGTTAACCGTTGACTGTCACCTGCTTCTTCACTTGTCAAAAAATCAAGAATTTTTTCATGAAAGAAATCTATCTAAGGAAACATTTCGAGAATTTGTGGTATATAGGTTAAATGTTTGCAGTCAATCTTTGGACATTTTCTATGAAAACCATAATCACAACCATGTTTTGAAGGATATCCTAGCCAGTGAGAAGTGATCCATCAGTTTACTAAAAATCTATCGAGTTTTTGGGTAAACGATGACCTAATATCTATTCTTGCAGCTACAGAGTCAAATTGGATAGCTGTAGACAAGATGATTAGGACATAGAAGCTGAAATTTAGATTTCTTAATGTCACCTGTTAACTATCACCTTGAATGTTTACCTTTTATTTCTCAAGATATATGAAGGACTCAGGGAGTTATGAAAAAATTAGAGGCTGCTAATTAATCATAAAAAATACTGATTGTCAAGGAACTATTTTTAACAAAAACTTAGCAAATTCATGATGATTGGGAATTAACTTAAAAAATGTCCTCAGCATCAGCTAATACTTAAAAATCACCTGTAACGGTTTTTCTACTCTTGCTAAAATCGTAAATCTCGTTCAATATGATTTAACAATTTATCAATTAAGAGTATTTATAAAGAATCACAAATTTGGTATTCTCAACTGCAATATTAACCTGTGTCCCAATATCCTTCCCATCCTACTGATAGTAATAGCAGTGCCGCAACAGATGTCACTCCTGTGGTGGCACTGAAAGAACTTGTGGCCAGGCTGCATCGAGAACAAAATAAAATTCAAGACTTACTGAGTTCTTTAGGGTTTGCCCTGAGAAGCTTTAATAACTTAAATCAATTTTTGGAACTAATTCCTCTCATGGCTACCAGAGTAACAGATGCAGAAGGTAGCGCACTTTTTCTTTATAAACCTAACGGACAAGTTAGATTAGAACAACTACATTGGCAAGATAGTCAGCAAAGAAAAAATATTAGAAAAGCTCTAGAAACTGCTAGTAGTCAAATTACACTTTTACCTAATTCTGTATCTCCAGCTATCTCTACAGGAATTTTAGATGAACAAATGCACCGTTATTTAGGTGCAGATGTGCAGGTTTTTGGTACAGCAATTTTAGTTAAACATACAGAACGGGGTTGGCTGTATGTTTTAAGTCGTGATCCTGAATATAGTTGGACAGAAACTAGACAAAAATTAGTCCGGTTAGTGGCAGATCAAACAGCAGTAGCTATTGACAATGATGAATTAGCTGTGGAATTGAGGAAAAAAGAACGGTTAGATCAAGAGTTAGAAATTGGTGCGGAAATTCAACGCCGACTTTTACCCCGTCAATGTCCTAATATTCCCGGTTTGGCTTTAGCAGCGCGTTGTAAACCAGCTAATCGTGTGGGTGGTGATTACTATGATTTTATTCCCACCCATCAAAACCAGTTAAAAGCCAAATCACAGGAAGGGAAAGAAAATGGTAGGTGGGGTTTGGTAATTGGGGATGTGATGGGTAAAGGTGTTCCCGCAGGTTTAATTATGACGATGTTGCGGGGAATGTTGCGAGGTGAAGTTTTGCATGGTAACTCCCCGGCAGGAATTTTACAAAATTTGAATCGGGTTATGTATGCGGATTTAGAAAATTCCCATCGCTTTGTAACGATGTTTTATTCTGAATATGATCCGAAAACACAGATTTTATCCTATAGTAATGCAGCCCATAATCCGCCTTTGTGGTGGCACGCAGCGACAAAAAGCGTCACTCGTTTAGATACATTGGGAATGTTAATTGGTTTAGATGCTAATAGTGAATATGAAGATGCTCAAGTTAAATTAGAATCTGGGGATAAGGTCATTTATTATACTGATGGTTTGACGGATGCGGTGGCGGCGGGGGGCGATCGCTTTGATGAAGATAATTTTGTTACTTCTTTCCGCACAGCTTGTAAATATTGCAATACTCCTCAAGAAATTGTGGAATATCTATTTGATCAAGTTGAACAATTTATTGGTTTTGATCGGCAAAATACCGATGATATGACATTAGTTGTGTTACAGATTGTATGAGGTAAAAGGTAAGGGAGAAAAGTAAAATTCATCACTGACTTTTAAAGAAATATCAGATTTGTGATCCATTTTAACTAATCAAAGTAAAATTTTAGAAACTAACTTTGATGTATTTATGAAAAGCCCTATCCAAAAAATATTATTTAGTTGTTCTGGTACTGGTAAAAGTTTCAAAATTGAACATACAATTATTACCAGATTAGGGTTAATTAATACTTCTCCTAATGTCATCAAAACAGTATTTCATCCTGAATATACCTATGGTGATTTTATGGGAAAATTAGTCCCCATAACAGAGGAGGAGGTTATTGTACCTCACTGAATTGAAAAATTCCATTAATTCAGCTAAAAATTTCATTCCCAACTAACATTTACCTTGGCATAACATCATCAAGACGCAGTTGCAGACTAGGTAAAATATGAGATTTAATAAACTCACCTAACCGATATTTTTGCTGGTTGTAATCTTCACCAATTAATTGACAAACTGTAAATGTTGGCTGTTTTGGTTTACCAATAAAAACAACACCACCTAACCCCCGATAATCAACAATCCAATATTCAGGAATTCCTAATAAAGCGTATTCTTCAACTTTACGTGCATAATCTGTTTCCCAGTTTGTGCTAACAACTTCAACTACTAATTTAATTGATTGTCCTAAAGCAATAACTGGTTCATGTTCCCAAAAAGGTTCATGGTGCAGCACAGTTTCATCTAATACTACAACATCAGGACGGCGGGCTGTGGCTGCTTCTGCGAAAGGACGGATTAGACAGGTACGAGGAATAAACCAAGGAAGTTTTTGGGCAGTTATAGTAATACCTATGTGAGTAGCTATTTTACCCCCAACAGTTTCATGAGGTCCAGTTGGTTCGATATCAATCAGTTCCCCATCTGCAAGTTCATAGTGGGGGTTATTACCATATTGGATAATAAATTCTTCCAATGTTAATGGTTTTGTTAATGCTTGAACCATAAGTCACCTGCATCTTTCGCTGTGCATTATTATAGCTAAATTTTACTAATATTTTGGCAAGAATTGAGGTGAGGCGATAAGATCCCCCACTCCTTTTATGTAGATAAAAAAATGCTCTTCATTCTAAGCTCCTTACTTCATTGCTAATTGTCATTACTAATTACCTTCGGTACTACTAGCACCTTATCAACCCGATTTCCGTCCATATCCATAACTTCAAACCGCATACCATCCCATTCAAAATGATCGGCGGCGGCGGGAATACGTCCTAAATGGGTGATAACAAAACCGCCCAATGTTTGATAATTTCCTCTTTCTTCAGTTTCTAATTCTTCGAGATCAAAAAGTTCTAAAAACTCTTCTATTCCTAACATTCCATCTACTAACCAAGAACCATCTTCTCTTTGTACTGCTTGGGGTTCTTCTTGTCCTGGTTCTGCGGGAACATCCCCAACTATTTCACTCATGATATCATTGAGGGTAACTAAGCCTTGAATGACACCATATTCATCTACCACTAAAGCCATGTGTGTGATGGTTTGTTTGAATAATTCCAAAACTTTTAAACCGCGTGTACTTTCAGGAACAAATACCGGTTGACGTAATCCTAGAGTCAGATCAAAAGATTCATTGCGTAAACTTCTAGCTAATAAATCTGTGACAGGAATAATACCCAGAACATTATCTAATCCTTCTTGACAAACAGGATAGCGAGAATAACCACTTTCTACCATTTTGTGGCGATTTTCTTCAGGGGAGTCGTCCAAGTCTAACCAAACTATATCAGGGCGGGGTGTCATTAAGTAGGTAACGGGGCGATCGCCTAACCGGAATACTCTTTCTACCATGTCTTGTTCGGCTTCTTCAAAAGTTCCCGCTTCTGTCCCTTGTTCGATTAAAATTTTAATTTCTTCTTCCGTGACTTGGGGTTCTTCTGAAGGGGTAATTCCCAAAACTCTTAATACTAAATCTGTCGATGCACTCAAAAGATAAACTATAGGTGAGGCTATTTTTGCTAAGGCCCGCATGGGGATAGCCACAAAAGCAGCAATTTTTTCGGGGTTATTTAAAGCCAGACGTTTGGGGACGAGTTCACCGACAATTAAGGAAAAATAGGTAATGAGTAAAACCACTATGCCAAAGGCGATCGCATTACTATAATTAGCTAAAATTGGAACTAGCTTGACATAATCTTCTAATCTTCTGGCAATGGTCGCACCACCAAAGACACCATTAAGAATATTAATGAGTGTAATCCCCACCTGGACGATAGATAAAAAATGGTTGGGCGATTCGGCGAGTTTTAATGCAGCCCTAGCATTGACATCTCCTTGGTTGGCTAACTGCTGTAGTCTGACTTTCCGGGCGGAAACTACGGCCATCTCCGACATCGAAAATAAACCGTTGGCAAAAATTAGGACTAAAATTGTTAAAAGCTCAAAACTGATGGAAGACATTTTTAAAATTGCTGGTATAAAGAGTAAAATTATACAGAGGTTGGCAATCTAGTTTATTTACACATTTTATTAGTATCCAGTATTTTAGGTGATTATCTAAATACTTTGACTATATACAAAGTCATAGTTATATTTTTTTGTCTATTAGCCGTTATGGTTTATTCTTGGGCATTCATGGTCAAGAGTAGGATTAAAACTTTTAAAATAGTTGATATAAACTGCTTTTAGATTTTGACATCACTAGCGACTTCCTTTTTTAACGTAAAACTTATGGCCTTTTCTTCTATTGTACGTGCTTTGGCGCGATCTCCTCTCACCGCAGAACTCATTACTAAACTCAACAAACAGCAGGAATTGCGGTTAAATGGTATTTCTCGTCTCCCCAAGGGACTGGTAGCTTCAGCATTAGCAAGTTATGAAGATCAGGATCTGTGTGTATTTTGTGCTACTTTAGAGGAAGCTGGCCGGGTTTTCGCCCAGATGGAAGCCATGGGATGGAAAACTGTCCACTTTTACCCCACTTCCGAAGCTTCTCCCTATGAACCTTTTGACCCTGAAAATGAGTTGAGTTGGGGTCAAATGCAGGTTTTAGCAGATTTGGTTAATGGTCAGTCGTCAGTTGTCAGTGGTCAGTTGCCAAAACAAAGAACGGCGATAATTGCGACGGTGGGGGCGTTGCAGCCACATTTGCCACCACCGGAGGCGTTTAAATCATTTTGTGTCACTTTAGAAAAGGGGATGGGATTTGATTTGGATGGGTTTGGAGAAAAAATCACGATTTTGGGATATGAACGAGTTCCCCTGGTGGAAACGGAAGGACAATGGAGTAGACGGGGGGATATTGTGGATGTGTTTCCGGTGTCCTCCGAGTTACCTGTGCGCTTGGAATGGTTTGGCGACGAAATTGAACAAATTCGGGAATTTGACCCCGCCACCCAGCGTTCAGCCTTGGATAAGGTAGGAAAACTTACCCTCACCCCCACAAGTTTTGCACCAATTGTTTTAGATGGGCTGAAAGATAATACAGCATTAGATGCTGACACTTTCCCCCCTTTGCTAGGTAATTCCGAAGGAAGTCGGCGATTTTTGGGGTTAGCTTTTACAAAACCCGCTTCATTACTGGACTATTTACCACAAAATACCCTTGTTGCCATTGATGAACCAGAACAATGTTATGCTCATAGCGATCGCTGGGTGGAAAATGCTCAAAGTCAGTGGTCATTAGGGGCGAAGCATTTGGAAGATAACTTATCGGTAGTCACAAAAAATAGTTCTGCAAATGCTTCGCCCGTACATTTATCAGTTGAATTACCTAAAATCCATCGCAATTTTGATGAGTGTATAGCAGAAATTAGTAATTTTAAAAAGTTATATTTATCGGAATTATCAGAAGAAAATAGTGGTCTGAATTTAGGGAGTAGACCTTTACCTGTTACACCCCATCAATTTGCCAAGTTAGGGGAAACAATTAGAAAGGAGAGGGAACGCAATTTTGCGGTTTGGATAATTTCGGCTCAACCTTCCCGTTCTGTTTCTCTGCTGCAAGAACATGATTGTCCTGCCCAGTTTATCCCTAATCCCCGCGATTATCAAGCTATTGATAAACTACAAATTAATCATATCCCCATCGCTCTTAAATATTCCGGTTTGGCAGAATTAGAAGGGTTTATTTTACCTTCTTTTCGGTTAGTAATTGTCACCGATAGAGAATTTTATGGACAACATTCCTTAGCTAATTTTGGCTATGTCCGTAAACGTCGTCAAGCCACATCTAAACAAGTTGATCCTAATAAATTACGTCAAGGAGATTTTGTAGTTCATCGTAGTCATGGAATTGGTAAATTTGTCAAATTAGAAAGTTTAACAATTAATGATGAAACCCGTGATTATTTAGTTGTGCAATATGCAGATGGTTTATTAAGAGTTGCTGCTGATCAAGTTGGTTCTTTATCTCGATTTAGAACTAATGCAGATAAACCTCCAGAACTTCATAAAATGACCGGAAAGGCTTGGGAAAATACTAAAAATAAAGTTCGCAAAGCCATTAAAAAATTAGCAGTAGATTTGTTAAAACTGTATGCCGCACGTTCTCAACAACAAGGTTTTTCCTATCCCCAGGATATGCCTTGGCAAGAAGAAATGGAAGATTCTTTCCCCTATCAACCTACCACAGATCAACTAAAAGCCGTACAAGATGTGAAACGGGATATGGAAAGTGAAAGACCGATGGACAGGTTAGTATGTGGAGATGTGGGTTTTGGCAAAACAGAAGTTGCAATTCGGGCGATTTTTAAAGCTGTCACCGCAGGAAAGCAAGTGGCACTTTTAGCACCAACAACAATTTTAACGCAACAGCATTATCATACAATTAAAGAACGGTTTGCACCCTATCCTGTGAATGTGGGTTTACTAAATCGTTTTCGTAGTGCGGAAGAAAAACGCAATATTCAAAAGCGTCTCGCAACGGGAGAATTAGATATAGTTGTCGGAACACATCAATTATTAGGAAAAGGTGTGCAATTTAAGGATTTAGGACTTTTGGTAATTGACGAAGAACAAAGATTTGGAGTTAATCAAAAGGAAAAAATCAAAAGTCTCAAAACCCAAGTTGATGTTCTCACTCTTTCGGCAACTCCTATTCCCAGAACCTTATATATGTCATTATCAGGAATTCGGGAAATGAGTTTAATTACCACTCCACCTCCCACCAGAAGACCAATTCAAACTCATCTCGCACCTTTAAATTCTGATATTGTCAGAAGTGCAATTCGTCAAGAATTAGATCGAGGTGGACAAGTATTTTATGTAGTTCCCAGAGTTGAAGGAATTGAGGAAACAACAACAAAATTGCGAGAGATGATACCAGGAGGAAGATTTGCGATCGCTCATGGTCAAATGGACGAAAGCGAGTTAGAATCAACCATGCTGACTTTCGGCAATAATGACGCTGATATTCTTGTTTGTACAACAATTATTGAATCTGGTTTAGATATTCCGCGAGTCAATACAATATTAATTGAAGATGCCCACCGTTTTGGTTTATCTCAATTATATCAATTACGTGGTCGGGTAGGACGTGCCGGAATACAGGCACACGCATGGTTATTTTACCCTAAACAAAGAGAATTATCCGATGCAGCCAGACAAAGATTAAGGGCAATTCAAGAATTTACACAACTTGGTTCTGGATATCAATTAGCAATGCGAGATATGGAAATTCGCGGTGTAGGAAACTTGCTAGGTGCAGAACAATCTGGTCAAATGGATGCAATTGGATTTGACTTATATATGGAAATGTTAGAAGAAGCAATTCGAGAAATTAGAGGTCAAGAAATACCCAAAGTTGAAGATACACAAATTGACCTTAATCTTACCGCATTTATTCCTTCAACCTATATTACCGATCCTGATCAAAAGATGAGTGCTTACCGCGCTGTTGCTACAGCAAAATCAAAATATGAATTAAAACAAATTGCTGCGGAATGGACTGATAGATATGGGACTATACCGGTACCTGCAAATCAATTATTGCGCGTGATGGAACTAAAACAATTAGCCAAAAATCTGGGATTTAGCCGTATTAAACCAGAGAATAAACAGCACATTGTTTTAGAAACACCAATGGAAGAACCTGCATGGAATCTATTAGCAGAAAACCTTGCTTCCAACATGAAAACCCGTTTTGTTTATTCTCCTGGAAAAGTAACAGCAAGAGGTTTAGGAGTCTTTAAAGCAGATCAACAATTGCAAACTTTAATAGATACTTTCATGAAAATGCAAGGGGCAATTGCAGAAACTACTTTAGTTTGATTTTGTAGGTTGGGTTAAATAATGAGCAATCATTGCTTTATTTTCGGTTCTTCGGTACTTGTTATCCTAAATTACTAATTGGGTAAGAGGGAGCGGGGAACAGGGGAAAAAATCTTTAATTTTCTAATTTTTTAATAAGGCTAATAATCATTCTGCTTTCTTCTTTTAAGAAGTTAAGAATCATTTCGGTTTTTCAGTACCTAATATGCAAAATCAAGTCCAAAAAATTTCGGAAAGCTTGCTATACATAAGAAATAAGCCATAATTTTGAACATTATCACAAAATATTGCCTCTTTACCCTGTTCCCAGTTAAGAGTTCCCTCTCCTCACAGACAACTTTTTCAGCAAACCCTAATTAGATTCACTCTCTAGGAAGATGTCAAAGTAGTAAAAGTAGATTTGAATTGACTTTGGTGTGTCGAATAACTGCTTTCTATAATGGTTTAGCTTCATGCTAAACCTTTTTTCTGATAAAAATTCATAAATTATAGTACATAGTATTCTCTAGATAGATGAATTGTCATTGCTATTAATCTAAATTAACCAGTTATGGTAAACACTTGGTATCCATAGGCTTGGCTATTTACCAAGCCTTTTTTATATTTACAGGACTTACGTAACTGACACATTGGTAGGGTATGGTTCGACAAGCTCACCAACCACGTCAGATATCAAGAATTTAGTTATTTACATGATTTATACTGTCTGACGCACCCTACAACAGATTTTTTGGTGTGACTCTTGCGTAAGTCTTAATTTAATATAACTTCTTATGTGCTCATCCACAAAATATCTGATTTAATTCTACTTTAGGTAGTAGAAATCTGGATTAAAATTGACTAGTCTTAAATACATTAATGCCTGAAAAACGTGTATGTACCCTGAAAATAATTTCAGGGTCTTTTTTTATTTGCCTGATATTAAATACTAATTGACTATGCCATAGCATATTTTAGGAAATTTGTACACACCTAATAGGATGATGAATACTAATAACCAAGGGTTTAAAGTAACTATATATGGTAAACACCTGGTATATACAAAGGCTTGGCTCACAACCAAGCTTTTTTCATTTTTAAGATTGCTATGAAATTTTTCATTTATAATTACTACAATTAAGTTTCATAGAACTTGAATAATATATATTGAATCGGCCTTATCATATTTAGAGAAGTTTGTATACAGTCTTTAGGAAGATGATCTGTAATCAGAGTATCACTAAATTAGTTAAGTACGTTGTTAAGCACAGCAATTATGGAGGTTTGGTGATTATGCCAAACCTTTTTTTTTGATAAGGAATTATCCAAATGTCACATTTAGAAATACATAATCATCTTTGGTGCTGATCTTTTTTCATCTACGGTTAATTTCCATGAATATAGAAATCCTCAATGATTTATGAAAAATACCTAACTCTTTTAGGGTAGATAATACCTAGTACCGCAGGGCGGAAGTCAAAACGAACACAGTATAGGCTTTTGGGAGATTTATAATTGTTGGTTTATTTACGCCGTGCTGTACTAGTATACGTATATGTTCAAAAATCAAATAGCAATCGTATATCTTAATCCTAACCAAAATCGTTTTAATTTGCTATGACTTAGATTACCAAATATAAAATATAATTAATAGTTATGTGTATTGTCGAAACAAGTTTATTTTCAGAAGATACGAAAACAACAGATATACTTAGAGTACCTCAAGCAACAAAGATAAATAGTAACTTGGGTAATTATTTAGATGTTGATATACTTAAAAAGCTCAGCATTATTGTCCAAAAGATTTGCGACTATACTCTAGTCAATTTAGTCTTTGTAATTTACCTGAGTTTACCGTGTTTTTATATACTCATTTTATTGTATAAACAAGAATACGGATCAGTATACACAATCATAAATTAATGAGAGAATAAGTTTTATGGGATGCAGACTGAAAATTGTTTTAACTGATGAGGAAAAATTAACTCTTGAAGAGTTGAGAAAAGCCAAGGATATTCCTCAACGAACTAAAGACCGCGCTCAAGTATTGTTATTAAATGCTCGCGGGTTAAAAAACGAACAAATTGCTCAAGGGTTAAACTGGGCAATTTCTACAGTCCGTCAAACCTTACATCGCTGGGAAAAGATGGGTTTAGCCGGATTATGGGATGCCCCAGGCCGAGGTGGCAAACCACGTTACTCAGAAGATGATTTAGAGTATTTAGAAAACTGTTTATTTCAGGACTCTCAAATATATAGCTCTAAACAACTGGCCAAAAAACTAGCGTCGGAAAGACAGGTATATTTAAGCCCTGACCGACTGCGTAGAGTTCTGAAAGCTAGAGGAAAAGTCATAAATATCCGGCAAAAATCTACCAAAAATGAGACTTCATAGTTTAGAGTGCAAGAAGCAGGGCGTAGGAAGGAGGTATAGGGAAAAATTTTCCTCATAACCAATGACCCATGACCAATTTAAGTATTTATTACTAAAAATAGGTAGTTTTGATTACAAAAAAGAGGTAAAAAACATTAAAAATCCTGAAATCTATATAAATTAATAGTTTCATCTATCCACTTCGGGCTACAACGCCTTAGAATGATTCATTGAAAAGTCGAGTCAATGGGATTTACGGCGATTTTGAGTGTAAATACTCTCAAGGAACGATTTTTGTAGTTGTACAAACAGAGATTTACGTAAAGATGTTCTTATAGTGCATCTTTAAAGAATCTCTAGTAAAACTTTAGGAGTTTGATATGAACAAAGGTGAATTAGTTGATGCAGTGGCGGAAAAGGCCAACGTTACTAAAAAACAAGCTGATGCTGTTTTGAGTGCTGCCATCGAAACCATTGTAGAGGCGGTTTCTTCCGGTGATAAGGTGACTTTGGTGGGATTTGGTTCTTTTGAATCACGGGAACGCAAAGCCCGCGAAGGACGTAACCCCAAAACGAACGAAAAAATGGAAATTCCTGCGACTAGAGTTCCCGCGTTTTCCGCTGGGAAACTCTTTAGAGAAAGAGTAGCACCCCCAAAAGAGTAATTTCTGTTATAGGGAAACTATTTTTGATGCCACAACAAGCACACGGGGGAAACTTAGCTTGGGCAGCAGCACTGGCTGGCTGTTCCCCGGATGCTATTGTGGATTTTTCCGCCAGTATTAGCCCGTTGGGTCCGCCAGACAGCGTTATCGCTGCGATTGTTTCCCAACTTGATAATCTCCGCAATTATCCTGACCCAGAGTATAGTGAACTGAGACTAGCTCTGAGTCAATTTCATCAACTACCCCCAGAGTGGATTTTGCCTGGTAATGGTTCGGCAGAATTGTTAACTCTGGTGGGTAGAGATTTAGCAAAATTAGCAGGAACAATTTTGCTGACTCCGGCCTTTGGCGACTATTACCGCACTCTTGCGAGTTATGGGGCTAAAGTTCTGGAGTTTCCTGTAAATTTGTCCCCAGAGATAGATGAGAACAGTTCCCTATTTCCACAATTCAGGCTAGAGAGTTCAGTATCGGGGTTACTATTAAATAATCCCCATAACCCAACGGGTAGGTTATTTTCACGGGAGTCTGTTTTACCCTATTTAGACAAGTTTGCTTTGGTGGTGGTAGATGAAGCGTTTATGGATTTTCTGCCACCCCAGCAAGAACAAAGTTTAATTGAGTTAGTACAGGAATATGAAAATTTAGTAATTTTAAGATCGCTGACGAAGTTCTACAGCTTACCAGGGCTAAGATTGGGATATGCGATCGCTCATCCCCACCGTTTAGCGACATGGAAGTCATGGCGAGATCCCTGGCCTGTGAATACTTTAGCAGCAGCCGCAGCGATCGCTGCTCTCCAAGACACAGAATTTCAAACTCTCACATGGAAATGGCTACCACAGGCAAGAAATCAATTATTTCAAGGTCTAACCTCAATTCCTGGTTTACGCCCCCTACAAGGTGCTGTTAACTATGTATTGGTAGAATCTACATCCTCTACTTCTGAGTTACAAAAAACATTACTACAGCAACATCAGATTTTAATTCGTGATTGTTTAAGTTTTAAAGAATTAGGCGATCGCTTCTTCCGTGTCGCCGTTCGGACTGAATCGGATAATCAACGCCTATTAAATGCACTGAAAACAATTAAAAATTAAGTAAGAATTCAGGAGTCAGCACTTCGGCTATGGCTACGCCAGGCAGGCTATCGCTCAGTGACCAGTCAGGTGACAGGTGACAAAGATTTCTTATGTTTTGTCTTTTCCAATTACGAATTCCAAATTACGAATTACGAATTCCAAATTACGAATTACAAATTCCAAATTACGAATTACCAATGTCCAATATTGATTATGATATCGTGATCATAGGCGGTACTCTAGCTGGGTATCACGCTGCTTTAATGGCAATAGGTTTTAAGGCTAAAGTAGCTTTAATTGCTGAGGAAAATTTTTTGACTCACTCTCACATCAATTATCAATATATCCTCAGTCAAATTAATCATCTTGAGAGTCAATATCAAAATTTAAGTAATTTTGGGAATTTGCCAAATCATATTCAATTAAACTCCCAAAATATGACTTGGGAAAACAGTTTATTTTATGCCCAAACAATTAATAAAAACATCAATGAAATTAATTCATTAGGTAATTTAGCAGTTCAAGGAGTGGATATTATTATTGGTAATGGAGAATTTCAAGCCCATCCTCACTTAAATTTTATAGTTAATCAAAGACGTTTATATAGTCGTACTTATCTACTCGCTAATGGTGCACGTCCTCTTATTCCCAACATTCCTGGATTAGATACTATTAAATATCTCACATTAGCTAATATTTGGTCATATTTAGAAACCACTCCCTTACCAAAAAAATGGGTGATTTTGGGCGGAGTTCACCAAAGTATTGAAATTGCTCAACTTCTAGCTAAAATTGGTTGTCAGGTAACTTTAATAGCTAAACATCCGCAAATTTTATCCCATCTTGATCCGGAAATCGCTCAATTACTCATAGCACAATTAGAAGTGGATGGAGTGCGGATTTTAAACCAAACAGAAGTTACTCAAGTCAGAATAATAGATAATAAAAAATGGCTGCAAGTAGGAAATGAAGCTATTGAAACTGATGAAATTTTAATTGCTATTGGCCAACAACCTAATTTAGAATATCTAAATTTACCAGCAGTCGGAGTCAAAGGGCATAGACATAACTTAGTTATGAATGAAAAATTACAAACTACAAACCATCGCATCTACGCTTGTGGTGATGTAATTGGTGGTTATGATTTACCCAATCTTGCTAATTATGAAGCTAATATTGCCGTCAAAAATGCCTTATTTTTGCCCACAGATAAAGTTAATTATGATCTTATACCTTGGGGCATAAATTGTCAGCCGATGGTAGGCCAAGTTGGTTTAACAGAAACTCAAGCTAAAAAGAGATATTCTTCCCGGAAAATTTTAGTTTTAAAACAATATTTTAAAACTGCTACCTCCGCCCAAATTAGAGGCGAAATAACTGGTATTTGTAAAATAATCGTCTTAGAAAATGGGCAAATATTAGGCGGTGCTATTTTCGGTCAAGCAGCAACAGAATTAATTAATTTAATCACTTTGGCAATATCAGAAAAGATCAACATTACAAAATTAGCACAGCTATCCGCAGTTTATCCTAGCTATACAGAAATTTTAGTCGCAACTAGTCGAGAATGGCAAACATTGAAACTAAATCGTAATCATAGTTTACAAGAATTGTTAATAAGTTTCTTTAATTATCGTCGTGATTGGAATTTATAGTAAATTATACTTAGGACTTACGCACGAAGCAATCAAAAACCTGATTCTTTCGTAGGGGTAATTCATGAATTACCCCTACTTTTGTATGTTTTGCGTAAGTCCTGATACTGATAAGTAGCCGTGTAATTCCTCATTAGAAATGTGTTTTATTACTTGTGATAAAGGTGTTATCGTAAAACCTTTATGGCAATTACTGATCTTTCCGTTCTCCTTTATCTGTTAAAGAAACGCTGCCAATTCCTTGTAAAATACCGCGACCGATTAAACCTAAACCTCTACCAATTACTTGAGTTAGGACAAAAACAATTCCAGTTCCTAAAAAACCTGCTAAAGATTTTATTCGTGGGGTAATGGCATCCCGGAATTCTAGCAATAATGTCACCCCTAAAGGAATACCAGCTAGTTCTGCTAACTCTTGATTACGAGGGGCATAAACTGATATTTTGGCAATACCACGAGGGGCAAATACAAATAATTCATAACGACTTTCAAAAATTGTTTGAGCTTCGATGATATATTGAGATAATTGATATTTCCAAGATAAATTATTGCGGAATTTTTCAATTTCTCTAGTGGAAATTATATGCCGATCATAAAAGTTTTGTTTAATAATTTCTGCATCCGCCAAGTAATTTAATAACGGCTGCATCACACGATTAGCTATATGAATAAATAAATTTTCTACAATAGCTAAGGCTTGAGATTGGGCTTCTTGACTTCCTGCTCTATAGGCAATATTATCAATATACAAATCTGTAAATAAAATTAAATAAGATAATAATTCAAAAAATAGGGGGACTTGCTGAATTAGTTGGGTTTGTAAGTCTGTAGTTTTATCTAATAAAAATTTAACCAAGTTAATTTCTGCTTTGTTAACAACAATTTGCCGATAATTACCAAAAAATTCTGTAAGCGTAAATTGCCATAGATCTACTAAAATCTGATCTTTTAAATTATATAATTGTTGTTTATCAAAATTAAAAGTACGAATTTCCGCCAACTGCTGAGAAAATTTATGGACAATAATATAAAGTAACTCTCTTTTTTTATCTTCTCTGAGAATATCAATTTCTAAAGGTGTATTTGTGAGATTATCTAAAGGGAATTGTAATTTATTTAAACATTGTGTTAATAATTCAGCTTGCAGTTGTTGAGAACTAACCACAGGTGGCATATTATATGGTGGTTGTGTATCTCCTGTGATCATACTGGGAGTTGCCCGAACATCTGCTGATCGTAACTGGAGTTCTGGTGGCGTTTTTTGTCTTTCCTGGGGTACTGTTAATAAATGATTTACACACCACCGCGCCGCTAAAAGTTCCCGTCGTCTTCCTGCTAAGATAACTTGATTTAATAGACTTATTCCTGGTAGTTTTAATTCTGCTGTAACTTGATGGAGAGTATGATTAATATAGTTATTTCCAGAAGCTTGTATACTCTGTCTCAACTTAGTAAATGGTAAAGCAGATACCACAGGCGGAAAAATTTGTGTCTCTACAGGCCAATAATAACCACCATTGGCTACTTGTTCCACAATTGGGACTAATTGAGAAATTGATATCCCTTTGGGACAATACCCATTTACCCCTGTTGCTTTTGCGTCCATCAGTAATTCTGGCTGAGATAGGTCAGTTAGGAGTAATATAGGTATGTGAGGATATAAAGATTTCAATTCCTTGCAGAATTGCCATCCTAGTCGTTCTTGATCTAATGCTAAGATAATTAATTTAATTTGCCGAGGGTTTCGCGCTAGTATTTCCGCTAACACTTGCAAAGCCGCAGTGTCAGTAGAAACATCAGCTACCACCTGTAAATTAGGAATAGCTTCCAGCGTTACCTTTAGTCCTAAACGGAAAATGGGATCTGGGTCAATTAATAAAAATTCTAAAGGGCGATCGCTCATTGGTGTACTCGAATATTTGCAATATTTACCTGTTTTATCCCAGCTAACGGAAAGTGTGTTAGTTGGTCTGAGTAAACAAAATGCGTTAAGACGCAATAAAGGAACATGATTAGCTTATCAAATTGCCTATCTTCTAGCCTTACCACAAGTGCTACTGCAAGAAGCAAACTTGAGTAGACAATAGACCTCTGGTGAGAAAGATTGTAGACCCGAGAATCCCTGGGACTTAGGAGTAAAGGCGGTTTTAGTTAAAGGTGGGGGAATGTCTGGAAGTTTGCGGGGTGTTGATGTTTGGTTTAATGGTGAAAAGTTTGAGGTTTTGACAACGGAACAAATACAGACAAAAAATACTCATGGTACAGGTTGTAATTTATCAGCCGCCATTACTGCTAATCTAGCTTTGGGTAATGACATCAGGACATCAGTGCAAACAGCTAAAGAATATGTAACAAATGCGCTCACCTATTCCCTCAATATTGGTAAAGGACAAGGCCCTGTAGGACACTTTTTCCCTTTATTAACAAAATAGATGGAATTTTAAAATAAGTTGCATCAATAACATATAATTATCTACTATACTGAGGGTAATATGTAGAGTCAGTCAAATATTGAACGTCTATAGATGATAACTGGATGATCAGGTTTGACATATCCTACTAAATTCTGACTTCTGATGACTGACTTGAGAAAATTGCAAATCTTTGCCTTTTGTGCATTTTTCCATTATTCTTGGGCATAATCTCACAAATAACTATACTCTGAGCTTTGTTGTCCCTACTCTAATTACCGTATATACTCATCTATCCATGAAAACATCTACAGGATCTAATTATAGTCAACCACCTAACAATTATTCTCCATCAGTTCCTCTTTGTGTTTATCGGGAGTTGACAGCGGAGTCACAGGCTATCCAATCTAAATTGGATGTTGTCACCAGTCACAATCAGAAATTAGTCGAAGAAAATCAACAACTGCGTCAAGAAATCAGAAAGATCATTCAGTCTTGTTTAGACCTGCAAAAGTTAGTTGATGCTCCAGCACCCAGTTCTCCCGCAGTACCTCATCATGAGGATGTACAACATCAACCCCAACCCATACCCAGTAGTCAAAATGAGGTCAGATATACAAATAACCCTCTAACTACTTCAGCACCTCCACGTCAACAAACACAGCGTCTTCGTAAAGTAAAGGTAAAAAAAGCTGCTTTTGCTCCTCGTCATCAGAAGTCTGCTGCACCTGTCAAGGATATGAATTTTCCAGTGACGGAAACAGTATTCATCGAAGAACAGCAAGTGAGATGTTCTCGTTCTCCTCAGTCAGAAAGTAAGGGATTAAATAGTTGGTGGTTAATAATTACTATTATATTAATTATGGTGACAGGTTTTGCTGCTGGCTATTTAATTGTGCGTCCTTTATTCCAAAATCAAATTCAAAAATAAATAGGGGTTGCTGAAAAAGTTGTCTGTGAGGAGAGGGAACAGGGAACATGGTAAAAGCACATGGCTATTATCTGCTAAATTTTGCCTGTTTTATCAATAGCATATTCACCTGTTTCTATATCAATAATTATCATTTTACCGATGTTTTCTTCGGTGTCTACTTGCTGACGAATGCCATTTTCATATAATTCTTTGGCACGTTTTGCGACTTCTTCGCTGCTGAGGAGAATGGCTTGCATTTTGTTTCATCTTTTTTCGTGATTAGTTTATGATACCTTATCAAGCGATACCTTTGGTCAGCGCTTCGCGATCGCCTTTGGTACTGAGTTCCGCACAATTGCACCTCTCCACCATAGTCTAACTAACAGCGATTCCTGCGGGGTGCTTTGCGATCGCACAACAACCAATACCAAAAACTCAGCAAGCTTTACCAGGTTTCTAGTTCTGTGAGAGCAAAAACTCACAGTATTAGTGATAATTTTTTACATAATTCCCGTTGGCTAACGCTAAAAAGCATACTATACTGTTACGGTATATCCAAATATAAACACAGTAAGACTGTGCAAACCAGGATATACAACAAAAGGATGGTGTAATGTCAGCCAGCGAAGCCAACACTAGGACACAATTAATTGATCCTGCTTTAACCCTAGCAGGATGGAACATCAAAGACCCCAACCAAGTGGGGTTAGAAATTCCTGTGGATGGTTATAATGCCGAACCTTGGAACGGTGTTACTGATTATTGCTTGTATCAACCCAATGGGGAAGTTATAGCAGTAGTAGAAGCAAAACGCCAAAGCAGTGATCCGAAAATTGCCCAAACCCAGGTAGAATACTACGTTAAAGAAATAGAAAAACATCAAAGTTTCCGCCCTTTTGCATTTATGACGAATGGGGAAGAAACTCATTTTTGGGATGTGGGAAATTCTGCAAAACGGCAGGTAGCTGGTTTTTTTTCGCCATCAGATTTAGAGAATTTACTGTATATTCGTCAAAATCAAATTGCGTTAAGTTCATTACCAATTAATACCCAAATTGCTGGGAGAGATTATCAACAGGAAGCTATTCGTCGGGTTTGTGAAACATTTGATGAAGGAAAACGCCGGACTTTGTTGGTAATGGCTACGGGAACAGGGAAAACCCGCACCGCAATGGCGATTATTGACTTATTTTTACGGGCTAATCAAAGTCGGAAAATCTTATTTGTTGCTGATAGGGATAATTTAGTTAAACAAGCTTTAGAAGATGGTTTTATGGAACACATACCCCATGAACCATGCGATCGCATTTTCAGCTACAACATAGATAAAACTAAACGGCTGTATGTAGTTGTGGAAAAGACTTTAAGAAATTCCTATAAAAAATTTAGTCCGGCTTTTTTTGATTTAATTATTTTTGATGAGGCACATCGTTCTATTTTTAACCTCTTTCAAGAGGTAATGGAATATTTTGATGGGCGGATGATTGGTTTAACTGCCACCCCCGCAGATTTTATTGATAGGAATACTTTTAATACTTTTCACTGTTTTGATGGTATTCCTAGTTTTCTCTACACCTATAAACAAGCAGTTGAAGAGAAAAATTTAGTTGATTTTAGTCTTTATCAAGCACAAACTAAATTTCAAAGTGAAGGTATTAAAGGCGCGAAACTTTCAGAAGAAGAACAGAATATATTGATAGCACAAGGACATGATCCAGATGATATTGATTTTTCCGGTACAGATTTAGAAAAAAAGGTGAGTAATAAAGACACTCTCCGCAAGCAATGGGAGGAAATTATGGAAGTTTGCCATAAAGATGAATCAGGGCAACTACCAGCGAAAACCATTGTATTTGCATTGACTCAAGAACACGCTTTACGGCTGTGTACAACTTTTGAAGAAATGTATCCCCAATATTCTGATTTGGTGCGAGTAATTACCCACAAAACAGAATATAAAGGCAAGCTAACAGGAAACTTTAAAAAAGAGGATATGCCCCGCATTGCTATTTCTGTGGATATGCTAGATACTGGGGTAGATGTACCAGAAATCATGAATTTGGTGTTTATGAAACCTGTGCAATCACAGATAAAATTATGGCAAATGATTGGACGAGGTACAAGAAATCAAAAGGCTTGTAAAAAGTTGGAATGGTTGCCAAATCGAACAAAAGAGGAATTTTTAATTATTGATTTTTGGGAAAATGAATTTGAAGATAAAGCACAAACAGAAGTAGCCCAAACTATTCCCGTATTATCTCGTATTTTTAACACTCGTTTGGATTTGCTAGAGTTATATTTACATGATCAAGAGTCACCAGATTGTCAAGCGGTAATTGCAAGTTTACGGGAACAAATCACCCAAATTCCGACAGATTCATTTACTGTCAAAAAGAAGATGTTTGATATTGCTGAAGTTTGGACAGATTTATTTTGGAATTACATTACTAAAGATAAATTGAAGTCATTACGGTTTAAAGTTGCTCCTCTTTTGCGATTTGTGCCAGGTGTGGAGATAGCAGCAGCAACTTTTACCAGTAAAGTTGAACGATTAAAGTTAGAAATTCAAACGCAAGGGGCAAAACCGGATACTGTACAATCTATTGCTGAAGATGTCAGTCTTTTACCTGAGTTTGTTCATCAAGATAAACGAAAACAAGATGCAATTAAGTTGTGTTTATCTTCACGGTTGAATAATGCGACGGTGAAAGAATTAAATCAGATCATAGCTGATTTGGCTGAAGAAATGAAATATCGAAAACGCCAAAATAGTTTTTTAAACTTAGATTTAGCTGATTTTGTGGCTACTCGCGGTTTTATTACTGTGGGTGAGGGTGGTGAACAAGTTTATGTAGAGGAATATAAAAAACGAGTTGAGGAGAAAATAAATGTAATTGTAGATGATCATCCTACTATTAAGGCTATTCAGGAAGGTGAAGCAGTTACAGATTGGCAATTGATTGAGTTAGAAAGAACTTTACGCCAAGGTTTAGGAGGTAGTAATATTCAGCTTTCTGAGTCGAATATTCGCAAGGCTTACGGGCTAAAAGCTAATAGTTTGTTGGCATTTTTGCGGCATTTATTGGATTTGGATGCCATACCAGATTATGATGAAGTGGTAAAGCGTCAATTTGAAGATTTTATTGCCAAACATCAGTATAATGCTAATCAGATTAATTTTTTAAGGGCTGTGCAGAGTGTGTTTTTACAAAAGCGGAGGTTAGAGGTGGCTGATTTGTATGAGGGGGCTTTGGCTAGGTTTGGGAAAAATGCCGTTGATAGGTTTTTTTCTGATGATGAGGTTGATGATTTATTGGCTTTTACGGAATTGTTGGCTGCTTAAAATTTATGTATTCATTTATCTATTTATTTATTTATTTATTTATTTATTGAGTTAGATTTAATAGCCAGGGAATAAATTCCCTGTCTAATAGCTAAAGTCGGTTAAAACCGACTAAATTGGGTTTTCATGTTATTCTTTTTTTGATTTTTGGGTAATAATGGAAATTTTATTTTTAATTTAATTGATTTTTTTGGTAATGTAATGTTAGACAGAGATAACAGAGCCAGGGAATAAATTCCCTGTCTAATAGCTAAAGTCGGTTAAAACCGACTAAGTTGGGTTTTTATGTTATTCTTTTTTTAATTTTTGGGTAATAATAAAAATTTTATTTTTAATTTAATTGATTTTTTTGGTAATATAATCTGAGTCCGTTTCAACGGACTTGAGCTTTGAGACAGGGAATTTATTCCCTGGCTGAATAATTTAGCTTATTGACAATTAGACATTTATTATTATTCTTTAAAAATTCATTATGGCTTTATGGCGGTTGTATTATCATATTGTTTGGGCTACGAAAAAACGTGAGCCTTTAATTACCAATGATATAGAGGAAAAATTTTATGGTTATTTAATTGGGAAGGCGGATCATTTAGGGTGTATAATTCATGCTATTGGTGGAATGGAAGACCATATTCATTTTGTGGCTTCTATTCCTCCAAAACTGTCTATTGCTGAATTTGTGAAAATTTTAAAAGGTAGTAGTGCTTATCATTATAATCATACTTTAGGTAAAACACAACAATTCGCTTGGCAGGAAGGATATGGAGTTTTTTCTTTAGGAGGTAAACAATTACAAGAAGCTATTGAATATGTAGATAATCAAAAAATACATCATCAAAATAAAACAACAGTTCCATTATTAGAACAAGAAACAGATTTCGATAAACCACCGGAAAATAAAATAAAACCCAAAAACCCAGAAAATAAATTTCCTAGCTAAAAGCTAAAATCCGTTACAACGGATTAAATTCAAAAAAAATAGTCGGTTTTAACCGACTTTAGCTATAAGACGGGGAATTTATTCCCCGGCTAAAATGAATGGCTAAATAAACAGCTAAATAAACAGCTACATTAAATCAAAAACCCTAATTACAAATGCTAACCGACCCCAATTTAAAATCAAAAGTAGACTTACTGTGGGATAAACTCTGGACTGGTGGCCTATCCAACCCAATGGATGCTATCGAACAATTCTCATTTCTCCTTTTCCTCAAACGCTTAGACGAAGCCGAAGATTTAAACGAACGTCAAGCCAAACGCCGCAAAGAAGATTATCAGCCCAAAATTCCCCTAGAAATGCGTTGGCGACATTGGACACAGATGAAAGCTGAGGATGCTTTAAATCATGTCAAAAATAAAGTTTTCCCCTGGTTGAAAGAAATGGGTAATTCTGACAACGAGGAAGAAACTGAGGAAAAAAAAGAGAAAGAAACCGATGAAAATCAAAGTTCCTTTAGTGAGTATATGCAAACTGCGGAATTTAAAATTAATAAACCCAGTTTGTTAATTGAGGCTTGTAAATCAATTGATGAAATGAAAATTTCTGAACAAAATCAAGATGTTCAGGGTGATTTATATGAGTATTTATTAAATAAATTAAGTATTGCTGGACGCAATGGCCAGTTTAGAACACCCCGCCATATTATCCGCATGATGGTGGAAATGGTAGAACCTAAACCTACCGATAGAATTGGTGATTTAGCGGCAGGTACTTGTGGTTTTCCGGTGAATGCTTATCAGTATATTTTAGAAAAATACACCAGTCCAGAAATATTATTTGATGAACAAGGTAATAAACATTTAGTTGGTGATTTACTCACACCAGAACAACAAGAATTTCTGCAAACGGAGGCGTTTACAGCTTATGATAATGATTCGGGAATGACGATGTTACGCATCGGTTCTATGAATTTCATGCTGCATGGTATTGAACAGCCTCGGTTTTTTGCTAAAGATACCCTTTCTAAAAGGTTTGATGATGAAAATACCCTCGATTTAGTATTAATGAATCCACCTTTTAAGGGTGCGGTTGATGCGGCAGATGTACATCCAAAATTGGCAGGTTTAAGCAAAAAATCCGAGTTGTTATTTCTACATTTGATTTTGCGGGTTTTAGATATGGGGGGGAGATGTGCGGTTATTGTCCCGGATGGGGTGCTGTTTGGTTCTAGTAAAGCGCACGTGGAGATTCGCAAAAAGATTATAGAAGAAAATCGCTTGGATGGGGTGGTTTCTATGCCTAGCGGGGTGTTTAAACCTTATGCGGGGGTGTCTACGGCGGTGCTGCTGTTTACTCGTGGGGGAACGACTGACCGCGTTTGGTTCTATGATATGGAGCATGATGGCTTTTCTCTGGATGATAAGCGTCAAGCTGTGACTGAAAACGATATTCCTGATATTTTGGATTGTTGGAAAAATCGGTTTAATGCTGATGTTACTCAACAAAATCAGGAACGTTTAGCGGATTTGAAAATGCAAATTGCACCTTTTAAAGCGGAACGTTTGTTATTACATAAGGAAATTAACCGTTTAACTTTTGAAAATGCTGTTGCACCGGCTGATGATGAAGCAACTCGTCAGGCTTTGGAAACGGATAAACAAAAGTTGGCGTTATTACATGAAAAAATCTCACCGTTGCAAAATGAAATTAATCGTTTAAATCGTCAATTTTGGGTGACAAAGGCGCGGGTAAAGGGGAATAAATATGATTTATCTGCTAGTCGTTATCGTCAGGTGGAACAGGATGAGGTGTTTTATGATGTTCCCCAGGTGACGTTAGAAAGGTTGTTGAAATTGGAGGATGTTATGGGCGCTGAGGTGCGAGAATTGGAGAGGTTGTTATAGATTTATCGGTTTATCCATTTTATCGGTTTTGTTGGGGAATAAATGCCGGGGAATAAATGTTAATAAATGTCAACCAATGCCAATCAATGCCAGGGAATAAATGTTAATTAATGCTAATCAGTGCCAATCAATGCCAGGGAATAAATGTTAATAAATGTCAATAAATGCCAGGGAATAAATTCCCTGTCTTATAGCTGAAGTCGGTTGAAACCGACTGAATATTATTTGGATGTTGATTTGATTGTTTTTTTGGGGAATAATGGTAATTTTATTTGGCAATTAAACCTGATTTTTTGGTAATCTCATTCTAGTCCGTTTTAACGGATTTGAGCTTTTAGACAGGGAATTTATTCCCTGGCATTATTGATGGTAACAGATCAACAAAAAACAATAAAATTAAAAGAGTTAATAATGTGAAACAAGCGTGTTTAGGAGATTTAGTTAAAATTGTTGGCGGTGGAACACCATCACGTGCAAAAGATGAATATTATAACGGTTGTATTCCTTGGATAACCGTGAAAGATTTTGGTGATGAAATATTTTTAAGAAAATCTCAAGAAACTATTACCAAATTAGGTTTAAAAGAGTCTTCAACTAATTTAATTCCTGCTGGAAATATTATTCTTATCACTCGTATGGCAGTTGGTAAAGTTGCCATAAATCTTATAGATGTTGCAATTAATCAAGATTTAAAAGCTTTAATTTGTAAACCAGAATTATATCCTAAATATCTCCTATTTTTTCTACTAAGTCGTAGTGAATATTTAAATTCTCAAGCAGATGGAGCAACTGTAAAAGGAATTACAGTTAATACTGTAGAAGAGTTAAAAATACCTCTCCCACCATTACCAGAACAAAAGCGAATTGCCGCAATATTGGAAAAATGCGATCGCTTGCGTCGAACCCGTCGTTACTCCCTACAACTCAGCGAAACCTTCCTCCAATCCGTCTTTCTGGAAATGTTCGGCGATCCTGTTACTAATCCAAAGAACTGGAAAGAAGCATCTATAAGAGAAATAGCAGATATCATCGTACCCACTAGAGATAAACCTAAACATTTTCGTGGTGATATTCCCTGGATTACATTACCTGATCTAAACAGCTTTTTTATTGGTTCTGCTAGAAATTTACTTACACATGAAGATGCAGCAGAGGTTGGTAATCGTTTAATGCCAATTAATACCGTACTTTTAAGTTGTGCTGGAAGCTTGGGTAAAGTGGTAGTTACAACAAGAGAAGTTTATGCTAATCAACAATTTTATGGTTTAGTAGCAAAATCTAGCTTAGTAAATCATTTATTTTTAGCTATCAGCTTGATCATCCTTGGTGAAGATTTTTTCTTTCAATTAGCAGGAATATCTACTATTGGTTTTTTTAGTAAAGACAAAGCTTTAGAAATTAAAATTCCTCTTCCCCCCCTTCCCCTACAAGAAAAATTTGCCCAAATAGTCCAAAAACATGAACGCTTCCGCACACAACAACGAGAAGCAGAGCGCCAAGCAGAACATTTATTTCAAACCCTCCTACATCGCGCCTTTCGTGGAGAACTCACAGACAAATAAAATGGACAGTATTGGACTCGAACCAACGGCCTCACCCATGTCAAGGGTGCGCTCTAACCAACTGAGCTAACCGTCCATGACCATATAAACCATCGGCTTTTCAGCTTTTTAGTTATAGGGGTAACATTACCTCACCTTTAATATTATGGCAGATTATACAAATTAAGTCAAGAGAATTGTATTCAAAAGTATTTAGCTGCTTAACAGCTTAAGATCATTCCCGTATCCTATTATTTTCAGTCATGAAAAATTTAGATTTTCCAAACTCGTAATCAAAATTCAGGCAAGGTTAGCGTTTAATTTTTTAGGTATGCCAGGAACGAGACTTGAACTCGTGACACGAGGATTTTCAGTCCTCTGCTCTACCAACTGAGCTATCCCGGCTTGTGGTTTTTTTCACCACTGTTACTAAATCTAGCATAGCAAAAAAAATTAGTCAAGTAGAGTTTCCAAAAAATTTTAACTTGCCCTCTTGCTTAACTTTACCCAGGTAAACACAACTACAAATATCAGAAATTGGACAAACACAATACTCGGTCCAGAAGCTAGGTTAAACAGCCCAGAAACGACCATACCAGCGATGCTAGTGCTACAACCGACAACTAAAGAGAAAATGAGAAAACGGTTAAAATGATGACTCATCAGTTTAGCTGTAGCCGCCGGAATCACTAAAAACGCATTTACTAGCAAAACACCAACAGCTTTAATGGCAACAGCAACCGCTAGAGAGAGCAAAACAACGAAACTATAACGATATAATTGCACAGGTACGCCTTGAACTTGAGCAACATCAGAATTAAGGGTTAATAAAATTTGTTGTGGCAGAGTTGATAATAAAAAAACGCTACTAGCCATTAATATCAACAGTGTTAAAATTAAATCTGTGTTATCTATGGCTAAAATATCGCCAAACAGCACAGCCATTAAGTTACCGCGATATCCTTTAATAAAACTGGTAAGAATTACACCAATGGCTAAAGCCCCAGATAGGACGATACTGAGAACGCTATCAGTTGCCAAATCAGTTTTATCAATTAGATAAAGCACAACAACCCCAAAAATCAAAGTAAATGGCAGTAACATCCAGGTAGGATTAGTATTTAGTAATATTCCTAAGACCACACCTACTAAGGCCGCATGGCCAACAGCATGACTAAAAAAAGATAATTGGCGTAAAGTGACAAAACTACCCAATAAGCCGCCTAGTATACCCATTAATACAGCGCCGATAATGGCACGCTGCATAAAAGGAAATTGCAATAAATTCACGAAATCATGATAACTAATGGTCATATAGGAGGAGTTAAGGAGTTAATAGTCAACCGTCAACCGTCAACAATTCCCTAATGATGATGTTTATAGCGACTAAAACCTGGCCCATAGGTAGCGAGAAGATTTTGCGGTGAAAGGGCTATTTCTGGTTTACCAGCACAGACAAGGGTTTGATTCAGACAAATGACGCGATCGCAATGACGGCTTACCATATCAATATCATGGGAAACCTGCAAAATAGTCCAATTTTCTTCTCGTTTTAATTCATTTAACAAAGCATAAAAATCCGTTGTCCCTTGGACATCAACCCCAGCAAAAGCTTCATCCAATACTAACAATTTTCGGGGTGTGACTAAACAATAAGCTAATAAAACCCGCTTAAGTTGACCACCGCTAAGAGTTCCAATCGCTTGATTTCGCAAATTATAAGCGTCGGTACGATGTAAAGCTGCGTTAACTGCTGCTGTTGTTTCTCTTGTTTGCTGCCAAAATTTAGAAAAAAATGAATGTTTTCTGTTACCTATTCCCAAAGCTACTAATTCAGTCACCGAAATGGGAAAACTACGATCAAAAATAAAATTTTGTGGCATATATCCCAAGTAGTTACGCAAATTTCCTAATCGGGAAATTGGGCGGCCAAAAACTTCAATTGTCCCGGTGCTACGAGGAATTAAATCTAAAATAGCTTTGATTAAGGTACTTTTACCAGCACCATTAGGACCAACTATTGCCGTATCTGTTCCTGGTAATAATTCAAAGGAAACATCTCGCACCGCTAGATAGCTGCTTTGGTAGACTGTTAACCCGGAAATTTTTAATATTGGTAATGTAATTTCTGCTTGTTCGTCAGTCATGGAGGTTAGGATTTGAGATGCTAATAATTGATAGTGATATCTAGCATTTTGATTGATTTGTTCTATCATACTTGTTATGCTTAGGACTTACGCACGAAGTAATTAAAAACCTGATTCTTTCCTGGGGTTAATTCATGAATTAACCCTACTTTCCCCATATTTTGCGTAAGTGCTGAAGGTTTTAGCAATGCTAAACCCCTCTCATTTGCAGCCAGAGGCTAAACTCTGCAAATTAGCTTTCATTGCTTTAAAATAATACTCTGGATTGGTATCACCAGTTTCTAAAGAATCTAAAGTTTGTACTTTTAACTGCAAATCCTGGGAAATACTAGTCAGTAATTTATTATCTAATCCTGGTTCGCTAAATAAGGCTTTAACTTTGTATTTTTTGACTGTATTCATCACCTTTTGTATATCCGTGGGTGCAAGTTGCTTTTCAGGAATTTCCACTACTGCAACTTGTTTGAGATTATAGCGTTGTGCTAGGTAGGGAAAAGCATCATGAAAGGTGATGAAGGTACAGCTTGGTGTTTGTTGAAGAGTTTGTTGAAATTCATTATTGAGATTGTCTAATTTCTGGATATAGGCGGCTGCATTAGCTCGATATGTATCTTTATTCACTGGATCTGCTATGATTAAACCATCACGAATATTTAATATTTGCTGTTTTGCTAAAACCGGATCTAACCAAACATGGGGATTACCAATTTGGTGTTTATGATCATGTTTATGTTCTCCTGCGGCCGTTTTATCTATCTGCGAAATTTTATTAATAGCTGAAATACCTTTACTCGCATCAATTTTCACTAATTTAGTGTTCTCGGCATTTTTAATAGTATCTGCTAAAAACTCCTCTAATCCTAAACCATTTTTGATTAATATGTTTGCTGTAGCGATCGCTCTCACATTAGCCGGTGTTCCTTGGTATTCATGTATATCCGTACCAGGTGGAACTAAAATCTTTACATCTGCTACATCACCAGTCACAGCCTGAGTAAATAAGTAAACTGGTAAAACTGTGGTGACAACTTTGATTTTGTCTAATTTTATCTCTGGACTTGGATCTGTATTCACCACCGAACTATTACTATTAGTATCACATCCATAGGTCGCCGACAACAGAACTAACAGGAGTAAAACCAAGAAATTTCTGTTTTTCCGATCTGGTTCAATGTGTCTCAACATTTTCATCACTCCATGACTACGGTTTGTGGTGGAATCTGCAAGTTTATGGTTATGATATTATCATAATGAGACTCATTCTCATTTTTTGATTAAAAAAAAGCCAAAAGTAGTTAATGTATCAAAGATAACAAAACATTTGAGAATTTCAGGTAATACTGCTCTATGCTAGTATTTCCCAATTCATAAAGATTTATTAACCTTTCTGGGTGAAAAATCTGATCGGAAATTCTAGTATACTGATAATTGTCGGCAATAAAATAATAGCTTGATATCAAGCTATAGGGTAATCAATTGAAAATATGGGTGTGAGGAACATGAAAAAATTTTGGAGATATCTAGTTGCTAGTCCTGCCATGATTGGTATTTTATCTATGGGATCTGCGGGGTGGTCTCAAGAAGTACCAGCAGGTAATCAACCTCTGCTTGTGTCTAATTTAGAAGCAGAAAATAATAATAATCAACAAGATATAATATCCCAAGTTACCTCAGTATCTCAGTTATCTGATGTACAACCTGGTGATTGGGCATTTCAAGCACTACAATCCCTAGTAGAACGCTATGGATGTATGGCAGGTTATCCTAATGCTACCTATCGTGGTAATCGTGCCTTGAGTCGTTATGAATTTGCCGCCGGTTTAAATGCCTGTTTAGATCGAGTTAACGAACTAATTGCCACAGCTACAGGTGATGCAGCGACAAAACAAGACTTAGCAACAATTCAAAAACTGCAAGAGGAATTTGCCGCAGAATTAGCAACCCTACGGGGACGTGTAGATGCCCTAGAAGCTAGAACTACGCAGTTGGAGGCTAATCAATTTTCTACCACTACTAAGTTACAAGGGCAAGTGGTAACAGTCGTGAGTGGTATTGGATCAGGTAACAACGTAGCTGGTAATAATATTACTAGTAAAAATACCACTTTAGGCGCAAGAGCGCGAGTAGAGTTAGTAAGTAGTTTTACAGGCAAAGATACACTTTTTACCAGAATCCAAAGCAATAACATTTTTAGCCCTGGCATTGATAGCACTACAGAAGGGAACTTGTTTTTTGCAGCAAATACTGGTAGTAATGCTGCTGGCATAGATGCCCTATTCTATGCCTTCCCTCTGGGGAAAAATACCCAAGTTAAACTCATTGCTAATGCTGGTGCAGCAGACGATGTTACCAGTACAGTGAACCTATTTGATGGAGATGGTGCGTTTGGCGCTGTATCTACCTTTGGTACAAGAAACCCAATTTATGGACAACTCGGTGATAAAGGTTTAGCCATTAACCATCAATTTAACAACCAATTAGGACTAAGTTTAGCCTATTTGAGTAGTACGGCTAATAATCCCACCTCTGGAAATGGTTTATTTAACGGGAATTATGGTGCTTTAACGCAGTTAACTATCAAACCAAGCGATCGCATTACCTTCGGTTTAACTTACATCAATTCCTATAACCAACGACTACTCACAGGTAGCAATCAGGCTACTTTCAATGGTTTGGCTGATCCATTTTCCAGTAATTCCTACGGTATCCAAGCCTCAGTAGGTATTAGCAAGAACTTTGTTCTCGGTGGTTGGGCTGGATATACCAACAGTCAAATTTTAACAGGAACACGCGGAGAAGCCGATATTTGGAACTATGCTGTTACCTTGGGTTTCCCAGACTTGGGTAAAAAAGGTAACTTAGCTGGTATCGTAGCTGGTATGGAACCAAAAGTCACAAGTTCTAACATTCCTGGACGCCAAGACCTAAATACCTCCTATCACATAGAGGCATTTTATCAATATAAAGTTAGCGACAATATCAGCATTACCCCGGCTTTAATTTGGTTAACTGCTCCAGATCATAATAATACCAGTGATGATGTCATCATTGGTGCGTTAAGAACTACCTTTAGTTTCTAAATTTTCTCAGTCACAACTTGATTTTTGTGCAGGGGTAATTCATGAATTACCCCTACAACTTGGGTTAATATTGGATATATGAAGCGTAGGGTGTGCTAGCAAAGCGTAACGCACCTTCCTCAAACCGTTTGGTGCGTTACTACCATGATCTTTTACTAAAATCCAAAATCCAAAATATTACAAAACCTGCCAACCAGTATTTTTGTAACCATAATCAAAGATATCGGGATGTAATATCTCCGCTAAAATTTCCACAGAATCAACTAAACGGGGTCCAGGACGATGAAAATAAGCGTTACCATCGGTGATGAAAACCCTCCCACTTTGTACAGCATGGAGATGATCCCATTCTGGACGCTGAGTTAATAATTTTGCTTCTTGCTGAGTCCGTTGTAAATCCAACCCACGAGGCATAAAAATAATCACATCTGGGTTACTAGCTACCAATGTTTCCCATTTGACATGGGCAGGAGGTTTACCAATCACGCAAAATAATGCTTGTCCTCCAGCTAAATTAATTAATTCAGGAATCCAATTTGCAGCAGCCATTAAAGGATCAACACATTCCATACAAGCAACTCTGGGCATTTCTGCGAGAGATAGCCCTTTTAGCCTGCGTTGACAAATCTTTACACGCGCCTCTAGATTTTCCAGTATTTCTACTGAATCTACCCCAAATGTGTGACTAACTCGTTCAATGTCTTCCCAAACATCTTGTAATGTGTTAGGTTGTAAGGAAATAATCTGGGGAGTTCTGTGGGTAATTTCAGTAACAGCTTTCTGGAGATCAGGCAACATGACCGCACAAGTATTAGATTGATCTTGGATAATAATGTGGGTAGGCTGTAATTTTTCTAAAACATCAACTTTGATTTTGTAGGTAGTTAAAGCAGATTGCAATATTCCACTCACTTCATCATGAATAGTATTGCTGCCATGATTACCATTAGAACTTGCTTGGGTGCAAATAGGACGATTGGCTATTTCTGGAGGATAGTCACATTCATGCGATCGCCCAACAATAGCATCTGATAAACCTAGTTTAGCGATTATTTCCGTAGCACTAGGAATTAAAGAAACAATTCTTATATCTTTATCGATCATAACTTTCACCTCCTGGGAAGAGGAGATCAAGGAGTTACATCATTTTTCTGTCAAGATGCGCCGAATTTTGTGATCTTTCCTGCCTCCGTTTTCTCCGTGCCTCTGTGGTTAGTTAATTTTTATTCAGCGCATCTGCATACAGAATTGATATCAGGAGTTACAGGAATATCGGTTTACCATGACTAAACCCTTAAATGAGTCAAGATTTAAAAATAGAAAATAGTGTCAAATTTTTTTAACAGATATTTCTACCCTTATTTTTGCATATCTTCTTAGGGAGGGTATCTATCTTGAGGATGTCAGCATTTTGAAGTTTTAACAAAAAACAAATACACAAAGTTTGATTCTAGATACTGAATAGATAATAGCGTTATGAGTGAACAAACCAATCCCAAGTAACAAAAAAATGCTGGCAATAAAGGCATAAGTAGGAATCATAAATATCTGTCCTGACTCCTTGACACCTCTGAGATTGGCCAGCATTAATAAGAAGCTAACAAAATTCCCTCATCATCTGTTAACAAGTTCTGGGCAGCTTCTAGCATAAAGGGGGCAATCTCTTTTAAATCTTCCCGATTATTTAAGTAAGTTTTTAAAGCTTCCATGGGGTCAATACTACTACTAGCATTTAATTCAGGAATTCGGGGTTTTGCTAACTGACTAATTAATTCTGGTTGAATGGTATAAGTGTGTGCTGTGGTTAAAGCATGATGTAGGGAGGAATTATCAATTAAATCCAATTGTTCTGGGCGTAATTTGTAAATTAATCGCACCACATTATCTTGAATATCATATTTAGCAATTCCTTTTAATAAGGCTGTTTGCGGATCTTCCTGTTTGGATAAATCTATTTCAATCGTCCGAAATACCCGCACAGATAAGGGACAAAATTCCCAATTTGTTTTTCCTTTGGCCAAATCTATCATTACATAGCCTTTATCTTCCTTCTCTTCGCTAAAATCCACCCTTTCAATACTGCCAGGATAAATGACTGGTGGGTCATTAGATTTATTTAAGTTTTGATGTTTATGAACATGACCTAAAGCCACATAATCAAAACATGGTCGAGTTAACAAAGATAAAGGAATAGTAAAACCCTTACCTACTGCTAATAAACGTTCCGCGCCTAAAGTTGCATTATCAGCCATCAAATGGGCTAATAGTACCGTGGGTATATCTGGATCAAGACGGCGAATTTCCCCTTCTATCGCTATCTCTAGTTTATCCGTTAGGAGTTGATTAACTTCCGCCAAAGAAGAACCATGGGTTTCTTGACGAGTCATTAAAGTAGAACGAGTTAGCCAAGGTAGAGTCATAACTTGGATATCTCCACTACGGGTAGAGATGCGATGAGTAGTTAAGGTATCACCCACCAAAAACCCTGGTACACCTAAAGTTCGATAAATATTTAAACTTGCACCGCCCAAACCTTGGGAATGTTGGTCATGATTTCCTACTAATAATACTGTGGGAATACCTGCATCTACCAAACGGCGAAATTGATTAGCAAAGGCTTCTTGCACATAGGGTGCAGGTGTGGCATTGGGAAAAGCATCACCACCGAATAAAACCAAGTCTACATTATCACTCAACGCTCTGTCAATACACACAGATAATGTCTTGACAAAATCTTCTAGCCTGGTGTTTAAACCTGTGAGTGGATTAATTTTTCCGTGGCAAAAACCGCTACCAATATGGATATCTGAAAGATGGAGAATTTTGATCATAATTTTAATTTAGTTGTGATAGAAGTTGTTAAGGAAATTTTGAGAATTTAATCTTTTTTTTAGAAAAAATATTGATTTTTGTCTGTATTGTATCAATCAGACTGTATTTAGTTCTACTTGATCCAAGATTTTGAGAATATTAATATGAATGTCAAAAATTCCAGTGGTAAAGCAACACCAAACTATGCTTTTTCTTTGAGGTTTAATCCAGAAATACTGAGGATTATTTCCTATGTTGCATTAATTATTATCCTGCTTACCGGAGCTATTTTGACTGCAACAGTGGTTAAAGTTGATCCCCATACTACCGCAATCTATAAACTCTTTGGGTTTAATCATGCCTGTAATATGTTGGATCATGAGCCAAGTCGAACCATTTCGGCTATGCTGTTACCATTGTGGGAAGTTCCTTTTCTGCTGTATGTGATTTTCAATTTTTTGAGAATTCAAGATGCTTATAAGGAAAAAAAAGCTCCAAAATATACCTACACTGTGGCGGCAATTTTCTTGCCCATTGAAATTTTGTTGACTGTCTGGTTCAGAATGGTATTTGTCTGGAATCCAGAAGTCAACTTCTTAAATCATTATCTGCCTTACATCGGCTTTCAGTTTCTTTTGTTCTTGGTTGCCTTCGAGAATGTCCTATACTTTTATGCCATGAAGGCACTACCCTTCAAGAATAACCGCACAATAGGCGTTGGATATCTGATTTTGTTGTTTGTGGTTACAGTTTTATACACAGTAATTGGACTATCTGTCGCCCTGGGACACCCAGTTCTCGACCTAGTAAACAATGAGGGGCAAAGACAATTGTTTCAATCACTGACAAAATTATATACTGTTTTAGTCATACCCGTACCTCTCATTGTCTCTATATTTGAATTGAAACGATCACCCAGTCATAAACTATCCTTTGATTAAGTTTTCACCAGATAGTTAATTTTGTAGGGTGCGTTAATGTAACGCACCTTTTTATTTAATTAATTGAATACAGACACACACAGATATATATAGATAATTTATATCAATATTTGTGAAACTAAGTATAAACGAATCAATATATATTTTGTCTTGCCATATCTCGCTGTTATATTTAACTCCAAGTTTGAAAAAGTAATCTACTGCAAACCACATTTGTGAAGATAAAATAAATTTTTTCTATCGATCTTGGATCACAATATTTTGTTTTGTATCTTTCTTTAATAAAAAAAACTTATTAAAAATACAAAAATATTGACATTGGTACATCTTTCATGATATTTAGGTTTACTTGGGAGCAATAACCAAAATCTCAACATCTATAGTCTATAGTTTGGATTTATTCCCTAAAATGCTGGTAAAATCACTCTCCTCAGTACACTAGCCCGAAAAAAATTAACTAATAGCTACTCATTAACCTATCACCCTGTGTAAAAGAGATTGGATATCTAAATTGTTTATATGGATATCCAAAATTTTAGCCTGTGCTAAAATCAGCATACCGGCACGACGCAGGTGATGGGAAAAATGCCATGTTTGAACGCTTCACAGAAAAAGCCATTAAGGTAATCATGCTGGCCCAAGAAGAGGCCCGCCGTTTAGGTCACAACTTTGTCGGAACTGAGCAGATCCTCCTGGGTCTGATTGGCGAAGGTACAGGAGTGGCCGCCAAGGTGCTGAAATCAATGGGAGTTAATCTTAAAGATGCTCGCATTGAAGTTGAAAAAATCATAGGCCGAGGTTCAGGCTTTGTGGCCGTGGAAATTCCGTTTACACCACGGGCAAAGCGGGTTTTAGAACTATCCTTGGAAGAAGCACGCCAATTGGGGCATAACTACATTGGTACCGAGCATC
The DNA here is from genome assembly GCF_002934005.1 of Cuspidothrix issatschenkoi CHARLIE-1. GTDB lineage: Bacteria > Cyanobacteriota > Cyanobacteriia > Cyanobacteriales > Nostocaceae > Cuspidothrix > Cuspidothrix issatschenkoi. The sequence continues at coordinate 2,943 of NZ_PGEM01000076.1, read as the reverse complement.
TGCTGTTGGGCCTGATCCGTGAAGGGGAAGGTGTAGCAGCCAGGGTGCTAGAAAACCTCGGTGTAGATTTGACCAAGGTGAGAACCCAAGTGATTCGGATGTTGGGAGAGACGGCGGAAGTTACGCCGGGTGGCCCCTCTGGTCGCACTAAAACCCCAACTCTCGATGAGTTTGGCTCAAACCTGACCCAAATGGCCATAGATAACAAGCTCGATCCTGTGGTGGGACGCGCCAAGGAAATTGAGCGAGTGATTCAAATTTTGGGTCGCCGGACTAAAAACAATCCAGTTTTAATTGGTGAACCTGGTGTTGGTAAAACAGCGATCGCTGAAGGTTTAGCTTCACGCATTGCTAACAAAGATGTCCCCGACATCCTCGAAGATAAGCGTGTAGTTACTCTAGATATTGGTTTGCTGGTAGCAGGAACTAAATACCGGGGGGAATTTGAAGAACGTCTGAAAAAAATTATGGATGAGATCCGCTCTGCGGGTAATGTCATCCTGGTCATTGACGAGGTTCACACCTTAATTGGTGCAGGTGCGGCTGAAGGGGCGATTGATGCGGCAAATATCCTCAAGCCAGCTTTGGCACGGGGTGAATTGCAATGTATCGGTGCCACCACTTTAGATGAGTACCGTAAGCATATTGAACGCGACGCAGCCCTGGAAAGACGCTTCCAGCCTGTGATGGTAGGTGAGCCAACTGTTGATGAAACAATAGAAATTTTATATGGTTTGCGCGATCGCTACGAAGCACACCACAAGCTAAAAATTTCCGATGAAGCATTGGTAGCAGCAGCCAAGTTGTCTGATCGTTACATTAGCGATCGCTATTTGCCAGATAAAGCCATTGACTTGGTTGATGAAGCCGGCTCACGGGTGCGCTTAATTAACTCCCAACTGCCTCCAGCAGCGAAGGAATTAGATAAGGAACTACGGCAAATCTTAAAAGAAAAAGATGATGCAGTGCGTTCCCAGGACTTTGATCGAGCAGGAGAACTGCGCGATCGGGAAATGGAAATCAAAGCCGAAATCCGCACCATTGCTCAAACTAAGAGTAACGGCGCTGGTGGTGATGGTATTGAACCTGTAGTTACAGAAGAAGACATCGCCCACATTGTCGCTTCCTGGACAGGTGTACCGGTGAACAAACTCACCGAATCTGAGTCCGAGAAGTTGCTGCACATGGAAGACACCTTACATCAGCGCCTCATCGGTCAAGATGATGCTGTGAAGGCAGTTTCCCGCGCTATTCGCCGCGCTCGTGTCGGTTTGAAAAATCCGAATCGGCCGATCGCTAGTTTTGTCTTCTCTGGTCCAACTGGGGTAGGTAAAACCGAATTAGCCAAATCCTTGGCTTCCTACTTCTTCGGTTCGGAAGAAGCAATGATTCGCTTAGATATGTCCGAATACATGGAGCGTCACACCGTCAGTAAATTGATCGGTTCACCTCCTGGTTATGTCGGTTACAACGAAGGTGGTCAGTTAACGGAAGCTGTCCGTCGTCGTCCTTACACCGTGGTGTTATTCGACGAAATTGAAAAAGCACACCCTGATGTTTTCAATATGCTGCTGCAAATTTTGGAAGATGGTCGTTTGACCGATGCCAAGGGACGCACAGTGGACTTTAAGAACACATTGTTAATTTTGACATCTAACATTGGTTCTAAGGTGATTGAAAAGGGTGGTAGCGGTATCGGCTTTGAGTTTGCTGAAGATGCGACTGAGACACAATACAACAGAATTCGCTCTTTGGTGAATGAGGAACTGAAGCAATACTTCCGTCCTGAGTTCTTAAACCGGTTAGATGAAATTATCGTCTTCCGTCAGTTGAATAAGGTTGAAGTTACCCAAATTGCCGAAATCATGCTCAAGGAAGTGTTCGGTCGGTTGACGGAAAAAGGCATTGTCTTAGAAGTCACAGACCGCTTTAAGGATCGCTTGATCACTGAGGGTTACAGTCCTAGCTATGGTGCAAGGCCATTACGTCGGGCAATTATGCGCTTGTTGGAAGACAGTTTGGCGGAAGAAATTCTGTCTGGACGCATCAAAGATGGCGATACTGCTCTTGTTGATGTTGATGAAAATGGCATTGTGCAAGTTAGTTCTCAACAAACACGGGAGTTATTACCCCAAGGTGTTGAGTCTTAGTTGGGTTGTTTTAATTGTTAATTGAACGGTGGAGGATTTCGGTTCTCTGCCTTTTTTTGTCTCATGCAAAGGCGCAGAGTCGCAGAGAGGAGAAGGAGATTTTTGTAGCGGACTTAGAGATTAAAACGAACAGTTCGTTGAGAAACTTCCAGGCGCGGAGAGGGGAAGGATGTTTTCGTAAGTATGAATTAGTATATAAGTTTACCTATTGCTTCAATAAACCAATTCATTGTATTTTTTATTTGTTGATAATCTTGTTTTTCAAAAAAAATCTTAAGTTCATTGGGAAATTGATTATTAGATGCAATAACATCCACACGATTTCCAAACTGATATTGTAATAACTTTAAATCAGTTTTACTCTTATCTATAACTTTTTCAACAGTCAGAGAATGATCTATTAGCCCACATTCCGCACTTCAAAAAGTAGCATAATTAAACTACATCAACAGTCAATCAAAACTTATGGTTTGAACAATTACGTATCAATAGCAAACAAAATTATGAACGCAAAAAGTTAAGCTTTTATGGGTGTTTAAAAGCTGTTTCAAAAACAATATTTAATTGAAGGTGTGTAATAAGTTATAAAAAAGATAACCGATAAAATCGTAAAACTATAGAGAATAGTTAAGTTGAAAAATAATATTTTTGACAAGCATTAGGTAAAAATTGCAAGATATGACAGTGTGACTCCGTTAAGTTCAGAACTCGTTGAAATCCTTGTATCATCAAAAGATGAATACCTTGGAAGCACTGAAATATCCATCTTAATGTGGGAGATTCTGTTGGTTTA
>NZ_PGEM01000075.1 GCF_002934005.1 Cuspidothrix issatschenkoi CHARLIE-1 | reverse complement strand
ATCTTCAACCGTCTTGTCACCCGTTAAGCTGACTGACTGATTTTTTAATATCACTTCCTCAATAATATCAACAGCACGACCTACTCCTCCTGCTTGATTCATTGCTGTTTTTAGCCTCAAAGCATTATTTTTGTAAGATGGTTGCGTCAATACTTCTTGAATAGCTTGACGTAATCTAGGAGTAGTTAACCGGGAAGTAGAAATAAACTTTCCTGTGCCAGACCAGACAATACGTGCGGCTACTCCTGGTTGGTCATTAGTAATCGGAATAGTCACCAAAGGTACACCATAAAACAATGACTCCAAAACAGTATTAGTTCCAGCATGACAAATAGTTAAACTTGCTTTTTGTAGCAGTTCTAACTGTGGAGCATATTTCACAACTATGGGATTTCCTGGTAAGTTTGGTAAGTCTTGAGGTTCTAGTCCACCTCCCAGTGCAAGAACTAATTGAGCATCTAGACCTACACAACTTTCCGCAATATGATGGAAAATATTATGCAGCCGATTTTGTAATGTTCCCATCGAAGCATAAATGAGAGGCTGTCCATTTAATTTTTCAAAGGGAAAATCAACGGATTTTCTAGCTGTAACATCAAAGTGGGGTCCAGTAAAATGAAGTAATCTTGCTAAATTAGGTCTTGGATACTCAAACTCGGCTACTTGTTGACTAATAATTGCTAATTTAGAAACAGAGTAAAAATCATTAATATTAGTACAAGGTGGTAAATTCCATTCACGGCGAAATTTTGAAATTACCTGTCGGATAGGTTTACTAAAACTCAACAACATTAACTCATAACCTACACGATTTCTTAACCTTGCCCACCATGCTGGATTATATTGCCAAGTTTTAAAATATGGCGGAATAGAATGATCAAAACCATTGACTAGGGCGGAACAAACAGTCACAAAAGGTATATTCAAAAAGTCGGCTACTGTGCTTCCTCCAAATATACATTCATCAATTATTAGTGCTTCTATTCCAGCATCTTGAATAACTTGTGGCGCATCCCGCAAAAATAAAGCTGTGGTTTGTTCTGATAAAGAAGTTGTGTAACGTAATGCGGTTAACCCATTGAGTTTGCCCAACTCCTCATAAAATTTAGCTGTTGTTCCCACTGGCAACTCATCCCCAGAAATAGGACGAAATCCCAAGCCAGCAGCTTCGGCATTGGGTTCTGCATCAGCCATCCCCAAAACAGTGACACGATGACCTCGTTTTTTGAGTTCGCGTCCTAAAGCAGTCATAGTGTTTAAGTGACCAGTAGCGGTGGGGCAAATCGTGCCAAAATGAGTCATAGGCTGAAAAAATATATTTAATGAATATTGAACCAACTGTAAAATGTTTTATCAGATTGGTTTTGACTGCATTCTGAAGTTTGTAAATATTTCAGAATATTAGTTATCATTGTTACCTAGTATTTAAGGGAATGATCACTAACTTAGTCATTTTACCATGTTATGCGATACTAGATATTAGTTGATACGCCATTAACCTACCTTTTATCTGTAAATAACTCACCATGAGTCCTATCGCTTTTGATATCACCCCAGAAATTAGCATTATTGTCTGTACCTATAACCGCGCTCATTACTTAAATAAAGGCATTGAGAGTGTCCTCAATCAAACTTTTACAAATTGGGAACTTTTAATAGTGGATGATGGTAGCTGTGATAATACATTTGAAATTGTCAATCCCTATCTTGGTCAATACAATAATATCCGGTATTTAAAGCATCAAAATAAAAAACAATGCTATGCCAAAAATGCAGGTATACAGGCATCATTTGGTAGATACATAACACTGCTTGATAGTGACGACTCATACAAACCAAATCATTTAGAGTCACGATTAGAATATATGAAAGCTCATCCAGAAATTGATTTGATTCAAGGAGGATTTTTTAGCGAAGAAGAAATTTTAGTTGCAGATTATTTTCAACCAGGTAAGTTAATTAATTTAAAAGAATGTGTTTTGGGTCCAACATTTTTTGGTAAAAGAAAGGTATTTTTTGAGTTGCAAGGATTTAAACACATGACTTATGGAGAAGATACAGATTTATGGGAAAGAGCAGAAAAAATCTTTAAAACACACACAATAAAAGAGCCTGAAACTTATGTTTATACTAGGGCTGAAACTAGCGTAAGTAAGAATTTTACTAATAGTATTTCTTCATCTATCTAATGTATTTCTATGAACATCAGCCAAGTTCAAATTGTCCCTAAAATTAGAAGTTTTTACCAACAGTTATTTAATTCTAGTGGGAAACTTTCTCTTTTAGTGATTGCAGTTGTTTTCTGCATTACACTATTATCCAGTTGTCAAAGCTATATACATAAAGACACAAGCATTATTCATTTAACCCTGTGGCAAAGTATTAATCCACCTAAGAACCGATATGTTTTTGATAAATTAGTGGACAGATTTAATCAAACTCATAGGGATATTCAAATAGAGTCTGTTTATGCCGAAGGATTACCCAAAATATTAACCGCCGTTGTTGGTAATGCACCTCCGGATATTTTAGCATTTGATCCACAACTGACGGGACAATTTGCCGAATTAGGAGCAATTGTACCTTTAGAACAGTGGTTAGAGAAATCACCGGTTAAATCAGAAGTTAGTCCCCGTTTATTTAAGGAATTACAATTAGATGGCCATCAATGGTCAATTCCATTTTATACCAGCAACATTGGTATTTTTTACCGTCATGATTTATTTGCAAAAGCAGGAATTTCTCAACCTCCTAAAACCTGGGAAGAATTTAGAGAAGTTGCTAAAAAATTAACAATAGATAAAAATGGCGATAAAACACCAGAACAATATGGAATGTTATTACCTTTAGGTAAGGGAGAATGGACTGTTTTTAGTTGGTTTCCGTTTTTATTAAGTTCTCAAGGAGAAATAGTCACTAATGACCGTCCCAATTTAATTAATAAAAGAACTATTACTGCTTTAAAATTCTGGGAAAACTTAATTAAAGATGGTTCTGCAACTCTTTCTCCCCCAGAAAGAGGTTATGAGGAAGATGCTTTTCTCAGTGGTCGTGTAGCCATGCAAATTACCGGATCTTGGACTTATATTACCAAGTCTAAAGTAGATTATAAAGTTTTTCCCATTCCTACTAATATGACTCCAGCTACAGTTACAGGTACAGGTGGTTTTTTTATTATGAAAACCCAACCAGAAAGAGAAAAAGCCGCCTTTAAATTTTTAGAATTTGTTTTAAGTGAAGAATTTCAAACAGAATGGGCAATAGGTACAGGATTTTTACCAGTTAACATGAAATCAGCAGCAAGTCCAGAATATAAAAAATATCTCAGTGATAAACCCTGGTTACAAGTATTTGTAGACCAAATGAGTGTCGCTGGTTCTCGACCAATTCTGGCTGGATATAGTCGCATTTCTGATAGTTTGGGTAGAGCAATTGAGGCGACATTATTAGGTAAATCTTCAGCCGAAACCGCTTTAAAAGAAGCACAAGAGCGTCTAGAAGTAATCTGGCCAGAAAAATAAAAATGGCTCTCCCAGAGTGGGTATGATAATTTAATAAAAAATAATGCTTGAGAACCTTATTATACAGGAATTTTATGAATATAAAATAACTGATTTAATAAAAATTGATTTTGATTTTATTGAATCTCCTGCTACATAATTAATTTAGGTAAGCATTAAGTATTAAGTTTTCATAAGCTGTTGTGCATTTAATTTGGTGCATTTAATTTGTATAATTCTTGCGGGCAAGATGCCCGCACTACAAGAAATAACAACATTAGGATTATTGGATCTAGCTGCGTAACAGCTTATCTAGTCTATGAGAGCCATAAAAATCTAGAATTTTTGAGATTTCGTAGGACGGGCATTGCCTACCCTAATGTTGTTAAGAGAATTGAAGACGTGAATAGATAAGATAAATTTTGATTACCAAACTAAGGTACAATCTCTAGGATCTAAGATAGCAACTTCTTCTTTGATTTTAATTTGAGGAATTAGTGCAATAAATTCTTCTTTGGTATAAGAATTAAATTCTTTTGGATTGATTTCATTGTATGTAATATAACCTCGTTGAGCAGGAATTACAACTTTTTCTAAATAAACTTGTTGTATTTCTCTTCTAATCTCCGTCAAGGCATAATTACTGATCACAAGATCATAACTATTTCCTAATAGTTCATTCATTGTTTTATAAACAACCGTCGTATTTAATGGGTAATGATCTAAATATCTTTGGGCTAGTTGTAACACGGATTTCAAATCAACCAATGTATAGGTTTTGATATTGAAATAACTACTAATAATTCTACATAGCCCTCCATAACCAACACCAATTTCACAAATATTGAAGTTATCTAGAGTTCCAAATTCAGATTCTAAATCTGATAGAATTTTTATGTATCTCAGAGTAGGTGGTGCTATTGTCCCAATACCTTCGTAATCAAAAACTCTCGGATTTCCAATCAAATCATTCTTCCGAAATTCATTAATATTGCTTAATACATTGGACTCGGACTTTTGCGTTGCTTCCAAATACTCCAAACCTTGCTCAAAGGAATCATGTTCTAATGCAATATTGTATATTTCATTTTGACGGAAATCCTTAAATATAGAATAGTCTAAACTGGCTTTTAAACAGAATTCAGGATAGTCAAGATTGTCAGTGAGGCTAGTTTGAAAACTCTTATTTTCGTGATACATGCGTACTGCTTTCCTTTTTCATAAGTTGTTTAAGTGCAAAGTACCATATATCAACTACATATTCAATAAGTATCTGGACAGAATTAATTACATATTAGTTATTTACCAATTCTTTATCAGTCAAGAATTTCAGCCCAGATGTTTGTGTAATTAATTTTGTCCTATTACTTATGAGTGAAGATTTATACAGAAGTAGGGTAAATTTTCACTACGAAGAAAGGAAGGAAAGTAATAAAAGCCGTTTCTGATACTTCTAGTTCTTAGGTAATATAAGAATACAGTCGAGTGAGAGACTTGTTAATTTACTAAACGTGATATCAGTCATACTGGTACTATCTAACCTCCTGTTTACACATTTGCAATATTCTTCTATCATTTGCACTCACAGAATTTAACTGATAATAGTCTTGCAAACTAATTGAATGAGTATAAGTTTCTGAAGTATCATCACTAATTTTAGGAATTGTGCTGGTGGTAGAAACTTCCACTGCACCCACTTCACCAGGAGAACTCTTGACTGTCATGGCTAATTCTCCTGACTTGCCTAAAGTTCCTTGAAAACAACTCAACTCAGATTGAGGTACATACAAAGCACCAACTATTCTATTTTGCCGTTTTTGAAACAGAATATAACCTTCTCCTAATTGATTTGGTTGTGTAGATTGTCCATAGAGATAAATACCATCTTTATCAGGAAATTGCACTTTTCCTTTGATATTTAATTCTCTAGATTTTGTAGATAGTGTAGTAATATTTTCTGTTAATTCGTCAGTAGATGACTGATAAGAAGTATTAGCTATTGATGGTTGAATGCTTTCCTCTTTCGTGAGTTTGAGGTCTGATAATACAGGAGTATCAGACATAGTTTTCGGGACTATATAGTTATTTGCTAGGGCTGTGGATGACAGCAATTTTTGATGTTGTTGACCTGTATAGCTAACACCTAACATACCAGTAATAGCTAGGATTAAACTCAGCATAGGGACTTTTAATTGCTGATGAGTCATTAACTGAGAAATATATTTAAACACCTGATTTCTCCTATAAAAAACTTAACTACTGCACTCGGATTTAATTGAATAATAACTAAACATTGATACCTAGTAATTCCCTCAAAAGTTTTATATATTATTATTCCTGAAAAGTTCCTATTAAATCTATTTTTAGGCTTTTTTTAGTCCAAAATATGTAAATATCAATATCTCAAAAATTCTAGCTTTATTGCAGAATTCCTCCCCTGGTAGGAAGACAACTATATTTTTAACTATCAATTCAACCTAGATCAAATTTTGCTTAATAAATTATCTGTCTAAAAATTAACCTCAAAGATTGTAAATCAAAAATTATTTCTTGAGTATGGGGTACAAAATCAATCATAATACTCAATTAATAACCACATTTTTGAAGAATTGAAAGGCGATTTAAAAGACAAAGAGCTAAAATTACTATTGAATAATCCGGCAAAATTCCCTAAATAGAGAAGTAATTCCTACTACAAACAAATATTCTGACTCCTGTACGGGCGAACGGCCGTTCGCCCCTCCTGACTCCTGTTCTTACTCTTAATTTCCCCTCAATGGCAATCCTCTTTTATGCTGAATTAACAACCCAATCGCCATTCCCATACCCACAATAGCCGTAAAATAAAATAAGCCAATTAACCGAATATAAATTGGTGGTGCAATTCCCTCAACTTCGACAAATTGCGCTACCTTCACTCCTGGAAACTGACGTGAAGATTCAGGTAAAGAAATAGCTTCTACTTCTACCTTATGAGGTGCGCCATCAAAAAATTGTTCTTGCCAGATTAACTTCCCTTCTGCATTAGGAAATCCCTGATAAGCAAACACCGTTAAATTATCTTCCAATGCGATCGCTTTTACTCGCAATCCTACATCCTTAATAGCTGCCCCTGTAGTGCTATCCTTGACCTCAACCGCTAAATTTGCCAACCTCCCCACAGTCGCCATTTTATCGCCTGTAATCTTGATTTTCATGCCCTGATATTGGCTAATTGATGGGGCTATCTTCTCGTTTTTATGATTATGTGCATCACCATGAGCTTCCGCAACTTCCGCCGTGATATTAATAAATAATAGAGTCACAATTGCCACTACGGTTAATGCACTTAACAACAACCGGACAGACTGCGGGGCAATTTCCCCATCTTTAATTTCCTCTTGTCCACCAATTACCCAACCGCCTAACAATCCTAATGATAATAAAATCGCTGCGATGACAGCAAAATATTTATATTTAACGGGATTTTCTCTCACATTTAAATTCAAAGTTTGCTCATAACTAGCAAAAGCATTTGCCTCTAAAGGAGAAACATTAACTTGAATTTGATAATTACCCCGAATTGGTAACATTTGCTCAAATTCTAATTTACCATTAAGTGCAGCCGCCTCCAATTCTAATAACTTTGTTCCTTCCACAATAGGAAAATCTGTAGTTAAAAAATGATTACGGGGAGGTGTGGAAATCTGTAATTTAATTAAAGCATTGTTTAATAGTTTTCCTCTAGCGTCAACAGCTTGCAATGTAAACTTAACTGGAGATTGTTCCCTATCTGTACCAGCTTCAAAGGGGAGAATTTTTTCTAAAGATGGGTTTGTAGTTAATAAAACTTGAGATTGAGGAGTTTGGGCAACTCCCACCCAAGAATATAAAATTGATAAACAAATACAAGCAGCACTGATAAGAGCAAACAGGCGATACTTTTTCATAGTCAACTAAGATTTAATTGCAAAGAAATATGTTATTTATCTAGGACTAATATGTAAGAATTCAGGATACATAATAATCAAATTTTTCAAATTATTCTTGATAATTGCACAAAAAACAGACTTCTGGAAGATGATAACTACCAACAAATATTCTGACTCCTGAATTCCGACACTGATATTTGATTTTTCAAAAAATAATGTACAGTGGGCATTGCCCACCATAAGCAAATTATCCAAAGATAAATTTAATGACAGGCCACGCCTAAAGCATGGTGACGCGCTGAGTGTGCTGTGTTATGCGCTGGCGGATAGGTGGAGAAAAACACAGTCCAAATAACTAAAGAAGATAACATCATATAAAGTGTTACCTGTACTGGTTTAGAAAGGGTAATACCAGCAGTTTTTTGTAATACTGAACTAGGAGAAAAAGCAGTCATTTGTCAACTCCCATAAATAGTTGGGCTAATTTATCAAAATAAAGTGTACTTTGCTGGTTAATAACTAGGACTTACGCACGAAGTCATCAAAAACCTGATTCTTTCCCAGGGGTAATTCATGAATTACCCCTACTTTTGAGGTATTTTGCCTAAGTCCTGATAACAAAAACATATTATTGATACCAGCAGTCATTATCAACATCCTAGTACCTTATTCTATGGACTAGGTTTTAGACAAGGGTAAAAAAACCAATATACCAAGAATAGTCCTGAAAATAAATTTTTCTAAGTTATTGACAATAATTCCTAATTTTTATAAGATATGTAAAACTAATTGCAAATAATTCTCATTTTCTCAATATACCCCTAAAAATCTCATGTCAGATAACTTTACCCTTAGTCAAGATAAAATTTGGACTCGTCGTCAACTGCTAAAATTGGGAGTTTCTGGTGTGGGAATTATGACTGCGGGGGCATTGTGGCAAATATTAGGCGGCAAAAATCATGCTATGGTGAGAATACCACCTATGGAGATGGCAGCAGCTAACGGTGCTACTAACCCCATGCAGGTGTTACGAGATTTTGATTATGGGACAATTAAACAGGAAAATGGGCGGACAATCCGCGAATTTCAATTAGTTGCTAGAACTTCCACCATCCAGCTTAATAGTGCTGTTTCCTATAACATTTGGGACTTAAACGGGCGTATCCCTGGACCCACACTGCGGGCAAAAGAAGGAGAAAGAATAAGAATACTTTTTCTCAATAAGGCTGGACATTCTCACTCCTTACATTTTCATGGAGTTCATCGCGCAGAAATGGATGGAGTACGGCCTGTGAGCAATGGTAAAGCCACTATCTATGAATTTGATGCCGAACCCTACGGCGTACATTTATATCATTGTCATGTTGCCCCGGTTACTCGCCACATTGCCAAGGGCTTATATGGAATGTTTATCATTGACCCGCCTAAACCTCGTCCCCCGGCTGACGAAATTGTTTTAATCATGTCTGGGTATGATGTCAATGATGATAACAAAAATGAATATTATGCGTTTAATGGTGTACCACATTATTATATGCACCATCCTATCCAGATTTATCAAAATCAGTTAATTCGGTTATATGTCCTAAACATTATTGAATTTGATCCAGCAGTGACGTTTCACCTGCACGCTAATTTCTTTGATGTTTATCGTTCCGGGATGACCATGACTCCCAGTGAAAAAACGGACGTTTTAACAATGGGTATAGCAGAAAGGCATATTTTAGAGTTTGCTTTTAAGTATCCAGGAAAATATATGTTTCATCCTCATCAAGATGCGATCGCTGAAAGCGGGTGTATGGGACAGTTTGAAGTAATCGCGGAAAAAGATTCCCAAAAATTGGTCAGTAAATCCTGACAAAACTCAGAAAGATTAGCAACTTAGTAAAACCCAAATTTAGTAATATCTGAAATTTACTTACTTAATTTATACTTGTCTTTTAGAAAAATAGTTGATAAATATTTGCATTTATGATAAATCATAATTATATCTAAAATGAAATATTTGCAAATTTATCTACTGCTAAATCCTTAAATTACAAACATTAACAGTTTACCAGGAGCAAAAATGATCAGATTCCCTTATTTATTCTTGTCTATCGCTGCTTGTGCCATGATTTCCTTGAGTTCTTGTACCAGCGAGACACCAAAAGCAGAAATGCAAACACAAAGTACAGTGCCGGTTTCAGAAATGAGCGCTCATGGTGGTCATGGTAATAAAGCTAAAATTAATATCAATAATGCAATTTTATCGCAGTTAGATAAATTAGAAGCTACATTAGGAGTCCCAGCTTTATCAAACAAAATTCAAGCTAACCGTCCCTACGCTAGTCCAGCGGATTTAGTCAGTAAAAAAGTAATTACTCAGCCACAGTTTGACCGAATTAAAGACATGGTGACAGTAGAGGAAGTGGTACTCACAGGAGAAGCCAAAGATATTGACTACATGACCAAATTGGGTTTGATGAAAGGACATCTTTTGGTAGCCAAAGAATTGTTAGATCAAAATCAGCCTAAACAAGCTCAACCCCATATTGGACACCCAGTAGAAGAAATTTATATTGATGTTGAAGAACAATTAGAAGAACGTAAAGTTAAAGAATTTAAAAGTAGTTTGGTCAGTTTAACCGACTTAGTTAAATCTAATCCCAAGGATGACAAAATTAAAACTAACTTTACTACTTCTGTAGAAGCTGTTGATAGTGCGATCGCTGCTTTACCAACCCAAGAACGTAGCAAACCAGAATTTGTTCTCCAAGTAATTAACGGTTTATTAGATGCAGCTAACTCAGAATATGGTGCAGCAACTGCTAATGGCAACATTGCCGCCCCCATTGAATATCAAGACTCTCGCGGCTTTGTAGTCTATTCCCAAGAACTATATCAAAATATTTCTAGCCAAATGACCCAGGAACATCCTGAGTCGCACAAAGCCATAGATACAGCTTTTATGGAATTGGTGAAAGTTTGGCCTACTGCTATCCCTCCAGCCCAAGCAGTCAACACTCCAGAAGATGTTACCAAGCTAGTAAAAATCATCGAGGAAAATACCCAAAAAGTGCGAACAAAAACTAGCACTAAAGCACAAAATTAGTATTTTCACACCATTGGAAGTCCAGAATAAGACGTTTAAAATGGTGAATAAGAGAGAAAATAGTTAAAAACTAAAAGTGAACCCAGTTTAGGGTTTCAAAACCTGAAAAAAGTATAACTGCTCACGAATAACTGGTAACTAAAAACTCTCCTGATGTAAATTTGTTCAACTTAACAACTAATGCAAGAACTCGACCACCAAAAGACCATTGATATTCTCAATGCCATCATGGAATTTGAACTAGCAGGGGTAGTTCGCTACACCCATTATTCCTTGATGGTAACAGGGCCTAATCGTATACCTATTGTGGCATTCTTCAAAGCCCAAGCCACAGAATCCTTACTTCACGCCCAACAAGTTGGAGAAATTCTTACAGGTTTAGAAGGACATCCCACTTTAAGAATTGCCCCCATGGAAGAGACTTTCAATCATACAGTCAAAGATATCTTGACAGAAAGTTTATCCCATGAAAAGAAAGCTTTAGATATGTATAAAACTCTTCTAGACACAGTAAATAACGCTTCTATCTACCTAGAAGAATTTGCCCGTGGCATGATCGGTCAAGAAGAAATGCACAATCTCGAACTCAAAAAAATGTTACGCGATTTCAGCTAATAAAGTAGGAGTCACCGAGTCAGGAGTCAGAATTTGGAAGTTAGAAGTCAGGAGAACCGACAACTGACCGAAAATAATGGGATACAAGCCCCGTCCTTCTAGGACGGCTTTTCTTGATTTTTGAGCTATTCCTTTAATATTTCTAACGGCGCACCTCCTACAGAAATAGCAAAATAACTAGGACTCGACAATGCTTCTTTATGGGTTTTTTTGTAGCCAGCTTGTCCATATCTACGGCTAGATACACCTTTTAAAGCATTTACTATTTGGGAAATAGATAGCTTAGGTGGATACTCAATAAGCGCATGAACATGGTTTTTTTCACCATTGAATTTAAGCACTTGAAAATTCATTTTTTCAGCAACCTCCATGATTTTTCAATCAAATCAATACTTTCTCCGATAAATACAGACCGACAATATTTAGTAACACAGACCAAATAAATCTTTAAGTCTCAAGAATCACCGCGCCTTTAGGTCAGTGAGTATGTCAAACATAACAACTAACAACTAACAAATATGAATTTTAGTACCGCCTTACCCACTTTTGTAATTACCTTACGCGAAGGAGTAGAAGCCGCCCTAGTCGTGGGTATTGTTCTGGCATTATTAAAAAAAGCCAAACAATCTCGATTAAATCCTTGGGTTTATGCTGGCGTAATCGTCGGTATTATTGTTAGTGGTTTAATCGGGTTTTTATTTACTGGCATCATTAAATTCTTAGGTTCAATTAATCCTCAATACACCTCTGTAGTTGAACCAGCTTTAGAAGGAATTTTTAGTATTTTAGCTATAATCATGCTGAGTTGGATGTTAATCTGGATGACCCAACAAGCCAGATTTATGAAAGCCCAAGTCGAGGGCGCAGTTACCGAAGCACTAGGAAAAAATTCAAATGCAGCTTGGGGGGTTTTTAGTTTAATTTTAGTCGCCATACTACGAGAAGGATTTGAAACAGTTCTCTTTGTCGCTGCTAATTTTCAACAAGGATTATTACCCACCATCGGCGCACTAGGTGGTTTAGCCACAGCAGCAGGAATTGGTGTCTTGTTATTTAAGTGGGGTGTAAGAATTAACATTCGCCAATTCTTCCAAGTTATGGGAGTGTTATTAATCTTAATTGTTTCTGGTTTAGTCGTTTCTGGTTTACAACATTTTGATGAAGCTACAGCTAATTTAGCTTTAAGTAGTCGTTCCTCGGAAAATCTCTGTTTCTATTACGAACATTTCACCAGAATTCACTCTTGTATTCTTGGTCCAATAGTTTGGAATACATCGAAGATTTTACCAGATGAACAATTCCCTGGTATTATTCTCAAATCATTATTTGGTTATAGAGACAAAATTTATATTGTCCAAGCAGTAGGATATTTTCTGTTTGTTATTACTATTGGTGGGTTATATTTCCGTAGCCTCACAGGTGGAACTGATCACAACAGTAAACATAAAATCATTCCTACTACAAGTAGGAATTAAAAAGGCAAATTTAGACTACATATAGCAGGGAACAGAGAACAGGAAATCAAAAAATATGCAACATTATTTATTTGATATGGCGGTATGCAGTTGAATGAGACACAAACGGTTACTGAGCGATAGCCTGCGTGGCGTAGCCATAGTCGAAGTCCTGAAAATTAAAAATGATACAGGATAAGGCTTTCTCTGCTGCCTCCTACCTGCTGCCTCCTGTCCCGGTTGGTGAGCGACTTGTACTGACTGAGCTGGCGATGCCCTGGGCTAGTCGAAGGGTCGAAGTAAGTCGAACCACCGCCTCCTGCTATATGATGTCTACTCCAAAACCCGAAAATTTGAACTAATGACAGGCCCAGAGATTTCGGCAAAAGGAGATACTACCTTGGGTTGTATTGAATTGGTATTACTCAATACAGCTATTATTTGTAATAAAAATGTAATCAAGGCTGCTTGCATAAGTTTTTCTAGCATAGTACCCCCTCTTTTTATATGGATGGCGTTTCCATAAGAACCTGTGATTTTGAAACTGTTATTGTAAATACACTTCGTGTTTCTCGTTTATCGGATTTAGTGAATATAATTTGAGAATATCTCACAAATATTTAAAAAAGTGTGATCTAGCTCTCTATATTAAATTTACCTGACAACTGGGACGTTAGTTTGAGTAAAAAGTGTCCATAAAACAGAAGTTTATTTTTAAATTTTTACCAATATTTAATAGTTGTACCTTACTCAGTTTCAATATTGACACCGTAAAAATACTTAACTTATTCTCTGCCCCTACCCTCTGTCCCCTGCTTATTTCTAATCTTTAGTTGGCAAATTCAACACAATCAGCCATTCTCACCGATAGAATAAATTGAAAATAGCTAAAAACACGCTGCATGATTCCTATCGTTATTGAACAATCAGGTCGAGGCGAACGCGCCTTTGATATTTATTCACGGCTGTTGCGTGAGCGGATTATTTTTTTGGGAGAACAGGTTGATAGCAATTTGGCTAACCTGATTGTTGCCCAACTGCTGTTTTTAGATTCTGAAGATGCCGAGAAAGATATATATATGTACATTAATTCTCCAGGTGGTTCAGTGACAGCAGGAATGGGCATTTTTGACACCATGAAGCAAATTCGCCCCGATGTTTGTACCATCTGTACAGGATTAGCAGCAAGCATGGGTGCTTTTCTCCTCAGTGCTGGGACAAAGGGTAAAAGGATGAGTTTACCTCATTCACGGATTATGATTCATCAACCTTTAGGTGGCGCTCAAGGGCAAGCAACTGATATCGCCATTCAAGCCAAGGAAATTTTGTATCACAAGCAGCGCCTTAATGAGTATCTAGCGGAACATACTGGTCAACCTTATGAGCGTATTTCTGAAGATACTGAACGGGATTTCTTTATGTCTCCAGCTGAAGCTAGAGAATATGGCTTAATTGACCAAGTAATTGACCGTCATGCGGCTGGTAGTCGTCCTGTAGCATTGGTTTAGTTATTAGTTGTACGGGCGAACGGCCGTTCGCCCCTACTGCCCAACTTATTTAAAATCCGGCAATGGGATCTGGTTGTGATTTGAGATAAGTGAGAAAATTTCGTAATTCCTCTTCACTGAGTAAAGAACGTCCGCGTTTACCATAGGTTTTGAGCAGATAATCTTTTCCCTGTTCTGGAGTCCAGCCTAAACGTTCTATTTCCACATCTGTTTGGGCAATGACATCCGATAAATTAACTGGTTCGTTATGTCTCTTTTTCTTACCCAAAGCTGACTGACTACCAGCATCTTCATAGGGGGTATAAGTACGAGGTGTAAAAGGTGTGACGTTACTGGGAGGAACTTCTGCTAATGGTGGATATTCTGGTTCTTGACTGGGAAAGATGTCTGGTTTGATAACTTGGGTATTAATTTGTGGTTCGATCACAGGTGGGGTATATGTCTGTGTGTTACCCATAGCAGTTACAGGTTTTGACTCCTGGACATTTGGTTTAATAGGTGCACAAGCAACAGATGGAAGGGGAGATTTTGCCAATTCGGTGGGCAGATTCTTCATTCCCAGCACTATCAAAGCTCTATCTATAGCATGATCTTCTGCTGCTTCTACTTTTTCTGCCCCTGCCATGCCCGTTGCACGGGTGATTCCCTCTAGCTGGATACTGACACGGACGATATATTTCCCTTGAAAAATTTCTACTAATTCTGAGATAATACTGCCGTTGGGGTACAAGTTCTGAAATTGTGCCAGCATCATAGTTTCAACCATTTTTATCTGAATTCTCGTAATAACATAAATTGCTAGTCAGGGAACAACTAACAACTGACAACTGACCATCCTCTAGACAAAACCCCATATTTCAATATAAAGTCTTACTGAGAACTCAGCAGTCACGACATTAAATATGTCTTGATACTACCAGTTGCTCAGGGTTAATTAACGGCAAATCCTCATCTTTCCCTAAATGCTATACTAGCCACTCAATTAGATATCTAAAAGTATTTTCAAATAAGTGCGCTCTAAATCTACAATAGTAAGGATAAGGTTTGCCCTCACTGCCTGTGTTTTACTGCTTACCTAATTGTTACCGATTCTACGTTATGGGAGAATTGGGTTTATCGGCAGTTTCTCCTAGTTAAGACATGACTAGCGCCACGCTAGGCTATCAGATGTTTATGGCGTGAAGTTACTGTTGTTCTCGTTCTCAACAATTAAAAACCTGTGATGAACCGAGTTGATAGCTTTTGGGTAGCAGGGAGAGTTCTCCAAACCAAGTCTCTCACCCACCCATAATCTAATTAGCTAGTGATGAATCATTGAGTATCAGGAGTGCAGAGTGAAAATTGTTGGGATCAAGATTCAGTAGCGCCCAAACAGATTCTGAGATGGTTGTTCAGTCGCAAGTCGGAGCAGGGACTTTTGCTGACTGTCACCCTAACTAGTAAAGAACCAGATTCGACAAAAAATGATGTTTTGACCAAAGGTCGGTTCACTGCATGGAATTTTCAATCGCTACACTTCTTGCCAATTTTACAGATGATAAATTGGTAGCTCGTAAAGTCCTAGAAAAAAAACTGGGTTGTGAGGATGAAGAAAGTCTCGAAAAACTGCAAATTATTTTAGATGTACTAGAAAAAATTGGCCTGTTGGTGAAGGAACGGGGCAAATACCGCCGTGTGACTGAAGAAGGGCTGATTGAGGCTAAATTGCGGTGTTCTAGTAAGGGCTTTTGTTTTGCAATTCAAGATACGGAAGGCTCGGAGGATATTTATATTCGGGAAAGTCATCTCAGTAATGCCTGGAATGGGGATCGCGTTTTGGTCAAGGTCCTCAAGGAAGGCAGTCGGCGGCGATCGCCTGAAGGAGAGGTGAAGTTGATCATGGAGCGATCTAATCACACTTTACTAGCTCGAATTAAGCAGGTAGAAAGCGGTTTTCGGGCTGTACCTTTAGATGACCGATTGCTGTTTGAATTGACACTGCAACTCAATAATATGGATTTGGCAGCAGCAATTGATCATTTAGCTCATGTGGAAATTCTCCGTTATCCATTGGCACAATATCCCCCCTTGGGTCGGGTGGTACAAATCCTGGGCAGTGATGCAGAAGCCGCAGCAGATATAGATTTGGTGACTTGTAAGCATGATCTTTCTCGCACTTTTGCCAATCATGTTCTAGATGCAGCGGCCAAGTTACCGAAGCGCATTCTTAAAGCAGACCTGAAAAATCGTCTTGATCTACGTGATGTGTTTACCTTGACGATGGAGAACGCCAATCAAGATGATACTGTGGTCGAAAATGCCTTCAGTTTAGAAAAAATTACTGCTGATAATTGGCGATTAATGTTTCACATCACGGATGTTTCCCATTACATCCAACCGGATGAAATCCTCGACCGGGAAGCATTGAAGCGGGGTAAGTCGGTCTATCTGGGAGAATTATTATTACCGATGTTACCAGCAGCGGTGATGGAACGTTGTTCTCTAGTTCCTGGTAGCGATCGCTTGGCTCTTTCTTTTGTGATCACTATTAACCCCCAATCAGGAAAGGTGGAGGAATGGGAAATTCAACCCACTGTGATCAATGTAGATGTGGCTGTGACTCATCCAGATACACAAAGCATCCTCGCTGGTGAAACTAGCAAAGTAGTGCGAGACATTCAAGAGCAACTCAAAGATTTGCAGACTTTAGCACAGGTCATTAAACAGGTGCGTTTTGAGCGAGGTAGTTTACAGCTAAATCTACCACCTAGCCATAATCCCTACTATGATGAAGGATATTTGGGATCGGTTGTCCTGAATGACTTACCGGGGCGACGCTTGTTCACTGAGTTGGTGATTTTAGTCAATCAACTTATGGCTGATCATCTCAGTGCTTTGGGTATTCCCAGTATTTGGCGGGTTCAAGGTACACCTGATACGGAAGATGTCCAGGAAATGCTCAAACTAGCCGTTAATTTAGGTGTGGAATTAGCTCTTGATCCAGAATTGGAAATCCAACCCCTGGATTATCAACACTTAACGGCTGCTTTTGCGGATTCGCCATCGGAACAGGTTCTGACTTATTTATTACAGGACACACTCAAACCGGCTGTATATAGCACCACCAAGAGTTCTCACTTTGGTTTGGCTTTATCCCAGTATGTCCATATCACCGCCCCCCTCCGACGTTACCCAGATATTCTTTTACAACGGGTTTATCATAATTTATTAGAATACGGACGCGATCGCCGTAATACCCGCGTCAAGGAACGGATTAACCTGCGACATTCCAATTGTCACGAAGAGATTAATTGGAATGTTCTCCCCCCAGAACTGCAACAAGAACTGCAAAGCGACTTAACCAGAGTTATCGTCCAAATTAATGATCGGGAAAAAGAAGTCCAAGAAGCTGAATCTGATTTAGCCGGACTCCAAAAAGCCTCCTTAATGAAACAACGCATTGGCGAAGTCTTTCCTGGAGTCATTACTGGTGTTCAATCCTACGGGTTCTTTGTGGAAATTGAAGTCCCTCTAGAATCGCCCAGGGAAGGAAATTTATCTAACACCTTACGGGTAGAAGGTCTAGTCCACGTCAGTTCCCTTAAAGATGATTGGTATGAATATCGCGCTCGACAACAGGCTCTATTTGGTCGCAAAAATCGGGCTTCTTACCGACTAGGCGATCGCGTCAGTGTGCAAGTTAAGAGTGTTGATTATTACCGCCAACAAATTGATCTTGTCACCGTTGGCCCCGATGGTTTACCCAAAGGCATGGCCGCAAATACCACTAATGGCGATTCCACAGATATTTATTCAGCCAATAAAAACGAGTCTTTTGATTTAGAACCCTATGATGAGGAATAGTCAGGTTTCCGTTGTCCGTTGTCCGTTGTCCGTTCCTCTTAAATACTAACCACTAATCCTAACCACTGACTACTGACCATTGACTAATGATTAATGACTAATAACACAAAACCTTTAATCCTCGGCGTAACAGGTGCATCTGGCTTAATTTACGCCGTTCGCGCTCTCAAATTCCTCTTGGCAGCAGAATATCACATTGAATTAGTAGCCTCTAAATCTACTTACACCGTTTGGCAAGCTGAACAGGAAATTCGAATGCCAGGAGAACCCGATAAACAAGAGCAATTTTGGCGAGAACAAGCAGGAGTTCCTGCACAAGGTAAACTCCGTTGTCATCCTTGGAGTGACGTTGGTGCAGGTATTGCCAGTGGTTCTTTCCGCACTCTGGGGATGATTATTATGCCCTGTAGTATGAGTACAGTCGCCAAACTCGCTGGGGGACTAAGTTCAGACTTGCTGGAACGTGCTGCAGATGTACAAATTAAAGAAGGTCGTAAACTGGTAATTGTCCCGAGAGAAACTCCTTTTAGCTTAATTCACCTGCGGAACTTAACTACCTTAGCCGAAACTGGAGTCAGAATAGTACCAGCTATTCCGGCCTGGTATCACAACCCCCAAACCATTGAGGATTTGGTTGATTTTGTTGTTGCTCGCGCTCTAGATCAATTAGATATTGACTGTATCCCTATTGAGCGTTGGCAAGGTCATTTATAGCAATTAAAAATTAGCAATTAAAAAATTAAAATAGCAAAACTCAGTTTTTAATTGTTAATTTTTTATCGGAGAAATGTCATCTATGCCAACAAAAAGCACTCAATTTTGGACTTACGATTTTGGATTGACTCTACTCTAAAGTGTAGAAAGTCGGAAATTTTAGATTTGGGATTGACGTTAGCGAAGCGTAAGCAGCGCGGCGAGTATTTTTCCATCCTGAAAGACAGGGACTTGTAACAAATTTTTTTAATATAAAATCTAAAATTTCCGATCATGGTTTTGTTCGTTGATTTGAATTTTGAACTTTAAATTACTTATGGCTGTAATTCGCTTAATTATATTAGTCACAGCAACGTTAGGACTAATAATATTATTAGTCCAAAACTTATCACCCTCACTGCCATTGGTATTTTTAGGAATGCGGACTCAATCCTTACCATTAGCACTATGGATTTTATTCAGTATCATTGCTGGCATGATTACCTCTGTAATAATTATCAGCTTGATGAAATTTACTACTTACTTAAATTTACAAGAACAACCTATACCTGTCTCCAAATCAATTCCTAGGTCATCCCGTGTCAAACCAAACACTCCACCGCCGACAAGTCCTCCCCCTCCAGTCAGTCAATTTGATGATGAATTTGACGATTGGGAAACAAATAGGAATGAAGATAATTGGAATGATGAAGATAATTTAGAATCAGTACCAGAAGCTTCTCCACCTGGAACCAGACCTAGTTCTGTTTATTCCTATAGTTCTCAATCACCGAAAAATACTGCTGTGGGTAAAACTGAAACTATTTATGATGCTGATTATCGAGTCATTATTCCCCCATACGAAGCACCAAGTCAAAACAAAGCTACAGATGACGACGACTGGGATTTTTTTGAAGATGATGAATTTACAGATGATAATGAAAATAAGCCCAAAAAATCCTAATTACAGCCTATTTTAACCCACATTACAACCTTGATTCTTGCCTAACTTTAAAACTTCTAAAAATTCACAATGTTCTCGGATTTATATCATAATTGCCAAAATTCATAAAAAAAAGTCATAATATCTAATTGATTTTACAGGAGAAAATGCTGATGACAAATTTACTTAAGGGAGTTAATCTCTACTTAATTGGGATGATGGGGGTCGGGAAGACAACGGTAGGAAAATTATTAGCAGAAAAAATAGGTTATAGATTTATAGATACAGATGAATTGATCACTAAAGTTGCAGGTAAATCTATCAACGAAATATTTGCTCAAAATGGTGAAACGGAGTTTCGTCAACTAGAGAGTAATGTTTTAGCTCAAGTTTGTTCCTATACTAAGTTAATTATTGCTACTGGTGGGGGTATAGTGACCCAGCAGTATAATTGGAGTTATCTCCATCATGGTTTAATAGTTTGGTTAGATGCACCAATCCCTATATTATTAGAGCGATTAGCAGAAGATCATACAAGGCCGCTTTTACAAGATTCAGATCCCGAAGCTAAACTGAGAAATCTTTTAGAACAACGTCAACCACTATACTCCCAAGCTGACTTACATATTACAATTCAAGCCACGGAAACACCAGAAGAAATTGCCACACACATCCTAAAAACAATTCCCAATGTGATCAAAGGGGAATAATTCACAAATGTTTGTATTTATTTTTACACCCGTTGATTATTCTATCGTAGGAGTTCGGGAGTATTGCTAACGCCACGCTGATTCCCTATTACCCATTCCCCATTCCCCATTCCCCATTCCCTATTACCCATTCCCCATTCCCTGTTCCCTGTTCCCTGTTCCCTGTTCCCTATTTCCTGTTTTCTATTTCCTTAATTCTTAGGTTCTATCTATAAAAAGGAAGATCAAGCGGGTAATTTCTTGTCAAAAGAAAGATGCAGAGTTGTCACATCAAGAGTTGAATTGAATCTATATTCTCTAGTTTTCCTAGATGGGGATAAAATCTATGACTATATTTTCTCTTGATGAACTCAAAAGTTTAGTCCAAAATCCTCAGCATCCATGCGTTTCTCTGTATCTACCTGTGGAAAAAGTCGGAGGAGAAACCCGACAAAATCCGATTCGGTTTAAAAATTTAATTCGGGAAGCTGAAAATCGCTTAGATGAAATAGGGTTACGTCATGCTGAAACTGTAAATTTGCTCAAACCAGTGATGGAATTAGACAATACTGATTTTTGGGAAAATCAAAATCATGGATTAGTAATTTTTACTTCCCCAAATCTATTTCATCACTATTGTTTACCAATTTCCTGCCCTCAATTAGTAGTTACTGGTAATAATTTTCACATCAAACCTTTGTTAAACTTGATTAATAATGATGCAAAATTCTACATCTTGGCGTTAAGTCAACATCATGTCAAATTTTATTCAGGAACGCGCTACCAACTCAATGAAGTAGCAGTAGAAAATATGCCTCATAATTTGGATGAAACTCTCCTGGAAGATGAATTACAAAAAGGTATACAGCACAGAATTGGTATACCGATAGGTGCAACTTCTGCTGCTCAACATCCCGGTTCTGTACATGGACAGGGTAGTCCTGATCGAGAGAAACATGAAGAAGATATTTTACAATTTTGTTATGCTGTTGATAGTGCATTACATCAAAAAATACGAGGTGAAAAAACACCTTTATTATTAGCAGGAGTAGAGTATTTATTACCAATTTACAGACAAGCTAATACTTATCCCTATCTATTAGAAACAGGTATTTATGGTAATGCAGAAATTCTTAAACCCCAGGAATTAAATCATGCAGCTTGGGAAATTGTGCAGCCTTTATTTCAGCAAGAATATCAAAACTTAATAGAGGTTTATTTGCAACTAGCTGGTGAAAAAAGTAGAAAAATAGCCAATGATATTAAAGAAATTATCACCGCAGCCTATTATCAACGAGTTGATACTTTGTTTGTACCTCTTAAAAAATATATATGGGGGAAATTTGATGGGCAGAATGTTACAGTTGATTTACATTCAGAACCAGAATTAGATGATGAAGATATGTTAAATTTTGCAGCGATTCACACACTTTTAAATGGTGGTAAAGTTTATCATCTTGAACCGGAATCAATACTTGATGGAGTCAATGTAGCAGCTATTTTTCGATATTAAGGTAAGAATTCACCGAGTCACCGAGTCAGGAGTAAGAATATTTATTTGTAGCAGGAATCCTCGAATGATTTGAAAACGGCTATTCTGTATCCTGACATATTAAACAACTCAATTCAGAGACTCAGGTTTATTAATTACCCATCATGTAGAGATGTTCAGAGGAATGTCTCTACAAAATTTAGGAATCTAAAAAGGGTAAAATTCCAAAAGATAACGATATAATGCCACTGGTTGAGAACCTGCGGCAAAATAATCAGGATCTTGGGGAGAAAGATAGACAGCGGTTACTTGATCTGCTGTAATAGTGGGGGAAGATGTAGAAAGTTTTTGATAAGCGGTGGTTGATTCTACAGTATTAAAATAAGGACGAGAACCACCTTTAAATAATTGTTGAAAAACTTCTGTAGCGATGAATTGATCATCTGATATTGTTTCTGTAGCGCGGGCTGTAATAATGGAAATTAATTGATGTTCACCGCGTAAGAATGTAATTTGCCGATTGGGAGATTTAGGATCTACTTTCGATGATAATACAGCTTTATCTCCTAAATAAGCTTTGGTTAAATTTAAACTATTAAATTCTCTATCAGCTACTAATATTAATGGTTGATTCTGGAAATTAGGAATAATTTTTAAATTATCATTAGTAGGTTTAACTTTGACAAATTTAACTAAAAAACTAATTGGTTGATTTAATTGACTGCGATTGCCTTCAAAACCTGGTGTGACTATATCTGGTGCTAAAGGTGCGGCTAAATCTACTAATGTGCTGGTAACTTTCCAAGTCCCAGACATCCATTCAGGGTAAACTAAATCTCCTTTGGCTGGTTTGACTGATGTTAATTTTTCCCATTGGGGGAATTTGGCTAAATGTTCTGCTAATTCTCCAGCTTGTGCTTCATTATTTCCTAAGAACAAAAAAAGCATTAAGCAAAAACTAAAAATTATCTTCATTAACATATTCAACAATTAAAAATTGAGTAGGAATTCATGTGAGGTAAAAAGATCCCCGACTTCTGTAATCAATTTATCATTTATGGACACAATTAATAAAAGAAGTCGGGGATCTGGGTATGAACGAGCGCCATAGCTGAATACTTACAAAATTAAACATTAAACATTAAATTCCCCTATTTCTTTAAGAAGTCGGGGAACTGTTTCAAACTACAAATTTTTCAGGGCTAAGGGTTGCCAGATTTCTCCATATTTTTCTTTTAAAAGTTGCCAAGCTTCTACTTGTCCTAGTTCATATTCTCCTGGTTTACCCCATTGTAAAAAGAGGCTTAATGCTGGTTTTTCTTCCACATCTAAGAACCGAATGGCATAGGTTGTAAAATTTCCTCTTTTGGCTTCCCCTGTTTCAAATTTCACTTGTTGAATCATGTCCATGTTCAAATGAAATTCAAAGCCTTCGGTGTGCATATTCGCATATTTACCTTTTGGTAATTCGGCATAAAATAGCTTTTCTATTTTGCCTCTGGCTTCTAAAACGGCGGCGCTGCTGGTGACAATTAAACGCAAAGTTCCCAAGGTTTCACAAGCTTCTAAAAATTCTTTCAATGTTGTTGTCATAGTTGTTTTTGTTCTAGTTGTTAGTGTTTAATTTCAGATTTATGACCAATCAGGCAATACCAAAATATAAAATATAAATTATCTCATTTTGTGGCATGGGCTTAAAACCAGTTTTGCCCCTCCTGACTCCTGAACTCCTGAATTCTTGCTTACGTTTCGTATCTTTCATAGGCAGCAACAATTCGCTGTACTAAGGGATGACGAACTACATCTTTTTGGGTAAATTCGCAAACTGCAATTCCTTCGACGTTTTTTAAAATTTGTAACGCTACTTCTAAACCGGATTTTTGATGGGGTGGTAAGTCGGTTTGGGTAATATCACCTGTAATTACCATGCGGGAGTTAAAACCCAATCGGGTTAAAACCATTTTCATTTGCGCCTGTGTGGTATTCTGGGCTTCATCAACGATGACAAAGGCGTTATTTAATGTCCGTCCCCGCATATAAGCTAGTGGCGCAACTTCGATTATTTCCCGTTCGATTAAATTAGGGACTTTTTCGGGGTCTATAAATTCGTTAATGGCATCATAAAGGGGACGGAGATAGGGGTTAACTTTTTGTTGTAAGTCTCCTGGTAAAAAGCCGAGTTTTTCCCCTGCTTCTACTGCGGGACGGGTTAAAATTAACCGTTCAAATTGATTACTAAGCAATGCTTGGACAGCGACGACTACAGCGAGATAAGTTTTACCTGTTCCCGCAGGACCAATACAAAAGGTTAAATCACGTCTACGCAATGCGTCTATATATTGGCGTTGGTGAAAGGTTTTAGCACGAACGTCCAAACCCCGGCGAGTTTTCGCTAGTATATCGCGCTGTAAGTCTTGTAGTTGGTCTTCTCTATGGGTATCTAGGGCTTGACGGGCTGTTAAAATGTCAGCACTAGAGATATTATTACCTTGACTCCATAAATTTTCTAGCGATCGCACTAATCTCTTAGCTAATTCTACTTGATTCGGTGTTCCCGAAATTAATAATTCTTGTCCGCGCAGAACTAAATTAGCTCCTGTTTGTTGAGATAAAAACTTGATATTTGCCTCGCTATATCCTGCTAGGGCGATCGCACTAGACATATTAGGCAGTTGAATTATAAAATCATCTGCCATATTATTTCTGAATTGGGTGAAAAGTAGTTGTTAACAAAATTTATATTTTCCTATTAAATAGAATGGACTAAATAATTTCAAGTTTGTAGTGAGGAATTTATTCCTCCCTTGAGTTTACTTACTGAAATTTAAAAATGAAAATCCTAGAATTTTCTATTAATTAAAATTTTTATGATTGGGAAATAGGCTGACAACATTTGTTAATTCTTGGCTGACAAACCCGCAATACATACGGAATTATTAGCCAAGATTTGACAATGCTGTTGTCTCCTGTCTCCATCTATCCCAGAATTTAATCTGTCACCAACATTTTGAAATTACTAATACACAACCGGAAAAAATAACTAACAATTAAAAATACCTAAAAAGCTTTTGTAATTTGCTTTTTTAATTTTTAATTTTTAATTCCGCCCCTGCGGTACTAGCGTAAACGTGGTTTAACAACCGGTCTGGGAATATTACTTTCTCTTTCTTTCGACTTGGGTGGTAGTATGCCTTCTTCCTGGTCTTCATCAAAAGACATACTATCCCGACTTTGGGAACTGCTGCCATAAATATCCAGATATACTGATTGTCCAGCTAATTCTGCGGCCGCAGCAATAACAGTACGAATTGCCTGGATATTTCGTCCCCACCGACCAAACACTTTTCCTTTATCTGTGCTATCAAAAGCAATGCGAATCCAAACCCGCTTGAGAGTTTGAGATACTTCGCAATCAACGCTTAAAGATTCTGGAGATTCTAAAAACGGCTGCACAAGAAACTTTACCAGCCCAACATAATTGGGACTGGTTGCTGGGGATTTAATCTCAAGATTATGATGCGGCTGTTGCACTGACCTGTTCAAAAACGTTAGCTTTTACGAGGATACTACGAACTGTATCGGTAGGTTGAGCGCCTTGTTGTAGTCGCTTGACAATGGCGGGGACGTTTAATTTTACTTCATCGGTTCTGGGATTATAAAATCCTAGTTCTTCGATGGGGCGACCGTCACGACGAGTCAGGCTATTAATAGCAATAATCCGGTAACTCGCTTCCCGCTTTTTGCCAAATCTTTTTAAACGCAGTTTGATCATGTTGAGAACTGTTTCTCCTGTTCCTATGTAGTAAATTTGTAGCTGATTGATGAGGAAGTGACTAGACTATGATATCCATATTCACAACTTCCCACACTGAGATGCTAATTTTAGCACTTCCCAGCCATGAATGGCTATTGGTTTAGTTGTCAGTTGTCAGTTGTCGACAAGAAAGATATTCTGTCATATCTTGTGCGTTTGTCTATGAATATAAAGGTTTGTTTATAAATTGCCCACTTAGGACAAACTCTCAGATCCCTGCTCCCGTCGTTTCGGGATAAAACAGTTGTAGTACCTCAATCTTTTCTCCATTACATACACTAATTCATTATGAACAATTTTGATAAATTGTTTATCATAGCGTTAGCTACATACTTATTTCCGCACAGACCAAGAGCGGATTTGTCCTAAAGTTACAGGAATTCTGTCACTAACATCAATGGTAAACAAAAACACCTTTTTAGCTCTGCGACCATTTTCCGGGTCAAAAAACTTTAATTTCACATCCCAACAATCACTATTAATCCGACAGAAAGGACTTTTTTCCACTTCAATACTATCAAGCTGCATCCCTGTAGAAATAGCTTGAGAAAAAAACTAAAGTTTGTGGAAACTGACTACTAATTGAATTTTCAACTAAGGATTTTTCTACCTGATTACTGACATTAATACTAGGTGGTGCTTCTAGGAACATCACATTATTTTCAGTTCTCTTAAGAGGAATTTGGCTATTAACCTGGAAATTAATTTGCGGTTGGGATGGTTTAACATATTCAGCAGTTAACATTTCTCCCGTCAATAATTGAAACGCACCGGGAATATTCAACTTACCTAATAAACAGCGTTCTGGTTCTTCCACCTCTTCCGGGTTACAGGGAATAGCACTATTTAAAATTGCTTCCCGCACTGCTTCGGTCTTCGGTTGTTCTCCTCGTTGCAATTGCAGACTCACTTCATTAGAGTGGGAAACGCTGTATTAGGTAAGTAAGTAGGCTATCAAATCGGATTCCTATATCTACTACAGTTTTTTCCTTGACCATCGGATAAAATTGTCGGATAATATGGTTATGAAGGGGAGTGAGTTTATTAGAAAAGTCAAAAAGTTAGCAAAAGAGCGTGGTATTGAAGCCTACGTTGACCAAAAACGCGGTAAAGGAAGCCACATAACATTGTATTTTTGAGATTGTTTTACCATAGTTCACAACCCCAAAATGGGGAGTATTTAGTAGCAGTACCAGCGCAGACAGCATTAAAAGCTGCACTATATTTAGCAATGCGTGAGAAGGGTATAAGTAAAGTTGAACTTGCATCTATTCTTAATATCCATGAAAAGGAAGTCAGACGTATTCTAGATCCCCACCATGCTACAAAATTATTTACAATGGAAAGGACTTTAGCGGTACTTGGACAACGAGTTGAATTACAAATTAGTGCAAAATAAAATCTTCGCCATATTGAGGGTCTTATTCGGTTGCTGTCCATTGGTATTGATTACATAATTCTAAGTAGGTAGGCGTTAAAAATTGTTGTTATAGCCAGGCAGGAAGCAGAAGGCAATAATGACTAACTAGATAATCTACTAATAAAATTCTCATGTTCTGGACTTGCTAAACCCTGCTGCAAAACAGCTAATACTTTTCCTAAATCTCCTCCTAATAATGCTATTTTATCTAACCATAAACCGGGGAATATTTGGGAACAAATTATATTATCTGCATTGGGTTGAAGTTGAATATACTCCCCTTGTTGTAACCTAAACCAATCAAATTGATGGTCATAAACTCGCCAGATTAAATATTCTTGGACTTGATTACGACGATAAACTTTGAGTTTTTCATGTAAATCATAGGAAGCACTAGAAGCAGCAATTTCTACTATTAATTCTGGCGCACCTTCCACATAATCATCTTTATTTATTCTTGATTGTCCTCCTGTTTCAATTCTTAATAAAGCATCCGGTTGTGGTTCGTTATCTGTATCTATTAGCACTGTGGCATTATCGGCGAAACCTATGCCCGGTGTAGCTGCTTTATAAACTCCCAGCCAAGTCATAATATAAGCATGGGGTTCTCCATGACTTTTGATTCTTAATGGTGATGCCACGTAAACTACTCCTTCAATTAATTCGGCTTTTTTCAAATTCGGCATGGCATGATAACGCCGTTCAAATTCATGACGGGTTAATTTGTCGCCGTTTTCTAGGGGAGGAATAGTTAAAATGGGAGAAATTGCAGTAGTAGATATCATAAATTTGCTCGAATTTTGCAGAAAATGAAATTGTCACCAATCAGGGTTGAATTAATGATTTTTGAAGACTAGAGATAGGCATAGTAAAGTCGTTTGCTAATAAGGTTTTGATTGGTTACCAAAGTTTAGATAAGTACCATATCTGAATCTCGATTTTACTAGAGGTAAATAAAGTTTTGAACACAAGCAGTGACACTGATGAATATATTAACAATTATAGTGATTTGCGATCGCTTTGCATTTTTGAGACTCTGAACAAACACCGTAGTTCTTGCCTTTAGGAAATCCCGAATTTATGGAATAAATCCGGGATTTTGTGCTTAAATTTTAAAGAGTCCCAAAGCCTTTTTTCTTTTTCTCTTTCTTTTTCTTCGTTGGTGGTGCGCCGCCAGGGTAGCCACGCCAGCCAGGTGAAGGACGATTTCCTGCGGCTAAAGGATTGCCACCTCCACCGAACATTCCAGGCATACCGGGAATGCTACCTTGTCCCATTTGCTGCATGAGCGATCGCATTTTTTGAAAGTCTGACACCAATTTACTCACATCTGATTCTTTATAACCAGATCCCGATGCTATTCTTTTTCTGCGACTAGGCGAACTAGACAATAAATCTGGATCACGGCGTTCTTTAATTGTCATGGAGTTAATCATGGCTTCACAGCGTTTTAACTGAGTTTCTCCATGTTTTAATTGATCCTCAGAAAGTTTATTCATCCCTGGAATCATTTTGATAATGCCACCCAGAGAACCCATGTTTTTCAACAACCGCATTTGCTTGAGAAAGTCAGTAAAATCAAATTTTGCTGACAGGATTTTCTCCTGCATTTTCTCCGCATCTGCTAAATCTATTTCTTCTTGGGCTTTTTCTACCAAGGTGAGAACATCCCCCATGCCCAAAATCCGCGAAGCCATCCGTTCAGGATAAAACGGTTGTAGTGCCTCGACTTTTTCCCCCACACCGACAAATTTAATGGGCGCGCCAGAAATTTGCCGCACAGATAAGGCCGCACCACCTCGGCTATCTCCATCCATTTTAGTCAGGATTGCCCCAGTAATGCCGATTTGATCATGGAAGGTGCGAGTGAGGTTTGCTGCCTCTTGCCCGGTCATTGCGTCCACAACCAACAGGGTTTCATCGGGCTGGACTGTTTCTTTGATGCGGGCTAATTCCGCCATCATATCCTCGTCAATTTGCAAGCGTCCGGCAGTATCAATAATTACTGTGTTTATGCCTTCGGCTTTGGCGCGTTCTACCCCTTGACGGGCAATTTCTACGGGGTCAGCATCGCTTCCCAGTTCAAAGACTGGAACATCAATTTGTTTACCCAGGGTAATTAACTGGTCAATAGCGGCAGGACGATAGATATCTGTAGCCACTAATAAACAACTACGCTCTTGTTTGCGTAAATGTAAAGCTAATTTTGCGGTGGCTGTGGTTTTACCTGTACCTTGTAAACCTGCCATTAATACAACGGTGGTTTTACCTGCAACTTCTGCCAGGGGAGCATTTTCTTTCCCCATGACTTGCACTAATTCATCATAAACAATTTTAATGAATTGTTGATCAGGACGCACGCCGGCGATAACTTCAGCCCCCTGGGCTTTGGTTTCGACTTCGTTAATAAAATCTTTGACTACCTGGAGATTGACATCTGCTTCCAACAACGCCCGACGCACTTCCCGTAAAGCGTCTTGTATATTGGATTGGGAGATTTTATCCTGTCCTCGCAGTTTTTTCCAGGCGGACTCTAAACGGTCAGATAGTGCATCAAACATAATTCAGTTATAACGTAGTTAGTCTGTTGAGAATATTTACTCAGTTTGCAAGGATCTTCTTTACTAGCTTATCTGAGTCTAGCAACTGATGAATCTGGTAAACCGTAATTTTGAAGGTGTTTTAGTTGGTAATCAGTCTTTTCTTACGTAGTGGGAAAGGAAAAACGAACCGCAGAGGACACGGAGAAAGAAGATTTAAGAGGGATTTTTGGGTAATTTTGACAAATAGGACTTACCCACAAGTTACGAAAGAATGAACCACGTTCGCGAAGCGTGCCGAAGGCATAGGCACGAAGGACAAGAAGATAAAGAGAGTTTTAGAGGTATTTTGCCTAAGTTCTGGTTTATATAAAGGTGGTAAATCCCAAATTCTAGATCCCCGACTTCTTTAAGAGGTCGGGGATCTGTCCATGAATGATTGCTATGGCTGCATTCTTACCTAAAATCTATAATTGTAATTTTTTACTAAGATTAATAAAATTTTGTTTTTATCAATGCGAAATGAACAAATATATGCTATTCTGAACAGTCTATAATCTAAAAAATAGCAACTATGTTTAACTTTAATAACTACATCCAAAACCTACAAAAAAATATTAAACACGGTGGAGAACGTAGTCACTATTCCAGTTTACAAAGTTTAATAGAAGGGTTAGAAATTGGCATTAATACCATAGTAGAAGAAAAAGGTAATCAAGCAGGAATACCTGATTTAACTATCAGAAAAAATGAGCGTGTTGTGGGATATATAGAAGCTAAAGATATTAATATCAACATTACTAAATTAGACAAACAAAATGAACAGCAAATTAAACGTTATTTAGAATCGAATATAGGTTATAACTTCATCTTAACTAATTACCTACAATTCCGTTGGTATGTAGATGGGGAATGTGAAAAAACTGCTGAATTAGCTACCTTAGAACAAGGAGAAATTACTCTAGTTGATGATTTAAAACCGATCACAGAATTATTACAATCATTTCTGAATCAAAA
Source organism: Cuspidothrix issatschenkoi CHARLIE-1 (assembly GCF_002934005.1). Taxonomy (GTDB): domain Bacteria; phylum Cyanobacteriota; class Cyanobacteriia; order Cyanobacteriales; family Nostocaceae; genus Cuspidothrix; species Cuspidothrix issatschenkoi. The sequence continues at coordinate 10,550 of NZ_PGEM01000075.1, read as the reverse complement.
GGCTAATGATATTAATAATTATTATGATTTAGCTAAAGAAATGGCTGCTTATACTAAAACTATTAGAAATGCCATTGAATTATCTTTAGTCATAGAAGATCCTACGGAAGAATTAAATCGCCTCAAAGAAACCTTTAAAAAATTACTATTGTTAGATACAGATAATGATAAATTTGCGGATATGTACGCCCAAACTATTGCCTATGGGTTATTTACTGCAAAAATTGGTCATACAGAAAACCCTGAAGAATTTGCATTTAATCGCACTACAGCTAGTATTTATATTAGTGATAGAATCCCTTTTTTAAAAGGTTTATTTGATTTAGTTTTAGGAACTGGTAGCGTTAGTAAAATTCACAAATCTATTGAGAATTTAATTGAGTTATTTAACAGAATAGATATGACCAATATTTTAGAAAATTTTGGTCGAGAAACCCGCACAGAAGACCCAGTAATTCACTTTTATGAAACATTTTTAGCTGCTTATCAAGCATCATTAAGAAAAAGTCGCGGAGTTTATTATACTCCTGAACCTGTGGTTAAATTTATCGTGGGTGCTGTGAATGATATTTTAGTAGATAGAACAATCTTTGATTTAGAATATGGTTTAGGAAATAGAAGGGTAACAATTCTTGATCCGGCCACAGGAACAGGAACATTTTTATATGCAGTTATTCAACAAATTCGTGATAATTTTGCTAAATATGATGTTCGTAGTTGGGAAAATTTATTAAGAGATACAGAACTTTTAAATCGTCTTTTTGGTTTTGAGTTATTAATGACTCCTTATACCATAGCACATTTAAAAATAGGTGTATTACTGGGATATTTAAAATATAAATTTGCCCCAAATGAAAGATTAAAAATATATTTAACTAATGCTTTGGAAGAAGGGATAAAACAAGGTGATTTAATATCTGGAATTACCCAAATTATCGCGGAAGAATCCAGTCAAGCAGCAAAGGTAAAAACAGAAATTCCCATTACTGTAGTATTAGGAAATCCTCCCTATTCTGTCAGTTCTCAAAATGCTAGTAAACGTAAAAGAATCTTAAATCAAGATGAAAAATATTTAGCAGATGTGGACTATACTGGTTTAGTTTGGGATAGAATTTATAAAACTGGTAAAGCAGGTAAAACTATTACGGAATTAACCCACATTGGGGAACTTTTAGAATTATATAAAGGTAGAGTAAGATTAGAAGGAGAGAAAAATATTCAACCTTTGGATGATGATTATATTAAATTTATTAGATTTGCTCAATATCAAATAGAAAATAATAGTCACAATGCGGGTATTATTGGTTTTATTACTAATCATTCCTATGTTAATGGTTTAATTCATCGGGGAATGAGGGAGGAATTATTAAAATATTTTGATACTTTATATATCATGGATTTACATGGTAATTCTTTATTAAAGGAAACTACTCCAGATGGTAATATTGATCAAAATGTTTTTGATATTCAACAAGGTGTAGCCATTTTAATTGCTGTGCGGGAAAAAAGTAAACCTGATTATGGTTTTACTGCTTATAAATCCAGAGATGGGATTAAGGAAATGGCTAAGGTATTATATTATGATGTTTGGGGAAGTCGTGAGGATAAATATAAATTTTTGGAATCTGCAAGTTTAGATAATGTTGATTGGATAGAGGTAAAACCAACTGCACCTAATTACTTTTTGGCACCTAAAAATCTTGATTATGAAGATGAATATAAAAGAGAGTTAAGTATTACTGATATTTTTTCCATTTATGCCGCAGGAGTGAAAACTAGAAGAGATAATGTATGTGTTGAATATGATAGGGAACAATTAATAAATCGTTTTCATGATATTGCTACAAACACTAACTTAGAAGAATTAAAAGAAAAGTACAATATCAAAGATACAGAATATTGGACTTTAGAAAAAGCTAAGTTAAATATCCAAGAAAATGAAGTTGAATCAAATATATTATTATATGCTTATCGGCCATTTGATAATCGTTGGGTTTATTATAACCCTAGGATTATTGAAAGAGGTGATAGTCGTAAAGAATTAATGACACATTTATTAAAAGGTAATAACATTGCTTTACTTTCATGTCGTCAACAAGTTGAACCAGGTTTTTATCATATATTTTGTTCGGAAACTTTAACAGAACATTGTGCTGTTTCATTGAAAAGTAGAGAAGCAACTTATGTTTTTCCTCTTTACACTTATCCAAATACAGAAAATGAACAAACTAACCTTTTCCTAGAAAAAACCCCTAATTTATCCCCAAAATTCTTAGAAGCTATCAAAACTAAACTTGGTAAAATACCCACACCTGAACAAATATTTTACTATGCTTATGCAATATTTCACAGTCCCACTTATCGCACTCGCTACGCTGAATTTCTGAAAATAGATTTTCCCCGTCTTCCCTTAACCAGTAACGAAAACCTATTTAACTCATTAGCTATCAAAGGAGAAAAATTAGTTAATTTACATTTAATGAAATCAGATATATTCAATAATTTAATTACAACCTATCAAGGAATAGGAGATAATCAAGTTAGGGAAGTTACCTATAATTCAGAATTCCAAAAGGTTTATATTAATAAACAGAGTTATTTTACAGATATTCCCCCACATATCTGGGAATTTAAGATTGGTGGATATCAGGTATTAGATAAATGGCTAAAAGATAGAAAAAACGCCAAACGAGAATTATCTATAGAGGAAATTAACCACTATCAAAAAATTGTCATTGCTTTAACAGAAACTTTAAACCTAATGCAGGAAATTGATATAATTATTCCTGGTTTTCCCATAGAGTGATGAGTTATATAGCAATCCTATTTGATTTATGAACGGATTTTTAAAACGAACCGCTCCAGACGCAGAGGTATAGAGAAAAGGTGTTCATATCTTATTTAGGATTGCTATATAATTTATTTTGTATCACTACTTAATCATTTTTGATTTCATAATGTTGGGTTTCCTTGCGTCAACCCAACCTACAATTTACTGACTAATCACAGATTATTGATATCAATACCTTTCGCTGCTAATTTTGCTAATAGGTCTTGATAATTTTGCCGTTCTTGTTCTGCTCTTTGATACTCTTGTTCTGCTCTTTGATATTCTTGTTCTGCCCTTTGATATTCTTGCTCTACCCTTTGATGTAATTCTACAGATGTGAGAAACTTACTACCATCAGGATAAGAAATTTCTAAATTATCTGCTGTTAATTGAAAACGAATTCCTAAACGTGGACTTACCCAACCGTTAATTTCTTCAATTGCTTCTAAACATTCTTCTTCAAGAATAAATCCTGTTAATTCAATTGTATCTGGATCATATATATAGTATTCTTCTACCCCATAACGTTGATAAAAAAGAATTTTTTTCGCCATTTCTTTGGTACTATTGCCTGGTGAAAGAATTTCAAATACTACTTGGGGAGCAATATTATTTTCTTGCCATTGTTTATAAGAACCTCTATCACCTTTGGGTCTACCAAAAACCACCATCACATCAGGTGCTTGGCGGGTTTTTACACTTCCCTCAACGGGATACCAAAGTAAATCACCAGCTATAAATACATCATTGTTTGGTGCAAATAATATTTCTAAATTTTCTTTAATTTTAACAATCCATTGATATTGTTTAGTATTATCAGACATAGGGTTGCCATCACTGTCAGGGTAGATGATTTCTGGTTTAATTTCTGGTGGTGTAAGTTGCTGTACCATATCTGAATCTCCGTTGTACAGAATATAAATAAAGTTTTTAACTCAGCAGTGGTACTGATGAATCTATGAATAATTATAGTGATTGCAGATCCCATTTAGCAGATCCCTAACTTCTTTAAGAAGTCGGGGATCTTAGTCCTAAGAATGAGAATCTTGGGGTAAAATAATTTCCCGAATGGCTGTGGCTGTTGCAGGGGCGAGTAAAACACCATTGCGGTAGTGTCCGGTAGCTAGGAGAACATTTGTAAAACCCGGTAGTTTATCAATAACTGGCGCTGGTCTACCTTCGGGACGAGGGCGCAATCCTGACCAAGTGCGGAGAACCTTGGCTGCGGCTAAATCTGGGGTAAATGCGATCGCCTGTTGCCTGACAGTATCTAATAATTCTTGATTTGGAGATACTATATCTTCATCATTGGGAAATTCCACAGTCGCACCCACCCAATAATCACCATTTCCCATTGGTACAATATGTACATCATTACCAGTAATTACCGGTTGAAACTCAGGATTTCCTAAAGCACGTCCTAAACTTAGATATAAAGCTTGTCCCAATACCGGACGAATATTCACCATCTGATGTAATTTAGCAGTTAAGGCTGTTGAACCTAAGCCAGCAGAGACGATAAACCAATCAGCGTTAACTTTACCTTCTGTAGTTTCAATAAAATTACATTTGCGCGCTTCTCCCAATGCTTTTTTGATGTGTAAGGGTACTTGGGGGGTTGGTGGTGGGGTTTCTGTTCCCGTCACAGATACACCAAATTTGAAATTTACACCATTACGTTGGGCTGCATCCACTAAAGCTAAAGTTAAAGCTGTAGCATTTAGTTGTAAGTCTTGGGGAGAATAGACAGCACCAATAATTTGCGGGTGGCTAACTTGAGGACAGTATTTTTGCAGTTGTTCTTGATCCCAAACTTGCAATTGCCAACCTTGAGATTGACGAATTTCCCGGAGTTTTTCCCATTCTGACAGCACTTCTACGCCACTTTCTAAAGGACGCTCCAAATTTTCTGATAACAGCATGACGATTCCTTGACGGTTACAAGGGATTTTTCGCCCTGTAATCCTTTCTAATTCAGGAATCAAAGTTGTATAGCGTTGGATGCTACTTTGTCGCATTCGCCAAGCATTACCCTTGGTTTTATGGCTAATGATGCCCATTAAGACACCGAGGGCGGCACTGGTAGAACCTTGTGCGGGCTGTTTTTGCTCGAAAACGGTGATGTTTAAACCTTTAACTTGGCTGAGTTCATAGGCGATCGCCGCCCCAACCACACCACAACCGATAATTACTACATTCATGGTTTTTGCGCTTGAGTCAGGGGTGAAGAATGAAGAGTCTTTTTCTCCACCCTATCACCCCATTAGCCTAGAATTTTGTGATTCAAGACTCTAAAGGAGGCAGGGGTAGAGCAGCAGGGGAGCAGGGAAGGATATTAATCTTTGTATTACCTCTTCCCTCCTGCCTTCTCTCTTAGCTACTCTTTTCGGGAACTAGTTGTAAGAATTTGTCAATATCTGCAAAAGCTTCTTTGTATTTGCTTAAAGCCAGACTGGTATTACCTGCTGAAGCAGCTTGATCTATTCTTACTAGGTCTTTGAGTAAATCTTTGCTGATTTCTCTTGCTTTAGCTTGAGATTGGGGTGCTAGGTTGGGGATGATATAAGTCATATTCAATCTAGCTTCTGTGATGGGTCCATGAATAAAATTACCCACTTTGATCCATTCACCTTTTTTAATCAGGTTTTCTAGTTCTGTGCTGCGATCGCGCACCATCTGAATTCCGGGAACATATTCCTGAATTTTAGCAACTTCCGCTGCTGTATAAGATGGTGGTACAGTAGCAACACTGGGACTACCACAACTAATCAAAAATGTTGCTAATAATACAAAAATCAGTGACAAAATAGAACGTTGACGCACCATAAATGGAAGTTAATTTTTTGTTTGTTTACAGATTAACAGTGTTATTTTAGATCGCTATGTAATGAATCATTACAATTAAATCGGGTTTTTCTGTTTTTCTCTTCCCACAGACCAACCGAATAGAGGAGTATTGTTGAGTGAACGCAGCCGAACAAGCCATAAACCTAGAATTTGCCAGCAAAATTGCTACGGTAGTCAATCTATTTAAATACGAGTTTCCTGATGTCAAATCTGATCTTAAACCTTGGCATAATGACCCGGAAACCAGAGAATTAGTAGATCCTGATTCCATAGATATTGGTTTTCACTTTCCTGGTATTAGCAAATCTTGGCACTGTCGCAGTATTTTAATTCAAATCCGATTTTATCAAGATCCCATCAGTCATCACCGTCGCGCTATTGGTGTAGAAGCCGCTGGGTTTGATCATCGTGGAGAAGTTTGGCGGCTTTCTACTGTTGAAACCTGGAGTTTTGTTGGTGACTCTGTACCCTCTGCTGAGGTTGGGGAAAAGCTTAAACAGGTTTGTCGGCAAATTTTAGAGGTGTTTAATCGGCCAAGTCAGTAAAAATAACCAATACAACACGGCGTAAATAAACACACCATTAAAAATGCCTAAAAAGCTTGTGAAATTAGCTTTTTTAATTTTCAATCTTTAATTTTTAATTCCGCCCTGTGGTACTAGTTTTTCTGCTCATCTCAAGATTACTCGTTACCAGTTTTGCAACTACCATCTAGACAGTATGCTGATTGATAGGTTTGATCACGCTTACCAAATAAGGTGTAACGGTTATCCCGGATTTGTTCATAAAACCTATCTCCAGCCCATTTCATCCCCGGTAACGCCCGATAAGCCTGTATGAACACACTTCCTAGCGGTAATAGTCGCCCAATTTCTTCAGCCGCATTACTGCCTTGCCAACGTTTCTCTATTGCATTACCATCAATTAAAATCATCCCCTGTTGACAATCTGTGGAAGTAATTCCCCATTGGGATAATGTCTCCTCATCTTGCATGGGAACATAGCGAAATAGTTTTCCCTGGTCTAAAGTTTCTAGTAACTGTACTAAAGTTACACAAAGATTACAGTTCCCATCATAGATCACGTAGTAACTCATAAAATTAATAGTATGCTTTTGGTAAGTATCTGAATTTAGAGTGCGTACTTGTGAATTTATCTGTATCTACCTTCGCCCATATCCTTCCGCTATATTAGCTGGAATGGATGCTGCACTTCTTCTAATTTGTTGAACCATAGCATATAGTTCGTCTTTGGGAAAAAGTTTAGTAAGAAAATAGCACCTTTGGTGCAATATCCATCCCTTTTTGCCAAATCATTAAGTCTTTAAAGTCATTAATATCCGACATTTTTACTGTTCCCAGTTAAGAGTTCCCTAATCCTATTAGCATACTAAGTCCGGTAGAGCCAAATTAAATTGAACTCCTGACTCCTGAACTCCTGAATTCTTATATAGACAGTACCCAAAAAAAGAGAGTGGGAGGAGGCATTATCAAGCGCCTTTCACTCCCACTCTACCATTTGCTGCTGAAGCGATTAGGAATTTATTCATACAGACGAAAACCGTTAATTAGGGGGGTAATTTGCAGGTTAACGACAACGCCTGTATTTAGCAGGTATTCCTATGCAGCAAATACTAATTCTATTTATTTTTTAGACAATCTCTACAAGAGTTATTTGTTAATTGATGCTGTCTCTTAACAACTCTCTTGTTTTCTCTTGTCTCATATAATTTAGCCTGGTTTATTTGATGATGGTTGCCAATTTGGCATTTTTTTAAAATTTTTCAATTGTTCACCATTAACAGTTTTTTAGCCATATTTATTCGAGAATAACTAATGGGGGGTCATACCCATCATCCCTGATTTAACTTGATCTCACAGCTTTGTCAGATATTTAGTCTCCGGCAATAAAACTGATTTTAAAATATTTTTATCATCTAAAATCAAGGTTTTTAGGATGAGGGGTGAAACCCTTCACTAATTAACTAAAAGTATTCTCTATCTAGAATTGAGGTTAAATTAGTTTGGATTGTTAAGCCCATGCCTCCAGCCGCAAAATCCGCAACGGTTTGATTAGAAAGTTCATGACTGGCTATAGCTGCCAACATTGCTAAGGGTAAGGTGAGATGATTTGCACCAGCTTGAAGAGATGCGGCTGCTTCCGCTGGTGACTTGATACTAGCTGCTAAAATTTCAACGTTACTACCCTGGAGAATGGTCGCTATTTCTTTAACTAAGCCAATACCGTCTCCTAATAAGCGTGTAGCACGATTAACATAGGCGATCGCAATTTTTGCTCCTGCTTCCTTAGCTACTGCGGCTTGTGTAGGGCTGTAAATACCAGTGACGGAACAGGTAATTGCTGGTGAAAGGGTGGCTACAACTTCAAACCCTAAAGGTGTGGCGGGGATTTTGAGAATAGTTTGATCACCAATAATTTCAAAGGCTTTTTTACCTTCGATGACCATTTTTTTATAGTCGCAAGCCAGGAGTTGATAATATAGGGGACCTGATGTTAAAGAGGCTAATGTTTTAAGGGTGGTTTCTGGTGGGGTGTTAGCTTGTGCCAATAATGTGGGGTTTGTGGTGATACCTTTTACCCAACCCCAATGTTTAACAATCTCCGCTTCGGCGACAATAGCTGAATCTAAATACAGTGCCATACTAATTCTGATTAATTCTTACCAGGATTAATTTAGCCAAAAAGTGAGATAGTTACAAAAAACATAGACAAATATCTCATGCCTTTCATTTGCCGGGAATAACCCCGACGGGGCGAACTACAACGCCCCCTATCCCTAGACTAAAAGCTGTCGGGACTACTTTGCGTAAAATATTCAAACTAGCATTCACATCAACGTGAATCAGTTGACCATTACCAGATTTATAAAGCTTAGTTTTGATTCTGCGATCACTAAATTTCACACTGAGCGTAGTCGAAGTGTTAACTTGGAGTAAAGACAAGATACGCGCAAAATTTATCACCATGTAAATTTTTTGTAACAAATTGAAGGCGATCGCCTTTGTCTATATAAGAAAAAAGTATACTGAGTAAGGCTTTTAGTCTGGTGAAAGCTTCACACTTATTTATCCGATCTTTCTAAACATTACCGAAAACAGAAGTTGAAGACTCTTATCAAGAAAAGCTAAAACCATTATTATTCCGCTGAATTGCGCTCATAACATCGCCTAGTTTGGCTCAAACTAGGCAATGTTGGAAAGACATAAAATACATGGCTACTTTACAAAAGTTTACATGGTGATAAATTTTGCGCGTATCTTGTCTTTACCCCCTTACATTCATCATAATTTTATTGTGTGATATACGCTACCAGTGCTTTTATTGAATATCTTTATTTCCATTATTTCAACTCTTAGCCTATATTCAAGAAAAAGGATTTCTTTTGGGTCTTGAAAAGTTGGTTTACTTAACCGTGATTGTTCGTCTATGGGGTCTGACTTTATTATTTTACAGATAAACATTACGCCCATATTATCTTTTAAATTTATCGCTGCGTCTCGATTCATTGTTAGCTGAATATTCTGCTTTTCAATAACTCTACCAGGAAATAAAACCCAGGTTATATAACTGATTTTTTCTACCTCTACTGTAGCTCCATAAGCATTTGAACCTTTATACGTACCAAGATCAACAATTTGAGAATCTAAGCTATAACCCTTTTCGTGACCTATTAATCGATCACCGCCGTTGATTATCGCCTTCGATATAAAACCTTCATAACTTGATGGAATCTCTATGCTAAACAAATTTGAATCAGCATCATAGGAGGTTTTAACGTCTAATAAAAAACTCCTATATTTTTGAGCAACAAAAGCTAATTTACTGTCAAGACTTACCGTTCCAAGTATTGGTTTAATTTGTTCCCTATTGATTCTTTCGTTAAATTCCTGTGTAGTTTCAAATTCACCTTTTTTAAAAAATTCTTTTCTTTTTGTTAACACATCTATAATTGCTTTTAAGTCATGTCCTAAAAAGTCTGGAGTTATCCGTATAGACTCATTGTAAGGTACAGTTAAATACTTTGTTTTACTAGGTTTCTTACTTTTATCTTGCAAACTCAATTTATTTGTATTTGCAATTGTATGCGGTTGCAAAAAAAAAGTATTCAACAGTATAAAAGTTGTTAGACCTGCAATAGTTTTTTTCATTTTATATACGTCTCATTTTTTTGTTACATTATACAGCTAAATTATACGGTTTCTATTCAATCAGTAAGACAAAAAGTTTTTCTCCGAAGAGCGATCACTAAGTATTGTGCAGTAGGTAGTAACTTAAAACACAGACACAAGCAACCGTATATATTGAAAATATTTATACCTCTAAGTATTACTGTTTTACTGTGCTTGGGTACAGTTTATTCTTGGAGTATTTTTAGAAAACCTTTGGAAAAACTTCTGAATGTCGGTGCAACTGATAGCCTATTACCATTTACGATGCTGTTGGTTGTATTCGCAATTTTAATGCCCATTACTGGCTTTTATATTAATCGTTTTGATACTCGTTTGATTACGGGTGTGGGTGGGTTAATTACGGCTGTAGGTTATATTCTCTCCAGTTTCGGTGGCAATATTCCCACATTAACTATTACCTATGGTGTGATTGCTGGTATGGGTGTGGGTATCGCTTACGGTGTACCTTTGGCTGTGGTAGCTAAGTGGTTTCCTGATAAAAAAGGTTTGGCTGTTGGTGCTACTGTAATTGGTTTTGGCTTATCCCCTTTAATTACCGCACCTTTGGCTAAGTTTCTGATAGATGCTTTTGGAGTTAAACAAACTTTTGTAATTTTGGGTATTGCTTTTGCAGCCATTATTACAGCTATAGCTGTAGACAAAGTAGTTAGGACATCAGTTAA
>NZ_PGEM01000074.1 GCF_002934005.1 Cuspidothrix issatschenkoi CHARLIE-1 | reverse complement strand
AAAACTTTTTGGTTTACTGATCAGAGCTAGTCCACAAGAAAAAGCGCGAGATGTAGCTGTTTTTGCTTACCAAGAACGTCAAACTATTAAGTCAGTCTAATTTAGTTTACGAATCCGAACCTTGAAAATATAATATAGATACAATAGCGCCGTAGTTCATGCTCCTTGGAGTCTCTGTACTATGAAAAATCTGGCTTAGTTTGGCAGTTGGAAGACTGTCATGCTTTCTGAGCCTGGTAGCTGCCCGCTTCTGATGCTGCTGTCGCAAGACAGGATAGGTGCGCTCCCAGCAATAAGGAGTAAGGCTTTTAGCCATAGTCGTTATTTATAACGATGTGGATTTCCACAGTGGTGGCTACTGAATCACCCCCTTCGTCGGGGGAATCCTCTCAAATCTTTTTTTTGGCGAACCATAAGCGGGGTCAAAAACCCTGGGGATCTGCCAAAACATTGAATCCCTTGTCCAGTATTGATTTGACTCATTTGAAGAGTGATGAATGTCCTCCATTGAGAGCAAAAAAACAGATTTTTTAACAGGTTTGCCAAAATCGCATCTGGAAACCTGTATTGGCAAGGGTCTAGACGGGTGCGGTTTCAACAACCATCCCGACTAGGGGTGGGTTGAAAGATCATTCTAAGTGAGATTGGTGGCTCTACTACAATTGGTTTCAACTACCATCCCGACTAGGGGTGGGTTGAAAGTAACCATCTCCCGTTGTTGCCTGTATTGGAAATAGTTTCAACTACCATCCCGACTAGGGGTGGGTTGAAAGTAGATAAATTTGCCAAGAATATATTTGAGCGTTGCAGTTTCAACTACCATCCCGACTAGGGGTGGTAAAAAATATAGGTTATTGACTTGCATTAACCATTAAAATGGTTGCAAAATAGAAATGATCATGGGAGGGTTGAAAGGAGTGCTGCGATCAAACACATATCAATAATCATAATTTATTGTATTGTGCAGTCAATGTTAAGTTCATGCGACATTAATTTGCGAAAACTTAGAATAATTAAATTGACTCGGAAAAACAACCACCGCGACATTAATTTGCGAACAACGACACTAAATTGCGAAAAGCGACATATAATTTGCGAATGTACAACAATGGAGAATAGGAGACTCGAACCCCTGACCTCTGCGGTGCGATCGCAGCACTCTACCAACTGAGCTAATTCCCCTTATGAGTGCTTACATTAGCAACTCTAGAATACATTTTATATATTAACATTCAGGAACAGCAGATTTCACATCTTTTTCTAAAAAAACTTCCTGTACCCGTTGTAAATCTAAATCAATCAAATAATCAATTGTCCAATTTGCTTGACGTTGCAACATATGGAAGGGGTAAGTATTCGCTAAACCTACCACTTGCATTTGAGCGCGTTTAGCTGCTTGAATACCTGCTAAAGTATCCTCAATTACTAAACATTCATCAGGTTGTAAATTTAACTCAGGATATACCTGATTCATCCGTTCAACTGCCAGCAAATAACCTTCAGGACTGGGTTTACTGCTAGTAATATCATCCCCCGACACAATTACAGGAAAGTATTCAGTTAATTTAGCAGCGTTTAAAACCGCTTGAATTTCTTGATGTAAAGAATCACTAACTAATCCCATCTTCAGATGACAGGAACGAATCTGAAAAATTACATCTTCAATTCCAGAAGACAAAGGCAATTTTTCCAGCTTTTCCAATTCCAGGAGATAAGCTTGCGCTTTGCGAGTGAGTAACACAGACATATATTCTGGTGTCACTACCCTACCACGATTTTTGAGCAAATCTTGAAAATAAGCGCGATCGCCCCTAGCCAAACTAGCTTGATGTTCTTGCACCCGTCCAGGTTGGAGATTTTCCTGCACAAGAATCTCATCTATCAATTTTAAGTGAATTGATTCATCCTTGATAATGACACCATTGAAATTAAATAAGACCGCCTTTAAACTCATGTAAATACGCCAAAAAAATAGTAAATCAGATCCTCACCCATAATTATTATGTATTTTGGTGTGGATTACCAACAAAGATCCCCCACTTCTGAAAAAATGCCGTTATTAGAGTAGGGGTAATTCATGAATTACCCCTACGCAATAATATGGGTTTTAACCACATCTTGCGTAAGTCCTATAGAGTTTTTCTGATCAAAATTTGACAAATAAACCTTAATGTAGTATAAATGTAGTATAAGATAAATAGCTGATTACTTTTTTATGCCCTACGAACAATTAGGAATTACCACACCCCACCCCGTTTTATCTTGGGCAAATCATCCCTTAGGCTCAGATGAAACCAAAATGGCCAAGAATGTAGCCTCCTTGCCATTTGTATTTAAGCACGTAGCCTTAATGCCCGATGTCCACTTAGGCAAAGGCGCGTTAGTTGGTTCAGTAATTGCTACTAAAGATGCTATTATTCCTGCGGCTGTGGGTGTAGACCTGGGTTGCGGTATGAGTGCCATTAAAACACCATTTACAGGTGAAAAATTAGAAGGCAAACTCAAGAAAATACGCCTCGATATTGAAGCTGCAATTCCTACAGGATTTAATGAAAATAAAGATGTAGAAAAAGCCGTAACTAACTGGCAAAAATGGCGGAACTTTTCTAATTTGCATCGGGGTGTGCAAGACTTAGAAGGTAAAGCGATGAAACAAATGGGTTCTCTGGGTGGGGGTGAAAGATTGCCCCATCTTACAGTAATGTAGGATTAAAAACTCGTCCAAATCGGTGAAAGCTGCGATCGCTAATACCGAGGGAAGCGGTAAAACGCCCCGTAGAGAGTAGAGGGACTTGGGCATCCTAATATATATTTAGGATGAAGGTGTACTCCGAACTATACCGAACTTGAAGGTATAGAATCAAGCAGAAATGACTTGATCAATTGCTACTTTCATTTATGATATTGTGGAATTATGGAAACCACTAATATCACACTCAATCACCCTGATTATGCCTACCTATTCAGTTGAGTTTTCAATGGAAGTATTAAGTAGAAGTCGAAGCAGTATTCAACTTAGACGGTGGAGACTGCATAAGCTTAACTAGCAATTAGTAACAAATTGAATCATTTCATAGAAATTTGTCTCGACACAGAAAACCAAGTTTGGTTAATGTTACATTCTGGTTCACGGAACATTGGTAATAAACTTGCACAATGCCATATTGACACAGCCAAAGAATTAGCAAAAATGGCAGGTGAGAAATTACCAGATCCAGATTTAGCTTATTTTGTCGCTGGTACACCAGAATTTAAAGCCTACTGGGAAGACTTACAATGGGCGCAAAATTATGCACTTTTTAACCGTGATGTAATGATGGAACGATTTAAAAAAATCGTCGAAAAACATCTATCAGGAGGGAAACCATTTAAACCTTTATTAGAGGTAAATTGTCATCACAATTACGCCGAAAAAGAATTACATTTTGGTGAGGATGTGTATGTCACTCGTAAAGGTGCAGTTCGCGCTCAAACCGAAGATTATGGAATTATTCCTGGTTCAATGGGAACAAAATCTTTTATTGTGAAAGGTAAAGGAAATGCCCATAGTTTTTGCTCCTGTAGTCATGGATCTGGGCGGTTAATGTCAAGAACTAAAGCTAAAAATGTCTATAATCTTGATGATTTAATCGAGCAAACCAAAGGTGTAGAATGTCGTAAAGATACGGGACTTTTAGATGAAATTCCTGCTGCTTATAAACCCATTGAACAGGTAATGGCAAACCAATCTGATTTGGTGGAAATTGTGGCAACTTTGAAACAAGTTCTTTGTGTTAAAGGGTAAATTTTCAGAAATGGCTAACCCACGCTACCGCTAACGGCACATTACGTGAACGCTATCAGGATATTCAGGATAGATGTACAGGAGATAGATTTTCGTGTTTGATTGAGAATAGCCGATACTAATTCTATATGAAGTTGGGCTATATTTCTGTAGGGGCAATTTATGAATTGCCCCTAAAATGTGTAATTACACATGAGATAAAATCTTTCTGTGCCACTTACCTTCCAAGTTTAATCTTAACCCATCTCGTTGATGTGACTGACCATAATGATCTGACGTGAATATGTCTTTAGCGAGTTTAGCCAAAATGGGTTTTGGAACTTCGGTAGTGTGACCCTGGGTTAAAACTGGCATTTCTTGCCAACAACTACGACAAAACCAGTAGCTTTCAGAACCACGGATGTGGTGTAAAAGAGAATCCGTACAACAAGGGCAGTAAGGCATAATGGTTTCACATCCTTTTATTAAAAGTGGTTGGTGAATAAAATTTTTATCTAATCACGAAAAATACTTATAGCGGTATGCACTTGAATGAGATACAAACTTGACCGAAAAACCTTACACCAAAATCTTTTCAACTCTGCTCACCTGTCACCTGCTATATAGTCATTTCTTGAAGTGTAACTTGTAAATATGAGGATATTGTGAAGATATTTACAAAAAAAATATATTATGTAACATTTCACCATATTATCGCTACATTTATTTACAATCCCATCTATAACTATCTTTAATTTCGCTTATATTTATCATTGTATCTGATGCTGATTCTGACACACAAAAATACCCCCTGCCTTCCTCCCTGAGTCAGATGGAACAGCAAAGCCAGAAGGTAAATATAAGTAACTTCACAGGACAATCCTCTGGCTTTATAAATGTTTACAGAGCATCAACTATTTACTATCAAATACTTTTTCCCACTCTTAGCAATCGGAAGATATCAGTAAATATATCTTCACAAGATCCTCAAAATCTCTGGGTATAAAAATAGTGGGTGAGTAAAAAGACAACAAAACCCCAAAGACTGAATTAAATAACAGAAAATATTTTAAGGAATGGAACAATATGCTGGAAATTAAACGCAACCAAGAAAATAACCAGCTTCCCCAACAAGCTTTAGTATTACCCTTTACTTCCGTGGGAATTGCAGATATTCCCCTAGTAGGTGGTAAAAACGCCTCTTTAGGGGAAATGATTCAACAACTTGGACCCAAAGGGGTGAAAGTTCCCACTGGGTTTGCTACAACTGCTTATGCTTATAGATACTTTATTATTGGGGCTGGTTTAGAAGCCAAACTAAGAAAGATTTTTGCAGATTTAGATGTCGAAGATATGGATAATCTGCGGGAATGTGGCAAACAAGCCAGATCATTAATGTTAGAAACCCCATTTCCCTTAGAATTACAAGAAGCGATCGCTCGATCATATCAAACTCTATGTCAAGAATACGGTATAGATACTGACGTTGCTGTGCGTTCCAGTGCCACAGCAGAGGATTTACCAGATGCCAGTTTTGCCGGACAACAAGAAACATATCTCAATGTTCATGGACTTCAAGGCGTATTAGAATCCTGTCATAAATGCTTTGCTTCTATATTTACAGACCGGGCTATTTCTTACCGCCAAATTAAAGGTTTCGATCATTTTGAAGTTGCTTTATCAGTCGGTGTGCAAAAAATGGTACGTTCTGACCTAGCATCCTCTGGCGTAATGTTCTCCATTGACACCGAAACAGGCTTTAAAGATGCAGCCTTAATTACCGCAGCTTACGGTTTAGGTGAAAACGTAGTTCAAGGGGCAGTTAACCCAGATGAATATTTAGTATTTAAACCTACCTTAAAACAAGGGTATAAACCCATCCTCCAAAAACGTTTGGGGACAAAAGAAATAAAAATGGTTTATGACCTTGGTGGGTCAAAATTAACCAAAAACATCCCCGTTCCCGAATCAGAACGCACCCAATTTGCCCTTAATGACCAAGAAATTTTGCGACTCGCCAAATGGGCTTGTATAATTGAGGATCATTACTCCCAAGTCCGAGGTATGGCAACACCGATGGATATTGAATGGGCAAAAGATGGCGTAACTGGTGAATTATTTATCGTCCAAGCTAGACCAGAAACAGTTCAATCTCAAAAATCAAAAACCGTCCTTAGAACTTATCAACTGAAAGAAAAAAGTCAAGTTTTATTAACAGGTCGTAGCGTTGGGGAAATGATCGGTCAAGGTAAAGCCAGAGTTATCCTTGATGTACATCAAATCAATTTATTCCAACCTGGAGAAGTGCTAGTTACCAACCGCACAGACCCAGACTGGGAACCAATTATGAAAAAAGCTAGTGCTATTGTTACTAACTCCGGTGGTAGAACCTGTCATGCGGCAATTATTGCCAGAGAAATGGGTATTCCGGCATTAGTTGGTTGTGGTGATGCCACAACAGTTCTAGAAACTGGACAAGAGATAACTGTTAGTTGTGCCGAAGGTGAAACAGGTCAAGTTTATGATGGTTTATTAAACTTTGAAATTCGAGAATTACCTTTAGATAATTTGCCTCGTATCCGTACTAAAATTATGATGAATGTGGGTAATCCTGAAGAGGCATTAGGTTTAACCGCAATTCCTAATGATGGTGTTGGTTTAGCAAGAATGGAATTTATCATTGCTAACCATATTAAAGCCCATCCTTTAGCATTATTACATTTTGACGAATTAGAAGACGAACTTGCTAAATATAAAATTAGCGAGTTAACAGCCCAATATGAAGATAAAGCTGAATTCTTTGTTTCTAAATTGGCTCAAGGTATTGGTACAATTGCCGCAGCATTTTATCCCAAACCTGTAATTGTCCGTTTGTCCGATTTCAAGAGTAATGAATATGCAAATCTCTTGGGTGGTAGACAATTTGAACCCAAAGAAGAAAACCCGATGATTGGTTGGCGTGGTGCTTCTCGTTACTATGACCCCCGTTATCGTGAAGGTTTTGCCCTAGAATGTCAAGCCATGAAACGGGTAAGAGATGAAATGGGTTTAACCAATATGATTCTCATGGTTCCTTTTTGTCGCACTCCAGAAGAAGGTAAACGGGTATTGGCAGAAATGGCTCAAAATGGCTTAGTCCGAGGAGAAAACGGCTTAGAAGTTTACGTAATGTGCGAATTGCCCAGTAACGTTTTATTAGCGGATGAATTTAGCCAAGTTTTTGACGGCTTCTCCATTGGTTCTAATGATTTGACCCAATTAACATTAGGATTAGATCGAGATTCGGAATTAGTTGCCCATCTCTTTGATGAACGCAATGAAGCTGTAAAACGGACAATAGCAAAAGCGATCGCTACTGTCAAACAACATGGTCGTAAAATCGGCATCTGTGGACAAGCACCCAGTGACTATCCAGAATTTGCCCGTTTCCTCGTTGAACAAGGTATAGATTCTATCAGTCTCAACCCTGATTCTGTCATCAAAACAATGTTAGAAATTGCTGTGGCAGAAAAAGGGGAATAGTTGATGGTTGACTGTTGACAGGTGCTACGCTACGGTGACAGGTGATAAAGGGGGTAGGGGAGAAGAAAGAAATTAATTTTGCCCATTCCCCATTCCCCATTCCCCATTCCCTATTCCCCATTCCCTGTTCCCTGTTCCCTGTTCCCTGTTCCCTGTTCCCTGTTCCCTATTAGAAAATGTGGCAGCAAAAGGTGAATTTAAATATTCTGAATCAACAGAATAATTTTAAATTTGTGGAGTTGAATTTACTAATATGCAGTCTACTCATCTAGAGATGAAAAATGAAGGATTAGACCTATCTGATCCTCGGATTTTATTGACTACAATACAACAACTTCGCCAAGCTGTTGTTCAGGAAGGCAGAGAAATATTTGAACAATGGCAAACAGAAATTCACCGCCCATCATTTATTAATAGTAGTCAAAATCTGGCCTATTATTTAGCCCTGAGAAGATATGATTTAAGAGAACTCCAAGCAGCTTTAATGCCTTGGGGTTTGTCTTCTTTAGGAAGAATAGAAGCCAAAGTTTTACCTACCTTAGATGCTGTGATTGCCACATTAAAAGCAGTTTGTCGCACAGATAACGATTCTATCATTACACATCCCCCTTTAGAAGCATTTTTTGAAGGCGATCGCTTACTACAACAAAATACAGAAGATATATTTGGTAATACTCTCCATCACCGTCGAGTCCGCATCATGGTGACATTATCAATAGAAGCTGCTACCAACTACGAATTTGTCCGGGATCTCCTGCATCAAGGTACAAACTGCGTCAGAATTAATTGCGGCCATGATACCTCCGTTGAATGGTTAGCAATGATTAATAATGTGAAAAAAGCAGAATTAGAATTAGGAACTTCTTGCAAAATTCTCATGGATTTGGGTGGTCCAAAAACCCGGATTAAATTTGCGATCGCTCCCAGTCCCAAACAACGGATATTTAAAGGTGAATCTCTGGTTCTCACCCCTGACTTACCCACCACCATTAATTCTCAATGTTTTCAAGCTAGTTGTACAATTCCAGATGTATTAAAAGAATTAAAAATTGGTACAAGAGTGTGGATTGATGATGGTAAAATAGGTGCTTATGTTGAGGCGATTACACCCGAAGGCGTATGGTTAAAAGTCACCCATGCCCGTCTTAAAGGTGAAAAACTTTTACCAGATAAAGGCATGAATTTTCCTTACACCGACTTACATTTAAGTTCCTTAACAGACAAAGATAAACGAGATTTAGACTTTATTGCTGCCCACGCTGATCAAGTTGATATTATCGGTTATTCCTATGTGCAAACCCCTGAAGATATTCAACTTTTGCAACAAGAATTAGCCGCCAGATTACCAGAAAATTGTCCCATACCCGCTATAGTTGCCAAAATAGAAACACCACTTGCTGTTACTAATTTACCCGAATTAATTATTCAAGCCGCAGGTAAACAACCCTTTGCCATTATGATTGCTAGGGGAGACTTAGCCATTGAAATTGGTTATGAACGACTAGCAGAAATTCAAGAAGAAATACTCTGGTTATGTGAAGCCGCCCATATACCCGTAATTTGGGCAACGCAAGTATTAGAAAACCTCGTTAAACATGGAATGCCATCACGGGCAGAAATGACCGATGCCGCCATGTCAGAACGAGCAGAATGTGTCATGCTCAATAAAGGTGGTCATATTGTGGAAGCCGTAGGCATTTTAGATGATGTCCTCACCCGAATGCAAGCCCATCAAGTCAAAAAAACCCCCCAATTAAGGGCATTACATTCTTGGTAAACCTAGGGGCGGGGTCTCCCCGCCCTCAAAATACGATGCACTTTGATTTTTAAACCCATGCGAGTAATTAGTCGGAGGAGTTTACGAGAATTTTGGGAAAAACACTCAACAGCTAAAAATAGCTTATTATTATGGTATGACAGAATAACTAAATCTTCAATTGAGAACTTTGCTCAATTACGTCAACTATTTCCTTCTGCTGATTTAGTTGGTAACTTCACCGTTTTTAATATCAGTGGTAATAATTAGGGTTTGCTGACTAAAAGTTGTCTGTGAGGAGAGGGAACAGGGACAGTCTTAACTGGGAACAGTTTCAACTATCTGAGTAAGTTTCCCAGGTATGATTAATTTGGGCATCCCATAAACC
>NZ_PGEM01000073.1:10793-20865 GCF_002934005.1 Cuspidothrix issatschenkoi CHARLIE-1 | reverse complement strand
CTCTAGCCCTCATGATTACATCAAGTCTGGCTGACATGAGAACATCCTCAAAGCCAGACACAGACTGCTTTTTAAATTTTCGGACAGGTCTATTGTAATTGTTCTATTAAGTTTAGTAATATCTCTACTGTATGACGCATTGATTCGTCTGCAATCCCTTTTGGCTCGATGGTTTGCAGTAAATCTGATATTGATTTGTCACTCTCAATAATTTTTTGCGTCATGTCTCCTATTTTATCACACTGTGTGTACCTCGTTGCACTTATTTTCCTCTTTTGCCCCTACTTATTGAGCCGATACCTTATTGGCATCTTATAATTAATGTTGGGTTTGGTCTTCGTTCTACCCAACCTAGGAAAAATCAAAAAAATCATAGTCCTGAAATGAACCCACTACGAGGAGGAATAGTCAACAAAATATTGTCACCCTGCCATGTAATTTCCCCTGTACCAAATAAAATTTGATTAGGTTGAGATTTTAAACTATGACAATCTATATTCACTGTCATAGATTCAGTCCCGACATTGACAGCAATAATTAATTCTTCATTTTCTAAAATTCTGGCAAATACATAAACTGTTTCTTTTGCATAGAGAACTTGATAATTACCAATGCGTAAAGCTGGGTAATTTTGACGTAAAGAAATTAATTGTTTGTGCGTATTTAAAACTTCTTGATTCCACTCAGATTTTAAGGGAAAAACGCGCCGACAGTCTGGGTCAATTCCTCCAGGT
The DNA here is from genome assembly GCF_002934005.1 of Cuspidothrix issatschenkoi CHARLIE-1. GTDB lineage: Bacteria > Cyanobacteriota > Cyanobacteriia > Cyanobacteriales > Nostocaceae > Cuspidothrix > Cuspidothrix issatschenkoi. The sequence continues at coordinate 20,131 of NZ_PGEM01000073.1, read as the reverse complement.
AAACCCACTTCATCACCATAGTAAATACTAGGCGCACCGGGAAAGGTGAATAATAAGAGATTACATAATTCTACACTTGCTTGATCACCATCGGCAATACTCATTAATCTGGCGGTATCATGGCTACTGAGGACGTTTAATTGTGTGAGTTGAATTTCCCAAGGATAGAGTTCTAAAAGGTTGTGAATTTTGGCTGCATAACCAACCGCATCTAGGGGAGGGTAGGGATAATAACTCTGAGATTCTACTAAATCTAATACCACGCGATCGCCCACAGCAAACGCCATAACTGCCTCATTAAATAAATAATTCAGGACTCCATCAAACTGTGTACCATCTAGCCATGGACTAGCATCTGTCCAAACTTCCCCGACAATATAAGCATCAGGATTAATACCTTTAACTCGCTGGCGAAATTCCTGCCAAAAACCTGGAGTTTTAATTTCATAGGGTACATCCAAGCGCCAACCATCAATGCCAAATTCTAACCAATATTCGGCAATTTTCATGATATACTCTTGCACATCTGGATGATCATGATTGAAGGTTGGTAAAGAGCGAATTCCTGCCCAAGAATCATAATTAGCAGGTAATTGACCATCATAGGGTGCAAGTGGCCAACCTTGAATTTTAAACCAATTTACCCAAGGAGAATTAGAACCATTTTCTAACACATCATGAAAAAAGAAAAAGCCTCGACTAGAATGATTAAAGACACCATCAAGAACTATTTTCATATTACGGGCGTGGGCGGCATCTAGCAATTCTCGCAAAGCTTGATTTCCCCCTAACATTGGATCAACTTGATAATAATCATGGGTATGATAACGATGATTACCAGCAGATTGAAAAATGGGTGTAAAGTAAATTGCATTCACCCCTAAACTTTGGATATAATCTAATTCTTCCAGCACCCCCCATAAATCACCACCTTTATAACCTTGGAGAGTAGGTGGTGCATCCCAGGCTTCTAAATTGCTATTATTTAAGAAACTGTCACGGGAACGTTGACTTCTGGCAAATCTATCGGGAAAGATTTGATAGAAAACCGCGTGTTTAACCCAATCTGGCGTTTGAATTTCCATAAATTTATATATTTAGAAAGATGAATCCTGAACATGGAGCAAAATATCAATTACCAACAGAACTTACCCAAAATATCTCTCAAACTCTCTTTCCTTCGTGTCCTTTGTGTCCTACCCTGCGGGAACACCTTCGGTGAACGTGGTTTATTCCTTCATGATTTGTGCGTAAGTTCTAAGCAAACTTCCCCTCTTTCCTAGTTACGAAAGGATAAATAATTGGTAGACTTGTTTACTTAACCTCTTTTCCAGTTAACCAGTGACTCATGGTATACGTCAAGCGCGTTGAACTTACCAATTTTAAATCCTTCGGTGGGACTACTGCTGTCCCTCTCCTACCGGGGTGTACTGTCATATCTGGTCCTAATGGTTCTGGTAAATCAAATATTCTTGATGCGTTGCTGTTTTGTTTGGGACTAGCTAGTTCTAAGGGAATGCGTGCCGAACGTTTACCAGACTTGGTAAATAATGCCCAAAAACATAAGGGACGTGCGGCACTAGAAGCTAGTGTAACAGTAACTTTTGATATTTCTGATATTGCTGATTTTAATACAGAAGTAGAGGCGGCAGAAGAAACACCAGAAACGGAAGAAAATCCAAAATCCAAAATCCAAAATCCAAAATCATCCGAGTGGAGTGTGACTCGACGGTTACGGGTGACTCAGCAAGGAACTTATACATCCAATTACTATATTAATGGTGTGGCCTGTACTCTGTCTGAGTTACATGAGGATTTGGAGGGGTTACGGATTTATCCTGAAGGCTATAATGTGGTGTTACAAGGTGATGTTACCAGCATCATTTCTATGAATGCGCGGGAACGTCGAGAAATTATTGATGAGTTGGCCGGGGTGGCGACCTATGATCGGAAAATATTCCAAGCTAAGTCTACTTTAGATGATGTGAAGGATAAAGAAGATAGTTGTCGGATTATTCAAACTGAGTTAAGTGTACAATGCGATCGCCTATCTCAAGATAAGGCTAAGGCAGAAAAGTATCAATTATTGCGAATTGAATTTATTCAAAAACAATCCTGGGAAGCGGTGTTATCTTGGCGTTCTCTCCAAGCACAGCAGGAAAAGCTGGTTGCACAAGTTCAAGAGGGCGATCGCAATTCCAGTGATTTTACTACTCAGTTAAATACAACTAATTCCCAAATTAATCAAAAAACTACTGAATTAGAGCAGCTAAATCTGCGGGTGAAAGCTTTGGGTGAGGAGGAACTTCTTGCTGTTCAGTCTAATCTCGCTACCCAAGAAGCGGAACGGAAACAACTCCAGCGACAACAACGGGAGTTAGAAACATCTATTCAAGAATCTACAAAGCGATTAAATCAAACTTATCAAGAAATTCAGCAATATCAACTTGCTTTAGAGGAAGCTAAAAAACAACAAAATGTAGAAATGTTGAATGTCACATCTCTACAAACAGAAAGAGATAAAGCTCAACAAAATTTAGATGCCTCTCGTCAAGCTGCTGCGGAAATTGCCATCGCTTCCGAAGTTTGGGTACAACAACAAACAGCTTTAAATCGGCAAATTGAATCTTTATTGCATATTCTCGAACCCCAACGCACCGAACAAGCACAATTACAGGAACGGAATACTCAATTACAACAACTGATTTCTGAACAATTTCAGTTAATTGCCACTTTAGAACCAGAATTAGCCCAAAAACAAGCTGAATATGGGCGTTTAGAAACAGAATTTAATGCTTCTACCCAACCTATTCAAAATTTAGCCGAAAATCTCGCTGCGACGGAACAAGAGTTACAAATTCAACAAGATACTCAAAAACGACTTTTACAAGAACAACGGGACAAACAACGTCAATTAGATAAATTAGAAGCACAAACCCAGGCACAACAGGAGATACAAGGAACACAAGCTAGTAAAGTAATTTTACAGTCAGAAATGCCCGGTTTATGCGGTTTGGTAGTGCAATTAGGCAAGGTAGATCCTAAATATCAATTAGCTTTAGAAATGGCTGGTGGTGGGCGTTTAGGGCATATTGTTGTTGAAGATGATAGCGTCGCATCAGCCGGGATTGAACTCTTGAAACAAAAACGGGCAGGAAGAGCAACTTTTTTACCTTTAAATAAGATTAAAGTACCGAAATTTACCCAGGATGCAACTCTGCGTTTAGCTGATGGATTTGTCAGTTATGCGGTAGATTTGGTAGAGTGCGATCGCCGTTATCATGATGTATTTGCCTATGTTTTTGGTGCAACGGTAGTATTTGCCACCCTGGCACAAGCCCGGAAAAACATGGGACTATATCGTATAGTCACATTACAAGGGGAATTATTAGAAACAAGCGGCGCAATGACTGGAGGTAGTGGAAGTCAACGTTCATCTTTACGCTTTGATCATGGTGAAGTTGGAGAATCTCAAGAAGTTGCTAATTTAAAAACTCGTTTAATAGATATTGATCGTATTTTAGAACGTTGTGGAGAAGCAATTGCTACTTTAGGAACTCGCACTAAAACATTAACTTTAGAATTAACGGAAGCACGTCAAGGACGCAGAGAAAAACAATTATATTTAGAACAGTTACAAAAAGAGATTAAAAATTTAACCGCGCAACTAACAACCACCCGCACCCAACTTTCCCAAAATACCGAAAAATTAACCACTGCACAGTCCCGTTTAGAAATTTTAAATCGGGAATTACCAAAACAAGAAACTCAATTACAACAATTGAGACATACTTTAGCTGAGTTGGAATCTTCCCAAACCCCCAGCGAATGGCAACAAATCCAAGCTATCATTAAAACCCAAGAACAGGAATTACAACAACGAGAAACCGCGTTAAGAGATGTGCAACAACAATTAAAAAATCTCGAAAATCAACAACAACGATTACAAGAAAAAATAGAAGAATCCCAAATCAGAGTTATTCAATATCAACAAGAAGAAACCACAGGAAAACAGCAACAAACAACGGTTAATAGTCAAGTTGAAGAATTGAATCGTTTAATTACCGAAATTCAAGCTAAATTGGGTCAATTAGAAGAGAATTTAGGGGAAGAAAAGAAAAATCGAGATACAGCAGAAACCGAATTGCGATCGCTCCTATTGCGTCAACAACAATTACAATGGGAGATTGAGAAACTGCAAGAAACCCAAGAAAAACGCCGGGAAGATTTAACAGCATTACAAACCCAATTGCGAGATTTAGGTGCAGAATTACCCAATCCTTTACCAGAAGTTCCTGCGAAAGTTGATTTAGAAGACTTACAAAAAGAATTGCGGAGTATAGGTAAACGTTTACAGGCAATGGAACCTGTAAATATGTTAGCTTTAGAAGAATATGATAAAGTCCAAGGTCGTCTCCAAGAACTCACCGAAAAATTAGAGACTTTGGAAGGTGAAAGAACAGAATTATTATTAAGAATTGAAAACTTCACTACCCTCCGACAAAAAGCATTTAAAGAAGCTTTCGACGCAGTAAATGAGAATTTCCAATCAATTTTTGCTACCCTTTCCGATGGTGACGGTTATTTACAACTAGATAACTCCGAAGACCCCTTTAACAGTGGTTTAAACCTAGTCGCACATCCCAAAGGAAAACCCGTCCAACGTCTTGCTTCTATGTCAGGGGGAGAGAAATCTTTAACTGCATTAAGTTTTATTTTCTCTCTACAACGTTATCGTCCCTCTCCATTTTACGCCTTTGATGAAGTGGATATGTTTTTAGATGGTGCAAATGTGGAACGGTTAGCGAGAATGATTAAACAACAGGCAGAACAAGCACAGTTTATAGTTGTGAGCTTGCGCCGTCCAATGATAGAATCAGCACAGCGGACAATTGGGGTGACTCAAGCTAGAGGTGCTTATACTCAGGTTTTGGGGATTAAACTACAATAATCTGATCATTGAATTACTAGACAGTATCGCATAAGATAAATAATTGTGAAGCGATCGCTGTTTACTCTACATCAGAAATGCGATCGCTATTTACTTAAATTAGTTTATTCCTTTAAAGACTGAAGCAAACTTTCAGGACGTACAGATTTTATAAAAGGATAAATTTCGGGATATTTTGTAAAAATATAATGTTCATATTCATACCAGTGCATTTCTCCTTTTTCCAAATTACAATTTCGACAAATGACCCATAAATTTTGAAAATCTAATGATAACCAAGGATATTGTGATCTTGGTAACTTATGATCAATACTTCTTCCATTATCTTCTCTGTATTTATCGTCACAAATTGGACAATAATAATCGGAATTATCTCTTACCCATATTTTACTTTCCTCAGTTGTTCCACATTCTGAATCACCATTAATATATCTCCAGTTGTCAAATTTTCTGTAATTATCAAAATCTTGCTCAGTCAGTTTATGATATCTCTTTTTACCAATTTTATCTGCAAGTTTAAATAATTCCCCAATATCTTTATTTTCTAAGCTCATATTTATTATTCCTATAATTTTATAGTTCTATATGTTTTTTGATTGCGCTTTTTTGTAGGTTTAAATTTAGCATTTTGACTAAAATCAATAATTTCCATTTCTGTCTGGGGAAATTGTTTATCTATCTCCTCTGAAAGTTCATTAAGTTCTTTTGCTAGTTTTTGGTGAAAATCTTGTATTTCATCCTCCGTCAGATATTTATTACCAATACGATCCGCTTCTAAAAATAATTCTTCTAGGGTTAAATCTTCTACCTGATACTTTACTAAAAAATCTTGAATGGTGTTATGGAGATTAATCACATTATCCCAACCAAGATTTTTATAACCATTTTCTTTTAACCATTTTTGATCTGCTGGAGATAATTTAATTCTATTTTGTGAGTTATGTTTTTGCAGTTCGCGATAACTCATCCCTTGAAAATTTCTCTTATTTCTATAATTAAGCATAAAAAATAATTAACCCTGTATGGATTGTAATAACTTGATTAAACCTTTCCGAATCTCACTATCTTGTAATCTCAATAAACTATTCATCTTGATTGTTAATTGAAGTCTGATTTGATCTACTATATTTTTCAAATGTCTATTATCTTTCTGTAGCTGACTATTAGCTTCAGTTAACTCTTGATTATTATAACTTAATGTATCTACTTTAGTTTTGAGATTTTTATTTTCTTTCGTAATGCGTTTAATATCTTCCTCTAATTTTCTTGTTTCCTGTTCTAATTCTTGCTTCCGTAAAGCTGATTCTGATTTTAATATTTCTACGGTTTCAATAGATTCTTGTAACTCTCTGTATTCTTTTTGCAACAAGAATAATTCATTTTCTAATAATTTTAATTCTTCATTTTCTTTTTCTAATTGCAAATTCACATTAGTTAAATTTTGGTTATTCTGATTTAATAATTCTAATTGAGTTTTGAGATTTTTATTTTCTGTTGTAACTTGTTGAATATCCTCTTCTAGTTTTCTAGTTTCCTGTTGTAATTCTTGCTTCCGTAAAGATGATTCTGATTTTAGTAGTTCTATATTTTTAATAGATTCTTGCAGTTCTAAATATTCAGATTGTAAAGATGAAAGTTTTGTTTCAGCGTGATAACGTCTACTTCCAAGCGAAGCATTGTTTTTACGAAGATCAGCATTTTTTTCAGCAAATGATTCAATTAACTTAACTGTTATAGGTTCACTATCAAGAATGTCAATAATTTGTTCACACTCTTCTTTATTCAACGCAGCACTGATATTTTTATTAATTCCATATTTTTCCATTAGAATTGTTTGTAATTGACCTTTAGGTGCCATAAATTCCCTCAAAACTTCATCAATCAAAATATTTACTTTTCAGACATAGACAATTTATATTTTAAGTATATTTGTACTATAAAGCACTTTTTTAATATGAATGAGTTAGCACTTGCGCGATCGCCTTACGTTAGTCAGCGCCAACTTGTGAAGCGATTGCTTAACGCCTCAAATCGCCAATATAAGATCCAATTTGTTTAAGTCCTTGCAAAACTTGGATGCGTTCCGCTGTATTTTCAAGTAACCGATAAGTATGCGATCGCGTATATTGAGGGACATCTTCGTGGCGATCGCATTTCAAAAACAATACTTCCCTACCGTTTGTAATCATTCCATAGCAACTTGACTGCAAATTAGGAGCGCTCAACAAGTAGGTGAGTGCTTGAGGAATTCCTGCGGTAACGTCCAGCCTTGCAGGTTTTGATTCGATTACCAAAATCCAAAAACTATCTTGGATTACTAAAATATCAATTCTGCCTTGAACCACCATAGCATTAGCTTCGTCAGCAACTTCGATACTGGTACTTACTTCTGCTTTTACCAAAAAAGGAAATTGATAGAAACCAGCCAAATCTAGCAATGGCGATACTACGACAAGCTTAATAATTTCTTCAAGGGGCGGTTCTTATTCACTGAGATAGGTATAGTTGCGAGTGAGGCGATCTAATCCTTGTAGTTCCGCTTCGGTTAGTGTTGGTGAATTATTTAACCATTCATCAAAAAAGCGATCGCCAGAATTGAGTCTCAAGCCAAAGGTTTGACGGAGATTGCTAAGGGTAAGGCTACTAGCATTTGTAATCACAGTTAAATCCTTGTAGTAATTACATGAATTTTGGAAGTATAGGAATTTGATTTGGGCTCTAATACTTAATATACGATACATACGAGGAAAAGAGCGATTCAGCGTTCAAATCTGGTTTGGCTGATTTTGAAGATGCCGTGCAAATTTTTTGTTGTTAGAGGATGTGGTAGACCGTCCCAACCTGGGTCAGAAAAGACCGCTTCTTAGCAAGGCTCACCACAACAATTTCCATGACAGAACTCGAACTTTTAGATCGGCCAAACTAGGAATGATTAGCTAGAATGATTAAACAACAGGCGGAACAGGCACAGTTTATAGTTGTGAGTTTGCGCCATTTGATGATATAATCAGCACAGCGCACAATTGGCCTAACTCAGTCCAAAGGCGCGTATACTCAAGTTTTGGATATTAAGTTACAATCATCTAGTTAAGAAACAGGGAACAGGAAAGAAGTATATAACCGATAACTGACAAATTTCTGTTAAAAATAGACATATACATAAACCGAATTCGAGATTGCCTACGGCACGCTAAGAGAACAGGACGACCTATAGAATGACCTCAGAACAAGTAATTAGACGTTCCGATATATTAAACACTCAGGTAATTACCCGCGACAACGGCAAGCGGTTAGGTATCGTGAGTCAAGTCTGGGTTGATGTTGATCAAAGAGAAGTTGTAGCACTTAGTTTGCGAGACAGCCTGATCTCTATGTCTAGTCTGCCTCGTAATATGTATCTCAACACCATCAACCAAATAGGTGATGTCATCTTAGTGGATAACGAGGATGTCATCGAAGATGTGGAAGTAGAGATTCTCAGCAACCTCATGAACTGGGAAGTCATCACCGAAACAGGTGAAGTCTTAGGCAAGGTCAGAGGCTTTAAATTTAATGGCGAAACGGGGAAAATATACTCCATCGTCATTGCCTCCTTGGGTTTACCCCAAATTCCAGACCAGTTTTTGAGTACCTACGAACTATCCATAGATGAAGTTGTCAGCACCGGGCCAAGTCGGTTAATTGTATTTGAAGGTGCTGAAGAAAGAGTAAACCAGCTAACTGTAGGCGTTTTAGAACGGCTAGGTATTGGTAAAGCCCCTTGGGAAAGAGACGCAGAAGAAGAATTTGGTTACAGCGCACCCCGCACAGTTTCACCCAGCAATCAATTGCCTAGTGGTGTACCCCTCCAACCACCTCGGCCAAAAGTCCGTATTCCCGAACCCATAGCCCAAGAAGAGGAATGGACGGAAGACTATGTAGAAGAAGAAAGACCCCAGCGTCAAGTGATGAAAGCTCGTTCCTTAGAGTCAATTCAGTATGAAGAAGATGAAGAAGATAACTGGAGTGATGCAACGGTAAGGGATAGTTATCAGGAAGTTCCAAGATACGAAGCCAAACCGGCTAAAAAGACTTATGCAGACAAGTATGATGACTATGATGATGATCTAGATGGTGATGCTTGGGATGATGCACCAAAGCCCGTAAATATTCCCAAAAAGGTCAAGGAACGACAAGTGGAATACGAAGAAGAAGGATATTAAGTTCTGTGAACCCCCTCTATATTACAAATAGGAGGGGGTTATTTTTTATTCATCAACAAGTTATACATATCGGAAATTTGGCCTTTGTCATCATTAAATAATTGACATAAATATTTAGGGTTTGCTGAAAAAGTTGTCTGTGAGGAGAGGGAACACTTCGACAAGCTCAGTGCATCGCAGGGAAT
>NZ_PGEM01000073.1:0-10767 GCF_002934005.1 Cuspidothrix issatschenkoi CHARLIE-1 | reverse complement strand
CGACAAGGAAAAATGCAACTGTTTTGAGACTCCATTTACCAAAACCTTGCACTTGCTTGTTCTTAAAATCCGCGAAACCCCTATTAATAAACGGTTATAGCTTTATTCAGTAAGCCCTATTTAAGATCATCTTTGATTCACCGCACATAAGAAGATAAAAAACTTAGATTAAGTTAAAATATACTCAGATGAAGATGAAAGTGAAAAGAACAATTTGGTTATTTCTATTCAAAAAAAGCTCCTTTAACAATTAAAATAAAAGAAAGAGGAGTAAATCATTGGATTAGTCAAAAATATATATCATCAGGTATGTATAAAACTTTAATGCAAATCAGCGAATGTTATTTTGCTGCTGAAGGAACTGTGATTTTAATTGATGAGTTTGAAAATAGTTTAGGAGTGAATTGTATTAATGTTTTAAGTGATTTACTATCTGAAAATAGGAATTTACAATTTATCCCTACACCCAAGAAAAAAATATATTATAATAATATAAAAGATAAAAAAATTACAACATAATTTATAAATTTATGACTAAATCACATCGTCCCCCGATTCTTAAACCTGATGAAACATACACATTTCGTAAATATTTTGAGTTAAGGTTTGCACCTGCGGATATTTTACAAGAATTAGGAGTTAATTTAACTAGAGGAACAATTAATTGGCCAGTAAGTAATAATCAAATATCTCGATTAGTTGATCTCAAAGAACGATTAGAAGAGGCCATTCAAAGAGTTAGTTTAACAAGTGAAGCTGCAAGAAGAGAAGTTTTAATTGCACCAATTCTCTTAGAAGTTGCACATATTACTGAGTCCAAAATTAATATTGAATATCCCATTGAAATAAATCCATTTTTGCGGGGTGATTTAGATTATTATTTGCAATCTCAACATCAGGTTTTGGTTGTAGAGGCAAAACACGCAGATTTAACGCGAGGTTTTACTCAACTTGCAGTTGAATTAATTGCTTTAGATCAATGGGTGGAAGGGGATGAACCAATATTATATGGTGCTGTAACAACTGGAGATATTTGGCAGTTTGGAAGTTTTGAACGGGAAAATAAACTCATAACTCAGGATTTAATGTTATATAGAGTTCCTACTGATTTAGAAATATTAATGCAAATTTTAGTAGGGATTTTAACCTAAAATTCAGATCCCCAACTTCTTTAAGAAGTCGGGGAGCTTTATCTTATACTTTCGGTTTAACAGTCGAAGCAACATGAAGTTCTTTCAACTGTTTTGCATCTACACCAGAAGGTGCATCTGTTAATAAACAACGTGCTTGTTGTGTTTTGGGGAAAGCAATGACATCACGAATAGATTCTTCTTTTGCTAATAACATTACCAACCGATCTACACCGTAGGCGATACCACCATGGGGAGGAGTTCCATATTCAAAAGCTTCTAACAAAAAGCCGAATTTACTTTGTGCTTCTTCCGTTGATAAACCAATTGCTGTAAATACCTGTTCTTGCACTTCTCGCTGATAAATTCGTAAACTTCCACCACCAACTTCAAAGCCATTTAATACTAAATCATAGGCTTGGGCGCGGGCGGTTTTTAAATCGTTGATATCATCAGGATGGGGTGCTGTAAAGGGATGGTGTAATGCTTCCAGACGTTTTTCATCTGCATTCCATTCAAACATGGGAAATTCTGTCACCCAAAGGAAGTTAATTTTGTCTTTTGCAATTAACTTAAATTCCCTAGCCACATATTGACGAATTCTGTCTAAAGTTTTATTAACAGTGGTTGTATCAGCAGCCGCAAATAATAACAAATGTCCAGCTTTTGCACCTGTTCTTGTTAAGATTTCCTGCTTTTGTTCCGGTGTTAAATTATCTTTAATTGCACCAATAGTATCAAGTTCGTCATTTTCGCGGACGCGGATATAAGCTAATCCTTTCGCACCAGCTTCTGCGGCTTCTTTAAAAATATCGCCACCTGGTTTAATGCGAACATTAGAAATGGCATCATTACCATTAGGAATGGGTAGGATTTTAACAATACCACCGTTAGAAATGGCTTCTCGAAAAACTTTAAAACCGGAATCTTTTAAAACGTCAGAAACATCAACTAATTCCAAAGCATAACGGGTATCTGGTTTATCACTGCCATATTTCGCCATTGCTTGGGCGTAGGGAAGACGAGGAAAAGGACGAGGTAAATCAATTCCTTTGACAGTTTTGAAAATATGACAAACTAACTTTTCATTGAGTTCGATAATTTCATCTTCAGACATGAAACTCATTTCCATGTCTAGTTGGGTAAACTCCGGTTGTCTGTCGGCACGTAAATCTTCATCGCGGAAACATCGGGCAATTTGATAGTATCTATCCATGCCTGATACCATCAATAATTGTTTGAAGAGTTGGGGAGATTGGGGTAAAGCGAACCATTCACCCTCATTCACCCGACTGGGAAGAATATAATCTCGCGCCCCTTCGGGGGTAGAACGGGTGAGAACTGGGGTTTCAACTTCGATAAAACCTTCTATGTCTTCCAGGTAGCGCCGCATGGCTTTGATGACTTGATGACGCAATTGCATATTTTGCGCCATGCGTTCCCGTCGTAAGTCCAAGTAACGATATTTTAACCGCAATTCTTCCCGCACTGTTTCCGTGTCTGCGGTGGAAACTTGGAAAGGTAATTGTTTACGGACAGCGTTGAGGAGTTCTATTTTATCAGCATAGACTTCGACTTCGCCTGTGGGAATACGAGTATTTAAAGATTCTGGAGGACGTTCAGTGACCCTGCCAGTAATTTTCACTACGTATTCATTACGTAGGGCGTTAGCTTGTTCGTAGGAGTCTGGGGTGCGCTGGGGGTCGCTGACGATTTGGACAATACCAGAGCGTAGGCGTAGCCCGCCGTAGGCATCGCGCAAATCTAAGAATATCACACCACCGTGATCGCGGCGACGGTCTACCCATCCGTAAAAGGTAACAGTTTCACCAATATGTTCTTTTCGGAGTTCGCCGCAATAGTGAGTTCGCATAGTTGTTAGTTCTTTAGTTCCGGGCTAGGTTGGGTAAATGTCAAGGCTTTCCCATTATCTAGTATCAACAGTCATTGTAGTCGTTTTTGTTCTGGGAAAATCAGTTATTTTAGCTTTGGCGGTTAGAAACCACTGCTAGACGGGCAAAACCCATTTTTGTGATCACAGCAATATCAACAAATTGGCGATCCCTTCTTGCTGTTGGGATCGCGTTCAGAAATTACCTCAGTGTAACGCTATTACTGTAAACGCGGTTTCCAAACGATGGATCTCAGATAAATATTTCCGGTGTAAAACTGCCATGTAAACCGTAGGGAATATGATGTTTAAGATGTAATTTAGCGATCGCACCTTTAGCTAAATTTGCCGCATCTAAAATCACCACATCCGAACGATGATATTCGGCATCATAAACTAAAGTAATTAACCAACCATCATCTTCTATTTGTGAATTGGGACGAGGAACAAAAATTGGTTCACCAGTAAAACCTCGTGGTGCAGCACTCCATAATTGTTCTGTTCCCAACTCTAAATCATATTTGAAAATAGCTTGTAATGGCGCATTTACTCCTTTTTGATCAGCCGCACCACCATATAAATAACGATAGGATTTACCTACATTATGCGGGTGAATAACTGGAAATTCACAAGCGCGATCGCTGATCACATGATTTTCTACTTTCTGGGCTGATAAATTCAGATTAAACCGCCAAAGTTGTCCAGGAGAGTTTTTATCAAAATCAGTTTCTCGATAATCGCTATTAGGTTCAACCTCTATTAATGATTGATAACAAATCGAATCAATAATGATTTTATTTTCTTCTTCAAAAGCATTAACATGATGAAAAATAAACCCTGCTTTGGTTTCTAAAACTTGGACTTTTTGATTGTGTATTTTTCCGGTGCGAGGAATAACGATGATTTTTGTAGGTTGATTTTTTTGAAATTTAATACATTGTCCTGCTGTGGATATTCCCAAAGCAAAAGGTATGGGGTTAAAATCAACAGGATTTTGAAAGAAAATACAGTAATTTTCTGTAATCACAAAATCATGAATAAAGCAAAACCCCTTAACTTGATGACTTTGTTTACTGGTAATTTTTCCCTGAGTATTCAATTCAAAGATTGTAATTGTGGTTGATAGTCCCGGTTTAATCGCAAAATTAACTAACTTACCATGGGGATCGATTTTGGGATGGGCGCTAAAAGCTTCTTTTTTGGATAAAACCCCATCAAAATATTCATTTCCTAATGTTTCTAAGGTTTGGGGATTAAGTAAATAAGGTTCTGCCGCTTCCCATAAAGCTAAAAGTTTACTACCCCAATAAATGACATTGGTATTAGCAATATGTTTAATCTTTAAATCAAAAATATTAGCCAACCAACCACCAGGTTTTTCTGTGCCAAAAACACCTCGATAGAGAATTTTACCAGCTTTTTTTTCCGCTAAATAACCTTCTGTTTGCACAAACCGATTGCGAAAATGGGCGCGACCATTGGTAAAAGTTACCCTACTAATCATCCCATCACCATCAAAAGGATGATGTAATTTTTGTCCATTAATATCTAATAAGCCTGGACCATTTCTCAATAAAGTTCCTGATAAATCTAAAGGTATTTCTCCCTCTATATCATCAATCCAATAATCAAATTCTTCCTTGAGAGATTCATATCCACCTTGCCAATCTTTGAGAGTATAGGATTTTGCTAAAAGTTGATTATTTTCCGGTTCTACAGTTTGCATTTTTGTGATTGAGAGAATAAACTAAACGTAAGAATTCAGAAGTATGGCTAAGACTAAGCTTGGCTATCAGGAGTTCAGAGTAAAGGATAAAGAACACTTTTCTTTTATCCTCCCTGTTCTCTGCTATATCAAGTTTTCTCTATCCTGAATCCTTACAACTAAACTACATCATTAACAACAGCTTGACTATTATTGATTTCTACTTTACCATCTGGTAGCCATTTAATCAAAAATATGGGAATTAAAGAACTACAGTTAGTAATAATGATCAATAACCACAGTGAATCAAAATGATTTTCTGTAATTCCTAACCATTGCATCATAACTGAACCTAAACCATAGGAAACAGTTCCTCCTAAATTTAACACAGACATTAATAAAGCAAAAAATGTGGCTTCTATCCCAGGAGGACAAAGTTTAGTAGATAATACGAGAACAGGCATAAAGACAATTTTCCCAATCACAGTAATAATTAAACTATCACCTAAACTAAACCAATGATCATCTATTCCTAAAAGTCTATTTGTATGAGTGACTAATAGTAAAGTTGTCATTCCTAAGGCAGTGGATAACAAAATTCCCCAAGTAAACATCACTCGAAAAGGAATAGTTTTCAAGTAACGTTGAAAAACCCAAACCCCAATTAAAGAAGCAAAACTTGTCACTAATTGCACTCGTCCTAAAAATTCTGGGTCAAAATGTAGTTCATTAGTGGTAAAATAGAAAAAAGCTGCTTCCGCATTAGGTGTAGCGTGCCAAAAAAAGATAAATAATGTTGGTAATAAAATAGCTTCTTTTGTGATAGCTGCACGGATTTGTACTAGCTGATTTTTAGTATTATTATCTTTTTTATTTTGCTCGTTTTTATCAACAGGTTGCTCTGCAATTAACCAAGTTACAGATGACATAACTAATGGGAATAATGCTGTGATTAAAAATACTGTGCGGGTGCTAAAATATTCTAAAAGCAAGCCGCTAAAATAAGCTGTACATAAGCCTCCAATGGCTGTACTACCCCAACAAAGAGATTGTAAAGAACCGACATTAGCTTCTGTTTCAATTCTCGCTCTTTGAACTACTATAGAATCAATGATCACATCGCTAATGGCAACGGAGAGAAAAGAAAGTAAAATCATCATTGTTGCCATTGAGCTAGTATGAACTACAGTTCCTAAACATACCCAAGCTGCACAACCAATAATTCCGGATAGTAAAATGTAAGGTTTTCTATGATAGCCAAATAAAGGGAAACTATCAGAGATAAAACCATATAATGGTTTAATCATCCAAGGGATGGTACTAATACCGATAATGGCTGACATTTGTACTGGACTCAATAGCAATTCATCTTTGAGAAAAAAGCTAACTGCTAGCCGCGATAATGCCAATATGCCTTGGAAAAAATAGATCGTAATAATTGCTATTAACTCAGGACTAGGTTCATTACCTAAGAGAATTTGCCTAATTAGTGAGTCTTTAACCTTGGGTAAGCCAGAAGAGTCATTTAGCATTTGCATGAATACATTTTAAGTTTTATGTACTTTTATATCATATATGGCAGGGAACAGGGAACGGGGAACAGCATCTACTCCACAAAGGTCTAGCTCTTTAGAAGAGGGAACAGGGAATAGGGAACAGAGTTGAAAGTCATGAGAGTGTATAGTTTTTTAGGTAAATTCTGTATCTCATTCAAGTGCATACCGCTATAGCAAAATTTAAAAGTAAAAATTCATAATGGTATTAGGGCAAGATACAACCATAAACCCTCAACCGTCAACTGTTCCCTACTATACATAAGGTCAAGTAGTGAAATTTCGGTAAAAAACCCTACTTTAACCGAAGTAGTTTTTATATATGAATCTTCTACACTAAAATAGGATATGGAGACAAAATTGCCAGCTACTGAACTAATAGCACTTAGTTAAATTAAAGCAAAATGGGATTCTTCGACTCTGAAATAGTGCAGCAAGAAGCCAAGCAGTTGTTTGAAGACTATCAAGCACTTATTCAACTTGGCAACAGCTACGGCAAATTTGACCGCGAGGGCAAAAAGCTGTTTATTGAGCAAATGGAAACCCTAATGGATCGTTATCGCGTCTTTATGAAGCGGTTCGAGTTATCAGAGGATTTCATGGCACAAATGACCATACAGCAACTAAAAACCCAGCTAGGTCAGTTTGGTGTCACTCCACAGCAAATGTTTGATCAAATGAATGTCACTTTAGAAAGGATGAAAGCAGAATTGGAAAAAACAAAATGACTCGGAACAGGGAAAAGTGAGCAGGGGTGCAGGGGGGAAGTTTTTTCTACTGACCACTGACCACTGACCAATTAATTTGATTTAGGACGTGGGAATTGAGAAGGTGATTTAAACTTTTCTACAGGTACACCATTGAGTGCTTTTGTCATAAAATCGCGCCAGATAGGAGCTACTATCATACCGCCAGTTGCACCACTGGCTAGTTGTTTATTATCATCTCTACCCACCCAAACAGCAGTAGTTAATTGTGGCACAGTACCAACAAACCAAATATCTTTTTCTGAAGATGTAGTTCCTGTCTTACCTGCAGCAGGTCTACCTATAGCGGCATTTCTACCTGTACCTTCAGTAATTGCTGATTGCATGACATCAATAATTGCTGCTGATGCCCAAGGATCAAGAACTTGTTTTTGCTTAGGTGTATTATCAAGAATCACATTACCGACACTATCTGTAATGCGAACTATTACCGTAGGTGGTGACTGCCAGCCATAATTAGCAAAGGTAGCGTAAGCACTAGCCATTTCTAGGGGAGTGACACCAATAGCACCTAATGGTAGAGATGTAACCGGTTCCATGGGACTCATAATGCCCAAGGTGCGACAGGTTTCAATCACTTTATTCATCCCTACCGCTTTACCCAATTTAATTACAGGGATGTTGCGAGACTGGGCAAGGGCGGTGCGAATTGACATCGAACCGGCAAACTTACTATCATAGTTTTTAGGATAGTACCAACCATTACCATCTTGATAACCAACTGGAGCATCTAGCACTGTGCTATCTGGAGCATATTTGCCAGTAGCAAAGGCAGCATAATAAACAAAGGGTTTAAAGGAAGAACCCGGTTGGCGTTTGGCTTGGGTGGCTCGGTTAAATTCACTAACTTTATAATCTACGCCACCAACAAGAGCTTTGACAAAATGTGTACGTGGGTCAATAGCGACCAAAGCCATTTGATTTTTAGATAACCCTTGGGACTGAAGCTTTTGATGCCAGTCTTTGATGGTTCCTTCTGCCATAGCTTGGAATTTGGCATCAACAGTAGTTTGTACCCGCATTCCCCCTTTAAGTAGGGCATCTCGGCCAAATTTTTTCGCCAATTCTTGGGCGACAGAATTGGTGATATAAGGTGAGGCACTACCCTGAAAAGACCTAATTTTGCCTAATTTAATGGGTTGTTGGAGGGCGTCATCATATTCTTTTTGGCTAATCCAACCTAACTCTATCATTCGCCCTAGCACTTCCTTTTGTTTCTGTTTAGCCAATTTCATATTCGCAAACGGGCTAAACTCTTCTGGTGCTTGGATTAAACCAGCCATCATAGCTGATTCACCTAAAGTTAAATATTCTGCTGATTTATTAAAATAACTGCGTGCTGCTGTTTGGACACCGTAGTTGTTATGACCCCAATAAACTTGATTGAGGTACATTTCTAGGATTTCGTTTTTCGAGAGAATTTGCTCTAAACGAATTGCTAGGACAGCTTCTGCTAATTTACGGGTAAAAGCCCGTTTTTGAGATAAAAATAGGTTTTTAACCAACTGCATGGTGATGGTAGAACCACCTTCTTTGACTCCACCTGCTACCATGTTTACGACAATGGCACGACCTACACCAGTGGGATTAATCCCATGATGATCATAAAAGTGGCCATCTTCACTGGCTAAAACAGCGCGTTTCAGATGCGGGGAAACTTTATCAAGAGGTACTACTTCTCGGTTGGCTTCCCCATGAATACTGGTTAAAAGTTTACCTTTTATATCATATATGTAAGTAGTTTCCGAGGGGAAGAAATTTTTTATTTGTCTAACATCTGGTAAATTACGGAAACTAATGGCTAAACCTACGAGTCCCCCGGCGACAACAGAGCTTGCTAGGAGTGTGATGGATAGCAGAGTACCGCCAGTGACCTGACCTACTCCTTTAAAAAACTCAAATCCAGATGAAGCTTGCTTTTGTGGTTGTTTATTATCAAAAGTCCTAGACGACACGGCGATCTCACTTCCTCACTTGTAGATTTAAATGTAATTCATTAAATGGAAAAAGACAGTTAATTTTCTGAAATTATAGTAGTCTAGCAGCACAGAAAGCAGATAATTGGTTGTTGAACATAACAAACTTAACTTTGAGAGTGGACAATATAGTTAATAGCGAACTTCTTAGTATGACGCAAAATTTCTCTTGGTTGCATCGTGGTGTGG
The DNA here is from genome assembly GCF_002934005.1 of Cuspidothrix issatschenkoi CHARLIE-1. Classification (GTDB taxonomy): domain Bacteria; phylum Cyanobacteriota; class Cyanobacteriia; order Cyanobacteriales; family Nostocaceae; genus Cuspidothrix; species Cuspidothrix issatschenkoi. The sequence goes on along the minus strand of NZ_PGEM01000073.1, from coordinate 1,556 downwards.
CAGAAATTTTTCCTCAATCCCATGGTGGTGATAAGGATACGGAAAGTCTAGAAAACCGGTTACTTAATTCTGAACGTCCTTTAAGAATTAAACTAGGTATTGACCCAACGGGGGCGGATATTCATCTTGGCCATAGTATTCCTGTGCGGAAATTGCGGGCTTTTCAAGATGCTGGTCATACGGCAGTTCTGATTATTGGAGATTTTACCGCCCGGATTGGCGATCCTACTGGTAAATCTGAGGTGCGTCGTCAGCTTACGGAAGCGGATGTGGCACAAAATGCCCAAACCTATCTTGACCAAGTGCGTCCAATTTTAGATTTCGATAGCCCCGGCAGGCTTGAGGTACGTTATAACTCAGAATGGCTTTCGCGTCTAGATTTAGGAAAAACTTTAGAGTTACTTTCTACAATGACTGTAGGACAAATGTTAGCCAAGGAAGGTTTTGCAGAACGTTATAAACAAGAGAATCCTATTTTTCTCCATGAGTTCCTGTATCCACTGATGCAAGGTTATGATTCTGTGGCTGTGGAAGCAGATGTAGAATTAGGTGGAACTGATCAAAAATTTAACATCGCTGTCGGTCGAGATTTACAACGTCATTTTGGTTTAAAACCGCAGTTTGGACTGTTATTACCAATTTTAATTGGGACTGATGGTGTACAAAAAATGTCGAAGTCTTTAGGTAATTATGTCGGCTTGGGTGAACATCCTTCCCAAAAGTATCAAAAACTTCAAGGTGTGCCAGATAATTTACTGTCACAATATTTTGAATTGTTGACAGATTTACCTTTGGATAGTCTGCCAGAAAAGCCACGCGATCGCCAGGAATTTTTGGCATGGGAAATAGTCCGTCAGTATCACGGCGAACAAGCGGCTAATGAAGCCAAGGAAGCGGCGAAAAGTGGTGGTAAGGAAGGAGCATTACCGGAATTTTCTCTAGCTGCTATTCCTCAATTTCCCGCTAAATTAGCGTTTATTTTGGGTGCTACTGGTTTATGTAAAAGCACAGCCGAAGGTAAACGCAAAATTCAAGAAGGTGGAGTGAGGATAGATGGTGATAAGATTACTGATGCAGATTTAAGTTTTTCTCAGCCTGATGATTTATATGGTAATGTGTTACAGGTAGGTAAGAAGAATTTTGTGCGGTTAGTAAAGTAGGGGCGAACGGCCGTTCGCCCGTACAGGAGTTGTAGGGTGCGTCAGACTCCATAAATCCTGCAAATAAATATATTTTTGATATCTGACGCACCCCACCAATCTGCTAGTTATAATGTTGTCATTATCAATAATTCTTAAAAGTCATGATTCAAACCTTAAATAAAATTGTTACCTTCGAGGAATTTGTTAACTGGCTCCCTGACAATTCCGATGCACATTATGAATTACATCATGGAGCAATTGTCAAAATGGCGCAACCAGCGGGAGATCATGAAGAAGTTAAAGGATTTTTAGGTGTGGAAATTTCCTTTGAAATTAAACGAATGGGATTATCTTATATGATATCTAATCAAGTTATAGTTAGACCTGAAGGTACACACCTTCAATTAAATATTG
>NZ_PGEM01000072.1:3972-55596 GCF_002934005.1 Cuspidothrix issatschenkoi CHARLIE-1 | reverse complement strand
CCCATAACGCATATATATAAAGGGTTTCATTGTTAGGACCTACGTAAGATGTGGCTGAACTCCTTATTCATGCGTTTGTGGTTCTTCCGTACCTATTATGCCAAATATGAGTTTATTTACCCCATAACCCATATAAATAAAGGGTTTCATTGTTTTTAATACCAAATTTATGTTAAATTAACCGATGAATTCAGGTAAAATCCTTGCTATATCAGGATTTTGGGGTTTGGCAAAATAATTTAGCATAAGAAGTACGGAAGAGCCGTTTTGCTTTAATTATTAATGCTCCCAACCCCATTCTAAGTGTTTTGGCTGGCGCGCCTATACTTGCTGTAAATATTGCTGCGTATTCTGCTTCAAATTCTATCCAAGGTATTATTTTGGCCAGGATTACCCAACGGTTATCTGCTGCCAGTTTCCCCCCAAAGGGTAGTTCAAACTCTTCCAGTAGTGTGTCTTGTTGTTTTTGTTTGCGATACATTTTCATGCACCTTTATGCAAGGGTTTTACCTATTTTACCCCTTTTCCTTCCACTTTGTTCCTTTTTTCTTACCCTTAAACTCGTGATTTATCCAGGTTTTACTTTTATTCAGCAAACCCTAAATAAATTGCTAAACGAAGGAGGTCTTATTATTAAATGGGAGCGCAAAGTTAAAAATAAAGGTAATGCTGTTTATTCGATTTAGCTGCATAACAGCTTATAAAAGTAAGACGTGAGAGGTAAGCAGCAGAGCTAACGCTCATGCACGAAAATTGTATTGCCGTACTACTATGCCAACAAACTTATACTTTGGTGAAGACGAATTCTTTCTAACTCGCACCATCAAAAAACTAAAAACCCACACTCTAGATCAATAATGGTCAAACTCCAACTATACAGAATACCCCCTAGAATCTAAAGAAACCATTCCTCAAGCATTATCCCCTCACCTAAATTCTTACTTCAAAGGTAATAGACACCTCTGAAATTTAACCCAAAATCCTCCGACTGTTGGGAGGACATTAAATTTCTGAAGATGTCTATAAAATAATACTATTTCAGAGATGTCTATTAAACTCCACCAAACTCCGATTGCAGATATTCATCATTGTCATCAGCGATAGTAGCCACAATAGTAACAATGCGGGAAACTTCTCCCGGAGACAACTCGGCTAAGGTGCGTGTAGAAATAATAACCACTTGATTATTAATAATTCCAAATCGCGCCTCAAAAGTGCTGACACAGTTTAACTCTAACAGATATCGCATCAAGCGAGGTTCATCTTTTGCCGGTAACTTCAGCACCGCAGACCAAACCGTGATCGTATCTTCATCCGTAATTCCCGTTAACTGTACAAATACTTCCACACTGCCATATTGAAATTTCCACAGATATCCGCCCTCAGCAGCATGACTGACCATAGCACTATCATCTTGTGCTAAGGTATCAATTACATTTTCAATGACTTGGACATGATTCGGTGCTGGGGTTTCTTGAATAAGTTGATCCACCAATTCATCGGAAGATTGGGTTTCTAAGTAACTTGCCATACAGATTCTTTTTTAATAATATGGTCACTGCTTTAATCTACCCTCATGCTACCAAAAATGCCAGACTCTACCTTACCTTTTGATTCTGTCGTCCAAAGTCGAGAGGTGAGACAATTGGGTATAAACCTACACCCATGAGATGATCAACCCACAGTTCAACCCTTGGGTTTACCAGAATGGGATCACCTAATACCAATTTTCTATGAAGATGCATATAATCAGTCCCCCCTTAGCAAGCAGGGCTGTTTCATTCCTTGAAAGGCGCATAATGTCAAGGTTTCATTTTAGCGATCGCTCTAATTTTTATGGTAAAAAAGTTTAAATTTTTGGGTCAATATGTTTATGTCCCATCAATTTCGTCCCAAAAATTATCGCTAATGATATTGACAAATCCATCCTCCTTAACGAATGAAACAGCCCTGCCTTAGCAAGGGGACGGCAAAGCCGGGCGGGGTAAATTATATGCAACTTTACAAAGAAATGGTATAGACTATATTGCTACCGTTTCTGTCATCAACTGTCAAGCCGATTATTCCTACCTGATCGAAAATCTCATGGATATGTACCATGGACACCTACATCAAGATTTACAAGCATGGGCAGCAGCATCACTGGAAACTATTGACGAAGATCACAGCCAAGTTCATGCTCATTACACAGCCCAAAGTTATTATCGTATAGACAAAATTTGGTCAATTTCATAACTATTTTTTCCCGGTTTGAGGTCTCTACATCCAGAACCATTAGATGTAACTTACATTTACCCTCACCGGGTCTCAATTTTAGGTCAAGATTTTAAAATTTACTGTTTACTATGTCCCATAAATCAGACTCATACCAAAACCTATTTACCCCACTTTACATCATTAAATGCCTTTTAGCGGTTACATAAGCTACCGATTGGGTTTAGAAAATTCATCAAAAACAGCTTATTTGGTGCAGCGCAAAAATTACTCGATAGCTTAGTCTTAGAAGACGTAAAAATGATTGAAGAGGAGAAATTGGCTTATTTACAAAATCAAGTAACACGGAATCATGAATTAAACCGCGCCTTGATGAGTGTCCAAAATTAATCAGAACTCAGATTGACAAATTGGTTGACATCTGCTAATGGATTCTACAATCCCACGGAAAAAGACGAAAAAAACAAAAAAATTTTCGCAAATTTTTCCGGATTAACAAAAAAAACGGCGATTATTGTTACACTGAATTTAATAAGCACTATGAATATCAAACTAGATCACAGCACCCCATGTCATTTAACATCCTTCTTTATTTTGCTGATGAAAGAAGGTATTTCCCCCAATCAAATCGTTTTGGGAATTGTGCAATTAGCATCACAAACTCATGAATTAGATGATTTAATGGCATCAGCCGATTGTTTGCGGTTGTTGCTTGTACTTATGCCCGCAAAAAGTTGTGCTAAGGGTGTGTGTAAATATATCTCCTCTTTAGCAGCAGAAGGTATTACAACCTTAATGTTATTAGATGCCCTGAGACTAGCTTGCTATGTTTGTGGACAAATTGATGAAGCCAATTTAGTCCATTTAACTTACAAAAGATTGCAAGCCGATGCTATTATTTCCCAAATGCTGCGGGATTAAAACTTAAATTATTAACTTTTCATACTTTTTTACCATTCCACTATTTTCAGTCTAGTTTGTATTTGTACATTTCAATAATTGTACTGGATAAGTCTGTGTCTTAATTTTAAAAAACGGTTAATGCAATTACCGTATATTTTCTTCGCGTTTCCTAGCCAGTAACAGTTAAGTTGTAAAAAATGGCTATAAACTTAATTTGGTAATCTTCCCCTGAGTTGGACAGCACCGCATCTATCGCTTGTCCTGGAGTCTAGAAGTATCTATAGCAATCCTAAATGATACGTGAGAGTTCAAAAAGGCTCAAATGCTTATAAAACAATGATTTTTATCTACGTATTTTCTCACGATTAGGGTAGTATTGCTATAGTGCTAGGTTCAATCCCCACATCAATAACTTCTCAACCCTCTGGTTCACCCTGTTGATATTCCATTAAAGCTGGAAATTAAAATAGTTATCTGCCAAATTGCCAAAATCTCAGATCATGAGGGGAACATTTCTGGAATTATATGTTTTGCGCGTGAAGTGAGCATTTGCTTTTTAAGAGGCAGGAGATAAAAAATTAATAATTGCGAGTCTCCCATTATATCATGTCCGGTTGAACACTTATCATATTTGTTGAGGCTGGTAATGGGTAATTGGTAATTGGGAAAAGGCAATACAATGATGAACTATATTGTAAGTGATTGGGCGGACATGATATTAGACATCTCCAGAAATTAAATATGCGTGTCCTAGAACCCTGGTAGGGGCGGCCATTCCCGATGAATTGGGAAGCCCACACTGAAGGTCAGTGTGTGGTAGTTCACGTCGTTAAAATCTCATCATCTACAGAAAAATCTATCTCTTTTTTATCTGCACCAGTTGCTAAATAATCATTTTCCCAAGAATCTTGTAAACCAGAAACTAAATCATATTTAGGTTGCCAATTTAATTCTATTTGTGCTTTATTTACAGATGCAAAAAAGTGCTGCACCCGCATCGGGAAAGACTTTCGTTTACCGAAATCAAACTTTTTGGGGTCATAATGGATAATTTTCACATCATCAGCAGATTTACCAGCAGCTACAGCACAAGCACGGGCTAAACCATCGAAGGTAACATAGCGATCGCCAGAAATATTATAAATCTCACCAATGGCCTTATCATTACCAATTATCTGGGTCATTGCTTGAGCTAAATCCCAGACATGGCCTAACTGGGTAATGTGCATACCATTTCCAGGAATACAAATCGGGCGATCGCGCACAATTCTATCAAAAAACCAACTTTCCAAAGGATTATAATTTTGCGGTCCGTAGATATAAGTAGGACGAATAGAAGTAAAGGGAATTCCTAACTGCTTCAGGTAAGCTTCTGTTTCATGTTTACCCTTGTGACGACTCTTAGGATCAACTGCATCCCCTTCAATATGGGGCATTTGGTCAGATTTGAGGTAAACACCCGCCGAACTCATATACACAAAGTGTTTTACCCGTCCTTGAAAAATTTCCGCCAGAGGTTGGGTATCCGTCAGTTCCCGACCATTATTGTCAAAAATAACATCAAAACTTTCCCGTGCTAACTTTTCCTTCAGTTGTGTTGCGTCAGTGCGATCGCCGATAATTTGTCCTACCCCTGAAGGTGCAGGATGATTACCACGATTAAACAAAACCACCTCATGTCCAGCTTGCACCAGCAGTTTAGTTAAGTAAACACCAATAAACCGAGTTCCACCAATAACCAGAATACGCATAAATTCCTAACTCCTAGATAATCACCAGTGGCAAAATCACCATTATCTTTGAGGTTATCAGGTTGCCGTATCATCTTGGAACATCTTTTGGTAGGATGGTATCTTCTATTCAAGTTGGGGTTTTCCCACTTAGTGGATCACAATGAGGGGTATTTAATATAGCGGTATGCAGTTGGATAATAACATCAACTTGTCATAGAACTTAGGCAGTACAAGACTTTAAACTCTGTCACCTGCCACCGTGGTGTAGCACCTGTCACCTGCCATATCACCTCATTAAATTAGCCTAACTACTTCCCACCTATTCAAGTTAACTGTGTCTTTAGAATATGCTTTAGTTCATGAGTGGTTAACCCCTCAAGCTACAGGTGGTTCAGAACTCGTAGTCCAGGAAATATTAAATCACATTGATGCTGATTTGTATGCCCTCATTGATTTTGAATCCACCAATCCCGAAAGTTATTTGTACAACCGGCAAATTGGCACAACGTTTTTACAAAAATTTCCCCAAGCGCGTCAAGGTGTGCAAAAATACTTACCCTTATTACCCTTGGCCATTGAACAACTGGACTTGCGAGAGTATGAAGTTATCCTATCTTCATCCCATGCAGTAGCCAAAGGGATATTAACCACACCCAATCAACTGCATATTTGCTATTGCCATAGCCCCATGCGTTACGCTTGGGACTTAACCTTTGATTATCTCAACCAAAGCAAATTAGGCAAAGGAGGAATTGGCTGGATTACACGCTACATTCTACATCAATTGCGGCAATGGGACGTAATCAGTGCCAACCGGGTAGATTATTTCATTGCTAACTCCCAACACACAGCTAGAAGAATTTGGCGTTGTTATCATCGGGAAGCTACCGTCATCTATCCTCCAGTTAACCTGGATGAATGTCCCTTTTCTTCAGAAAAAGAGGATTTTTACTTGATAGTATCCCGATTAGTGAGTTATAAACACGTTGCCTTGATTGTTCAGGCTTTTAACAGCCTTAAAAAACCCCTAATCATCATTGGTACTGGGCCAGAAATGAATAAATTACGGGAAATAGCCCAACCCCATATCCAAATCTTAGGATGGCAACCCGATCATATCGTCAAACAATATATGGCACGTGCCAAGGCTTTTGTTTATACAGCTTGTGAAGATTTTGGCATTGCCCTAGTTGAAGCCCAAGCTTGTGGAACTCCTGTAATTGCTTATGGTGTAGGTGGTGCATTAGAAACAGTTAGAGATATTCGTACACATCCTGATACCGGAACTGGTATATTATTCAAAACACAAACAATAGGAGCTTTAGTAGATGCCGTAGAAAAATTTCTAGATTATCAGGATTTATACAATTATGCGTATATACAAACACACGCTAATCAATTTTCTCGACAGGTATTTGCAGAACGTTATTTACATTTTGTTAATCAATGTCGTGAAAAAAGAGTTTACCTCAAGTAAACAGTAGCTTTTTTGTATTCTTTTTCCAGCAAAAGTGCAAATTTTTCCTCAAAATTACTGCCTTTAGCCTTAAGATGGGGATTATGTGTGGTGTGGATTATAAAGGAGTATGATGACTGCCCAGAGTTCACTTCTCTCCGGCAAGCGATACCCGCGAAAAGATAGCAGTAAATCTACGGCTGTTTTATCAAAACGCGGTCAAAAAGTTAAACAGCCAAAGGTGAAATCCAAAAGTTTATCTTTTCAGAGTTTATACGGAGAGTTTTTTAAACGACTGTTTGATATAGTTTTTTCCTTGTCAGTCTTAATTTTGTTTTCTCCCGTTTACATCATATTGGCCTTATTAATAGCCATAAGCTCAAAAGGTCCGATTTTTTATGTTCAAGAACGGGTAGGGAAAAATTACCGTAGTTTTAACTGTATTAAGTTTCGGACTATGGTGAATAATGCTGACGAAATTTTGGTCGAAATGATGGCAACATCACCCAATTTACGAGCGGAATTTGAAACCAATTTTAAGCTCAAAACCGACCCTAGAATTACTAAAATTGGTCATTTTTTGCGAATTACCAGTTTAGATGAATTTCCCCAATTCTGGAATGTTCTCAAAGGAGACATGAGTGTAGTTGGCCCTAGACCTTTAGTAGAAGATGAATTACCAAAATATGGTGATTATATCAATCATGTTTTAACCATTCGTCCTGGTATCACTGGTTTATGGCAAGTATCTGGACGCAATGATATACCCTATCACCGTCGGGTACAAATAGACATCCACTATGTCAATTTTAGAAATTTTTGGCTGGATTTGTGGATCATTCTCAAAACAATTAATGTTGTGATTATGCCCAAAAATAAAGGAGCTTACTAACTTTACTAGCCAAATTCCATGTTGTGGGGCAAAATCATGCCCCAAAAAGTATTCCAGCTTATGAAAATATAGATTATATTTATTCCTGAATAGCTTAATTTATCAAACTCCCAACTTTGCAGTGTTGAATATCTCAGATACGCTATTGTAGATTGGTAATTATTTGTTAAATATTTTTTAACTGAGTATGTTTGTTTACAGCTAACTTTTGATAGCAACTAATACTTGTAGCGTCAACTATCTGATGGCGCTTCCACTAAACTCCTTTTTTAGATCAAACTGTTGGCAATTTTCAAGAGAAAAACTACGAGATATCATTAAGCATGACACAAGCAAAACTGGCTTTAATCACTGGTATCACTGGTCAAGATGGTTCTTATTTAACTGAGTTTTTACTAGAACAAGGTTATGAAGTACATGGGATTATTCGCCGCACTTCTACCTTTAACACAGACCGCATTGATCATATGTATGAAGACCCTCATAAACAGGGTGTGCGTTTGTTTCTCCACTATGGAGACTTAACAGATGGGACAACACTACGAAGAATTTTAGAAGAAGTCAAACCTACAGAAATCTATAACTTAGGCGCTCAATCTCACGTCAGAGTTAGTTTTGATTCTCCAGAGTATACAGTAGATGCTGTGGGTATGGGAACTTTGCGGTTATTAGAAGCCATCCGCGACTACCAACACCGTACAGGTATTGAAGTTCGTTTCTATCAAGCTGGTTCTTCGGAAATGTATGGTTTAGTGCAAGCAGTTCCCCAAAGTGAAACCACACCCTTTTATCCCCGCAGTCCTTACGCTTGTGCTAAGGTATACGCCCACTGGCAAACGGTGAATTACCGTGAATCTTACAATTTGTTTGCTTGTAATGGTATTTTGTTTAATCATGAATCTCCAAGACGGGGTGAAACATTTGTTACCCGTAAAATAACTAGAGCCGTAGCCCGTATTGTCGCCGGTAAACAAAAAAATATCTACATGGGTAATTTGGACTCCAAGAGAGATTGGGGTTACGCGAAAGATTACGTAAGAGCCATGTGGTTGATGTTGCAGCAAGAGCAACCTGATGATTATGTGGTGGCCACTGGTGAAACCCATTCAGTCAAAGAGTTCCTAGAATTAGCATTTGGTTATGTCAATCTTGATTGGCAAAATTACGTAGAGTTTGATGAACGTTATCTGCGTCCTGCGGAAGTAGATTTGTTAATAGGTGATCCAACTAAGACACAGCAAAAATTAGGTTGGAAACCATCTGTAACATTTAAAGAACTGGTTGCACTCATGGTAGAAGCTGATTTACAAGCTTTGGGTTGTATTGCTACTAATGGTAATGGTTCAAAACTACCTCAGGATATTGCTACTACTCGTCAAGAATTGGGATCTTTACACTTTTAATTCAGATCAAGAATAGAAATCATGACAGCTTTAGATTTAGTAAATAAACGGATTCTTGTAACTGGTGGAGCGGGTTTTCTCGGTCGTCAGGTGATAGATCAACTCTGTCAAAATGGCGCTGATCGTGGGAAAATTACGGTGACGCGATCGCACAATTGTGATCTGCGGGTTTGGGAAAATTGCCAACGGGCGGCAGACCAACAGGATATTATCATTCACCTAGCTGCCCATGTGGGTGGTATTGGTTTAAATCGAGAAAAACCCGGCGAGTTATTTTACGATAACTTGATCATGGGGACTCAGTTAATCCATGCAGCTTATCAACAGGGGATAGAAAAGTTTGTCTGTATAGGAACTATTTGCGCCTATCCTAAGTTTACCCCCGTCCCCTTTAAAGAAGATGACCTTTGGAGTGGTTATCCAGAAGAAACTAACGCCCCCTATGGAGTGGCAAAAAAAGCCTTGTTAGTGCAATTGCAATCCTATCGTCAGCAGTATGGCTTTAATGGTATTTATCTATTGCCAGTGAATTTATATGGACCTGAAGATAATTTTGATCCGATAAGTTCTCATGTTATTCCTGCTTTAATTCGTAAAGTGCAAGAAGCCCAAGCAAAGGGAGAAAAGCAGCTTCCTGTATGGGGTGATGGTTCTCCTACCCGTGAATTTTTGTATTCAACCGATGCTGCACGGGGGATAGTGATGGGAACTCAGTTTTATAATGATGCTGAACCCGTCAATTTAGGAACTGGTTACGAAATCTCCATCAAAGATTTAATTACCCTAATTTGCGAATTGATGGAATATGAGGGGGAAATTGTCTGGGAAACCGACAAACCTAATGGCCAACCTCGACGTTGTTTAGATACAGAAAGGGCAAAACAGGCTTTTGGCTTCACTGCTCAGGTAGAATTTAGAGAAGGGTTGAAAAATACTATTGAGTGGTGGCGTAAAAACGCTGCATAAATTTGTCAGTTGGTAAGTATTCAGCTATAGCAATTGTTGACACCCAGATCCCCGACTTATTGTGATAAATTTAAAATTTATACCCACAATAAATAAAAGAAGTCGGGGATCTTATCACCTGATCTTAATTCTTACGTCAGTTGCTAGAAATAAGTTAGGGTTTAGCAAAAGTTTATTTGCTTTACCCCTACTTGTAAATCTAAAATCTAAAATCTAAAATTGTCTCAGCTAAATAAAAAAGAACTGCGGCGGACTTTACTCCAAAAACGTCAGTCAATGACATTATTAGAATGGAGAGAAAAGAGCGATCGCCTCACCACCAACATCCAAAACTCAGTTATGTTTAATCAAGCAAATACAATTCTTGCTTTTTTCAGTTTTCGTCAAGAACCTGATCTGAGTTCATTGTATACCAACACTAATAAACGTTGGGGTTTTCCCCGTTGTGTTGATAAATCTCTAGTTTGGCATTCTTGGCAACCCGATGACATAATTAATATCGGTGCTTATGGTATTACAGAACCTCACCACGAAGCACCCATAATAGAGATTGAAGAAGTAGATTTAATTATTGTTCCCTGCGTAGGTTGTGATGTCCAAGGATACCGCTTAGGTTATGGTGGGGGATATTATGACCGTTTATTAAGTTCTCCAGGTTGGGATAAGAAACCAACTATAGGAGTAGTTTTTGATTTTGCTTATGTCTCTCAATTACCTATTGATAGTTGGGATAAACCTTTAGAAAGGGTGATAACAGAAAATGGAGATTAGGTAATTATTAAATAATTTCAAGTTAGGAAAATTACAATAATTCTTCATGTTGTAAAACCGGGAATTTTTGATAAGATGAAAATATCATCTTGTTGATGCTTTGAATTTACAATTATATTCAATTTATGAATATGCGTATTGAAGAACTACATTTACAAAACTTTCGAGGTTTTCGAGAACTGAAATTGAAACTTCCTCCAGATTTAGCTGTTTTTATTGGAGTGAATGGTTCAGGTAAATCATCTATTTTAGATAGTATTGCTGTATTTTTATCAGAATTTGTATCTCTTTTACAAAAGACAAGTAAAAAAAAGAAATTAGAATTTGATATATCAGCAGATGATATTGCTAGGAAAAGGAACAGGAATCATATTAATTGATGAAATAGATTTACATTTGCATCCTCAATGGCAAAGAATTGTTATTTCTAGCTTTAGAAAAACATTTCCCAAGTGTCAATTTATTGTTACTACTCATTCTCCTCAAGTTTTGAAAGGACATTGTTGACTGAACAAGGCTATATTTGTTGTTATTGTATGCAACGAATATCTATAGATAATATGGAAATTGAATACCAAGCTAGAAAATTGCAAAATAATTCACAAATTATAGATGGATTAATCCGTGATGACAGATTAAAAATTGTCCGTGCTTACTATGATATTAATACTGGTAAAGTTAGATTCTTAACTTGATATTTATCCCTCTTTTTTCTTGATCTGCGTTTATCTGCGTTTGCAAGGTACTATGAATATTCAACTCAAAACCAATCATATAGAAATTATCAAAAACCATGCTCAAATAACCTACCCAGATGAATGCTGTGGGCTAATTTTAGGGTATAAAAATAATGAATATAAAACTGTAGTAGAAATCATCCCCACAGAAAACGTCTGGAATACACAAAAAGGTAATTTTACAGAAAACCCAGAAGAATATAGTACCAGCAGAAGATATGCGATCGCTCCCCAAGTCATGTTACAAACCCAAAAAGAAGCCAGAAACCGCAATTTAAATATTATTGGTATCTATCATTCCCATCCTAACTATCCAGCTATTCCTTCAGAATGGGATAGAATATACGCTTGGACAGAATACTCTTATGTGATATTATCTGTACACAAAGGTCAAGCTGGAGAACTGCAAAGCTGGACTCTTGATGACAAGCAGCAGTTTCAGCCTGAAAAAATTGCACACATAAAGTTATCAACTTTGAGTTAACATTAATACTCTGAGATTCTGCATCTTCCTATTATGCTAAATCCTAATCTGGATGAAATCCAGTTGACAAAAGACGACTACGAACGCTACTCTCGCCACTTAATTTTGCCAGAAGTGGGGCTAGAAGGACAAAAACGCCTTAAAGCCGCCAGTGTGTTATGTATTGGTACAGGTGGACTAGGTTCACCACTACTTTTATATCTTGCAGCAGCCGGTATAGGCCGCATCGGTATTGTTGATTTTGATGTTGTTGATTTTTCTAACTTACAACGTCAAGTCATTCATGGTACATCCTGGGTAGGTAAACCCAAAATTGAATCAGCGAAAAACCGTATTCATGAAATTAACCCCCATTGTCAGGTTGACTTATACGAAACTCGGTTAAGTTCAGAAAACGCCTTAGATATCATTCGTCCCTACGATGTTGTTGTGGATGGAACTGATAACTTCCCCACACGCTATCTAGTCAACGATGCTTGTGTATTGCTAGACAAACCTAACGTTTACGGTTCAATCTTCCGTTTTGAAGGACAAGCAACCGTCTTTAACTACGAAGGTGGCCCTAACTATCGTGACCTATATCCCGAACCACCACCACCAGGAATGGTTCCTTCCTGTGCGGAAGGTGGTGTACTAGGAATTTTACCGGGAATAATTGGTGTTATCCAAGCCACAGAAACGGTCAAAATCATTATTGGCCAAGGTAATACCCTCAGTGGACGCTTGATGCTTTACAATGCTTTAGATATGAAATTCCGGGAGTTGAAACTGCGTCCTAACCCCATCCGTCCAGTGATTGAAAAACTCATTGACTACGAAGAATTTTGTGGTATTCCCCAAGCGCAAGCAGAAGAAGCAAAACAGCAGATGGAAATTCAAGAAATGACCGTCAAGGAATTAAAAGCATTACTAGATAGTGGTGCAAAAGACTTTGTACTGCTAGATGTACGCAACCCCCACGAGTACGAAATTGCCAAAATTCCCGGTTCGGTATTAGTACCTTTACCAGATATTGAAAATGGTGATGGTGTCGCTAAGGTAAAAGAATTGGTTAACGGACACCGTTTAATTGCCCATTGTAAAATGGGTGGACGTTCTGCCAAGGCTCTGGCTATTCTTAAGGAAGCAGGTATTGTGGGAACTAACGTCAAAGGTGGAATTAGTGCTTGGAGTCAAGAAGTAGATGCTTCTGTGCCACAGTATTAATTTCCCTGTAGTAATTCTCAATTTTATCTAGCATATAAGATACCCGATTTTTTTATTTGATTCGGGTATCTTATACTGCTGAAGATATGAATATCTATCTTCTTTTTTGTATCTATTTACGTCTCTAATTTATACAAAAATTTTTTTAAAAAATACCAAAATTGTACATTACTTATACTTTTTTTTAAGAGTAAGATGTCTAAAGTTTGCACGAACTTCATGGAAAATTTAGCTATAGCAGAGTAGTTACTTGATAGGTGAGGACGAGAGTAGGGGTAATTCATGAATTACCCCTACAAAAAAAATCGGGCTTTCAAACATATTTTGCGTAAGTCCTAAAAATAACTCTAGAGTAGGGTGGCATTTACCAGAGATTATCGTACTCTATCAAGCAACAAAATACTTTTAATCTTGTTGATGCAAGTAAAATCAGGGGTTGAGAGTAAACTAACTTTCAATAATAAAAGTAAGCATCTATCATCACAACCAATTGCCAAAACAATAATAGATTGCCCTATGGATACGCTTTCCCCAACCAATTCCAAGATTCTGATTGTAGATGACGATTATACTGTCCGTAACCTCATTCAACGTTTCTTGAGTCGGAAATATCAAATAGAATCGGCTGCGGATGGTAAAACTGCTATAACATTGTTTGAGCAATTAAATCCTGATTTAGTGATTCTAGACTGGAACTTACCAGATGCAAATGGCTATAAACTTTGTCAAGAAATGCAAAATCGCACCGGTGTTTTAGTCATGATTCTGACGAGTCGTAATGATGAAGCTGATAAAATTAAAGTCCTGGCCGCCGGTGCAGATGATTTTTTAACTAAACCATTTAGTCTGGCTGAGGTAGAAGTTAGAGTAGAAGCCTTGTTAAGACGGGTTCGCTATATCCAGCCTAGTCGATCACAACGCTTAACTTTTAACCAATTAGCCATTAACTCAGACGCAAGAGAAGTAACACTTAACAATAAACCTTTAGCTTTAACTGCTTTGGAGTTTAATATTTTGCATTTTCTCGCTACCCATCCTGGACAAGCATGGAGTCGCACCCAACTGATCCAAAAGATTTGGGGTTGTGATTATGTGGGAGATGGTCGAGTTGTGGATGTGCATATTGGTCAACTCCGTAAGAAAATGGAAACTGATTCAAGTATGCCGGAGTTTATTAAAACTGTACGCGGTTATGGGTATAAGTTTGACCCACCAGAGAGCAGCAAGGTGTAAACACTGGAAAATTTAATTGTGGTCAGAATCACGGATTATATGGATTAAAGGATTTCACGGATTTTAATTGTCTATTACTATAACAGATACCCTAATCCGCTCAATCTGTGTAATCCGTTTAATCCGCGTTCAACCCTTTTATTATCTGCATCTCTTGGTCACTTAATCCATACAGTCGCGCTACTCTTTCATCTATTTCTTGCTCCCATTGTTGGCAGTTTTGACCTTTGGCATTGAGACATTTCTGTACTAATTCTTCTATCGCTTTTTGTTCTGCTGCGGTGGCTGTGGGGATGGGGAATGGCATCAAGTAATTTGTCTTAAATCTAAAGTAATCACCTCTTAAAACTGAACCTGTTGCCGTTAAGAAATACCATAAAACTTGAGAATTTAATAAAGCAAGATAGTATTTTAATGATTCCTCGGTATCTTGTTTAAAAATAAAACTATAAACAGTTGTTGTATGGTAAAAACCATAATAATCTAGTGTCATTTGACAACCCGAAGCAATGTCAGGAGTAATAATTTTTTCTCTTTCAAACTCCGTCATATTCTGAGGGCGAGTAAAGCACCACCATTCATTTTTAAACCTTCCACTTTCTCGATTTTCTAATTCAAATTTATTATTCAATAAATACTGCCAGGCCATCGGAAAGAGATTTTGAATTTCAGATTGAGTATAGAGAGTTGCTTTATTTTCTTGAAGTTTATATGGAAAAACACACCAGGTTTTATGGTTTAATGTTTGATAACGGTGGACATCTGCACCCTTTAACAATGGCTTTACAAAATCTCTCTCAATTTTTACTTCTTGATTCAAAGACTTTGAATAAGCCGTAATTATTCCATTTTTCTCAGAGATATGTTCTAAGAAGTAAATCTTATCAGCACTTGTTGCTATTCCCTGAAAAATCTTACTACATACATCGGCTAAAGTGCGGGGCTGTGATCTTAGCTTAGTAAGTATTTCAGATTTCCCTCCAATAGCAAAATTCCATTCTTTTTCGCTAACTTTTTTATTAGAAATAGTTCCAATTTTTACTAGATCAGTCTCTATATCATGTTCTTTTCCTACTAAGTCTAAAATATTTGATAGGTCTAACTGTTGAGCTAATGGCTGAATTTCACTGAATTTAAAGCTTTCATTACCACTACTTAAAAATAACAGACAGGTATAAGTTGTCGCTGAATCAAAAACTTGGCTAGATCCAAAATCCACAATCTGATTCAACATTTTTTCTTTAGCAATTAATCCTCTAAGTTGTTTACCAAAAGCTCCTTGAAAAAATTTATGAGGGACAATATAAGCAATGCTACCCTTTGTTTTTTTTAGCGAAATTGCTTTTTCAATGAAGCAGCAATATAAATCAAAACTTCCTGATGCTGCAATATAGTGATTTTTGAGATAAGCAGCTAGGTCTGGATAGCTATTTTGAATGTCTTGAATACGCACATAAGGCGGATTTCCAATCACAACATCAAAGCCATCTGAAATATCAAACATCCACTCTGAATCAAAGAAAGGAGAAGAAATATTTTGGTTGTATGGGTCCCAATTTGCTAATTTATTTGCAGTATCAGTTTCCCATCCATTTTTTTGTAAAACCGCAGCAATTTTTTCTCTCAAAGCCTTATCCTGATCTCTCAATTTGCGCTTATGACCAGGAGATTTAGAACTAAATAAACGATGCCTTATCTTCTTCAAATCTGCTTCTAATTTCTTGATTTCTGGCGTATCAAACAAATTTGTTTGAGCAGGTTTTTCAATGCCAATCAAAGTATTAGCCGCCACAAACTTAGTTTCGAGGTTAGGCAAAGGACGAATCCCAAAATTATCCTTACTCGGATCAACTTTTTGATCAACCACCAACGAAATAAAGAACCGCAGCTTAGAAATTTGGGTAGCAATCGACTGGATATCTACCCCATAAATACAATTTTCAATCAGATATAACTTACGCCCATAATCTAACTCATTATTAGCAAAAGCCTCCTCAATATCCTGAATTTGGGCTTGCAAATCTTGAATACCTTGCTCCCGATATTGAGCTTCTTCTAACTCCTCTAACTGACTAATAGCTGCTTCAACTCTGGCAATTTGACGGTGTTTCCATTCCGTATTTTTCGGGTCAACCTTAAATAAAATATGTACCATCTTTTGTAAAATTCCCATCGGGAAAGCACCCGAACCACAAGCAGGATCAAGAATAGTACATTTATCCAAAGCGTTAATAATCCGTTTCTGAACCTCAGCATTTCCTTCAAATGGATTAACAGCATCAAAAGAAACAAGTTGATGCAATTGCCGATCTAAATCTTCCTCTTTATATCCAGACTCTTGATTAAATAACTTATTTTTTAGATAAGCAATGAGACTTTCATCCACCATGTAATTAACAATTTTACGGGGCGTATAAAAAGAGCCTGTTTGCTTTCTAGCAGTCGTTTTTGTCTCAGGGTTATAACTAGCCAAAAGATTCTCAAATACCTTACCCAACAACTCAGGATCGAGTGCAACATCTTCTTCAATCAGTGTATTTTCTGTAATTGTAAATTTGTAAGCCTTGAGAATATTAATTAAACCCTTTACTGCCACCTCTTTAGTTGCTTTATTAGTTACGCCATAATCTGCACTTAAATCAACTTTCTCCTCAACACCAAAAAACAAATAATCAGGGACAATTAACTGCTCATTTTTAGGTAAATTATCCGAAAATCCGTCAATAAAAATATTATTTGTTTTATCATCCAAACATTCAAATAAACCGCCATTTAAGAAAGGAACAACACTATTCATCATTTCCACAAACTGATCTGAATTTTGGAAATGTTTTTCATAGCGCATCAAAAAATTAGCATCTCTATTCTGTCCATAATACTGATTCTTCCGAAAGCCTCTCACACGATTATCATGGCTTTCCATTGGTTTAATTGGACAGTTTAGCGTCGCAAAAAACAGATTTTGTAAAATCGCTTTGTAATAGATACTATCTTGATTTACCTGCTTAAATAACCCTAAATCATGATAGGGAGATATATTTTTAAGTATGTTGGTTTGTAAATCATCAAGTTCAAAAAGCTCTGGAGGAATTAACCCTTTTTCTTTAATAAACCAAACAAAAAGCAATCGTGTCAGCAAACGGATCACATTTTTAGACTGGTGTTCTTTTTGCAAATCTTCAAGACTAACTTTTTTATTCTGAGCTTCAATTAATGTAGGCTCTGACGGAAATGTGACACGCCCCACTGCCCAAAAATACCAGTTAGAAAGTTCTCTGTAAAAATTCTTATTCAGCAAACTAACATCAAGTACCTTTTGCCAATAAGCATATAACTTAGCAAAAGAATCTACCCGATCCTTACCTTGTTTGGGAATTGCCAACTCTGCTAAAATACGTTGATGTCCTGAATGTGGTTGTGTAATATCAATATCTCGTAATAGAGTTACTTTTCCCGCTTTCTCACCTTCACGATTATCCTTATATTTTAATCTTTCAGTATTGGCAAATGCTAGATAATCGCCATACTTAAAAATAATCACTACAGGAGTATAACAAAACTCCCGATTAAAAGCCCGTGATATTTCTGCTAACTGCGATCGCGTTGGTAATTGTCCATGATCACGATTATTTAAAGTTACCCCAAAAATCAAAATTCCATCATAATCAGATTTAATTTGATCAATCTCTAAACCTTGCTTTTTACTAAAAGCCGCATCATCAACTAACCCAACAAAATAAACATCATTAATTAACCTAAAAGAATCATTATCTTTATAGGTATTCTGTAATATTTCCTTTGCCGAAGTTGGCTTATCATCTATATAATTAATAGGTACGTTTAGCCCACCAAAAAAATCCTTTAAAGCGGGTAAAAAATGCATTTCATTAAATCTTGTTAGTTCCATAGTTAGTTAATCCGTACAATCTGTGTAATCCGTAAAATCCGTGATTCTCACCTTATACTGTAACTAAAACCCAACTGATTAAATCGAAATTACTTAGCTGATATTTACCATCAACTGTAACATTTTGCTTGATTCTATCTATAGAAGCCTTATTACCTCTTTTAAAAACATCACAGCTTGCTGTGCCAAAAGACTAAGATTTAGAGCCGCTTCAATGGTAATATTCTCGTTTAGTAAATCTAACGGACGATTTTCAATTTTATCTAAGTTAGGACTTACGCATTGACAGGATCAACCAAATATGAGGTATGGGTTTCGGGCATTTTAACGTGATTTTTTAATTATTTTTGGGCGATCACTATTGATCGGAAGTTAATCGCCAAAAGCCTGAAACGACGGATTTTCGTTCATGCACATCATGGTGAATTTGTACAGTGCGTAAGTCCTATAAGTTAACAATATCCCCAAGCACTAGTCGAAATTTAGCAATTTTATGATTAATGTGCTGAGAAAGATAAGCTAAAGCCCCAACGGTAAAATAACCTGTAACAATATCTACAGTACCTTCTTCTGTATATTTTTTAATCCACTCATGAACTTTCCGATCTCGAGTTTCATTGTCTAGTATCATTTAGCTTTTCCTTGTCAGTAGGGTAAGTCTAATATATTCCAAGGTTACGCTCTATGCTTTTGCTTCACCAACTCCACCGCTAACTGTATCGCTGCTTTCATACTCGTCGCGTCAGCAATACCCTTACCCGCAATATCAAAAGCTGTTCCATGATCTGGTGAAGTCCGTACAAATGGTAAACCAATAGTAGTATTTACAGCCCGATCAAAAGCCATCAACTTCACCGGAATTAAACCTTGGTCGTGATAAAGTGCCAAGTAAGCATCAGCAGGATTTTTGACCACAGAATTACCATACCAAGCTTGACCCGGTTTAACCCACATTGTATCCGGGGGAATGGGGCCTTCTAGTTGTAAATGGGGTCGTTTTTGCCGTTCTGACTCCAACCAAGGAATTAACCAATCTATTTCTTCTGTGCCTAATTGTCCCATTTCCCCACTGTGGGGATTTAACCCGGCGATCGCAACTCTCCCATTTTTAATCCCAAAATCTCTCTGTAAACATTCTGCTAATAAATCTAATTTTTTTGTTAATAATTGTGGTGTTAATGTAGCAGATACTTGACATAAAGGAATATGTGTGGTGGCAAGTAAAGCCCGCAGTGTCCAACCAGTAAAAGGCGATCGCCCCACAAATAACATCCCAAACCTTTCTATACCAGCCTTTTCGGCTAACAGTTCCGTTTGTCCCGGATAATTATAACCGGCGGCTTTCCAGGCAGATTTAGCAATAGGTCCGGTAACAATTCCATCAAACTCACCTGCTAAAGTTTGAGATATAGCAGATTCCATATAAGCAAAACTGGCTACACCACTAGCCCCATTCCCTACACCTATAATAATGTCATCGGCAGTAGGAACATCAATCATAGACAAATCAGCAGGATTAGCCAAAGCGAGGGGATTATTAATAATTTTCCTGATATTTTCATAAGTTTCGACGAGTAAATTTTTACTGCCTACTACCACCACATTACAATTTTGAGTCACTTCTGGATCTGCCAAAGCCTTTAAAATTACTTCAGGACTAATACCAGCAGGATCTCCCAGCGTCAGAGCCAAACGTGGACGTTTATTTTGATTAGTCATTTGTCAGTTGTTTAGTTGTCATTGGTTAGGGGGATGGGATTTCCGCGCCCATCCTCAATTATCGTCCCTAAATTGGTTTAGAATTATTTATAAAGGTCTAATTCAAGAGTTCTCATAGACCTAGTTTACAAAGAATAAGGAGAATTACAGCAAATGGGCGGCGAAATCTTAAATGCAGCTATGCTATCTTTCGGTCTAATCTTCGTAGGTTGGGCGCTTGGTGCTTTGTTACTGAAAATTCAAGGCGCGGAAGAGTAGAGGCAGAGGGACAGGGGAGCAGGGGAGTAGGGGAGCAGGGGAGAAAATTTTTTATACTGACAACTGACTTCTATATCTTTGATTAAAAAGATGTAAAGTTTTATTTACATAATTCTGTTAAGATTCTTTTCATAAACATTAAAATATATAACCAGCCCCATGACATTATTAATAGTTGGTGCAACCGGCACCTTGGGAAGACAAGTGGCTCGTCGCGCAATTGATGAAGGCTATAAAGTTCGTTGTCTAGTTCGTAGTCCTAAAAAAGCCGCCTTTCTGAAAGAGTGGGGTGCTGAACTGGTCAGAGGAGACTTGTGTAAACCGGAAACTCTTCCCGCAGCATTGGCCGATGTCACGGCAGTTATTGATGCTGCTACATCCCGCGCCACCGATTCCTTGACAATTAAAGAAGTAGACTGGGATGGCAAAGTATCACTCATTCAAGCCGCTAAAGCTGCTGGTGTAGAAAGATTTATTTTCTTTTCCATTTTAGATGCCGATAAATACCCTAATGTGCCGCTAATGGAAATTAAACGTTGTACAGAAGTATTTTTAGCAGAATCTGGTTTAAACTATACGATTTTACGTTTAGCTGGTTTTATGCAAGGCTTAATTGGTCAATATGGTATACCTATTTTAGAAAAACAACCTGTGTGGGTAACAGGGACATCCTCCCCTATTGCATACATGGACACTCAAGATATTGCTAAATTTGCCATTCGGGCTTTGAGTGTACCAGAAACTGAAAAGCAAGCCTTTCCCGTGGTGGGAACACGGGCTTGGAGTGCCGAGGAAATTATTAATCTTTGTGAACGCTTATCTGATAGAGACGCAAAAGTAACACGAATGCCCATTGGGTTACTACGAACTGTACAAAGTTGCTTACGCTTCTTTCAGTGGGGATGGAATGTAGCTGATAGATTGGCTTTTACAGAAGTTTTAGCCAGTGGTAAGGCTCTAAATGCAGAAGCAATGGACGAAGTATATACTATTTTTGGCTTAGATAAACAGGAAACAACCACACTGGAAGCTTATCTACAAGAATATTTTAGCCGAATTATGAAGAAGCTCAAAGAGCTAGATTATGAGAAAGCTAAAAGCAAAAAGCTGAAAAATAAAAGAACCCCCTTTAAACAATCTTCCAAAGCCAACAGTCAATAGACACTTGGTGAAAAAGATTGTAGAGACGAAAATACCTACCCATGGAACGTCTCTACAAGGCTTCTGGAAAATGCACATTTAATTTCCGGAGAGGTCTAAATAAATATGAGACTCATGGTGACTCGGAATTTTAGGTTTTAGACTAAAACAATTTGATATGGCTTCGGAATCCTTGAGGACGGAAAAATCCTCAATCCCAAATCCAAAATCGTAAGTCCAAAATCTCATGACATTTGTCAAAAATGTGTAACTATTAGGATACATAACAAGCAGCCGTTAAAATTGGATATTTGAGTGTGCCGAAAGCAGGCATTATCTACAACGACGTTAAACCAATAGCGAGTAGCGTCGCTATTGAATTAAAAGACAAGCTCACCTCTGCTGGTTGGGATGTCTATGTCACTGCGAGTATCAGTGGTATTCTGGGCTATTCTCAACCAGATAGTCCTGTCGTCCATACACCCATTGAAGGTCTTACGCCCCCTGGCTTTGACTCGGAGATGAAGTTTGCAGTGGTGTTGGGGGGAGATGGAACGGTATTAGCAGCATCTCGCCTAGTTGCTCCCTGCGGTATTCCCATGCTCACAGTTAATACTGGCCACATGGGATTTTTGACAGAAACCTATCTCAACCTATTGCCCGAAGCCATAGAACAGGCGATGGCGGGCGAATATGAAATTGAAGATAGAGCTATGCTCACCGTCAAAGTGCTACGGAGAGATGAAGTCATCTGGGAAGCCCTTTGCTTAAATGAAATGGTGTTACATCGAGAACCTTTAACTTGTATGTGCCATTTTGAAATTGTCGTGGGCAAACATTCCCCAGTGGATATTGCGGCCGATGGGATTATTGTTTCCACCCCAACAGGTTCTACAGCTTATTCATTAAGCGCGGGGGGTCCAGTTATTACCCCTGGTGTACCTGTATTGCAGTTAGTACCCATTTGTCCCCATTCCCTAGCTTCTAGGGCTTTGGTGTTTCCTGATAACGAACCAGTTAATATCTATCCTGTAAACATTCCCCGATTGGTGATGGTGGTAGATGGCAATGGTGGATGTTATATTTTGACAGAAGATAGAATATGTTTAGAGCGATCGCCCTATAGCGCTCGGTTTATTCGTCTCCAGTCACCGGAATTTTTCCGTGTTCTGAGGGAAAAACTAGGTTGGGGTTTGCCCCATATTGCTAAACCTAATTCTGTAGAATTACCTTAATTGTTAGTTGTCAGTTAGTGTTTTGTTTGGTGGTAAATGCCCACCTAGTTGCAGCACTTTGTATACAGGAAGGATAATCGGAAAATTAGTAACTTGAGTTACTATTGTGTGGAATACCAGTAACATGGTAACAGGTTATAACTCATAGGATAGGGTTTTTCCAATTACTAATCCCCAATCCCATAACCCCATATGATAGCTACTCAGAATCCTTCTGTTTTTGTTTTGGTGATTGAGCCAGATGAAACTTTAGCTAATCAATTAGCTTTTGATTTACAAGAAGCTGGCTATGATGCCATTATCACCCATGATGCAGTTCATGGATTACAACATTGTCGCACCAGTCAACCCGCTTTAATTGTTATAGACCGAATGCTAGTGGGAGAATCAGGACTATCTGTATGTAAAAATCTCCGCAATCTTGGTAATCATTCTCCTGTATTGGTATTAATGGCCAGAGATACAGTAGATGATCGCATAGCTTGTTTAGATGCAGGTGCTAATGATTACATTCTTAAACCCTATCGTTCGGAAGATTTTTTAAAGCTGATTCGTCTCTATCTCAAACCTGATGTTGATACCACAGAGCAATTACGCTTTGGAGACTTGGTTTTGGATATAGGAACACGTCGCGCTATCTACAATAATAAGGCCATTGACTTAACCATGAAGGAATTTGAACTATTAAAATTTCTCATGGAACATCCCCGCGAAGTCTTAACCCGCGAACAAATTTTAGAAAATGTTTGGGGTTACGACTTTATGGGTGAGTCTAATGTGATTGAAGTGTATATTCGTTACCTGCGGCTAAAAATTGAAGAGGAAGGTCAAAAACGTCTAATTCAAACGGTGCGTGGTGTAGGATACGTCCTCAGAGACTCGTGAAATCCATAAGACGAGAAATAATTACAAATACAGTCTAAATATGTGGGCAATTTTGCATAAATTAAGTAAAATAATCAAAATCTAAATCCCAGTCAATAAGTTAATTGGTGATTTGACAAATGGTGATGGGTAAAATTACTGTTTTTTCCCTATACCCTATACCCTATTCCTCATTCTCGGTATGACTTATGATTTCTTGGCTCAGTTTATGTTCAATATTACTTAGTATCTTACTGATAGGTTGTTCACCACCCACCACCGCTAAATCTCCTTCACTGAGACCAGATTTACTAGTACAAAAACCAGCCCATCTAGGTCAAAATCTCCCAATTTCTGCTGAAGCTACTTTTGGGAAAAATATTAAAATTCAATTAGAAGTAGCAAAAACACCAGAACAGCAAATGATGGGTTTGATGTACAGACCGGCTTTACCAGATAATCGAGGAATGCTGTTTGTTTTTCCCGATCCACAACCCGTAAAATTTTGGATGAAAAATGTACCTGTATCCTTGGACATGGTATTTCTTAATAAAGGTGTAGTTCAGTATATCCAAGCTGCTGCTCCTCCTTGTGATAGAAAACCCTGTCCTACTTATGGACCAGATGTAGCTATAGATCAAGTAATCGAACTTAGATCAGGACGAGCAGCAGAACTAGGTTTAAAGAAAGGAGATAAAGTCAAAATTGATTCTTTAAATCTGAAAACTTCTCAATAAACAGGATCAGGATCTTCTTACCAGCCTTTAGTTTAGATATAGCAGAAGTATTTATTCTGAGTTTTTATCTGATTCTGATAAAGAATTATTTTGTCAAAAAAATTATTACCTAACCTAGCATAAATAACGATCAAGAGGTTAATATTTACCAGTAGCTCCAATAACATCGAATTTTAGTTTTTTCCAGTTAAAATCACGACTTGAAAACAGAGTGGTAAAAATCTCTCTTTTGATGCAAGTGTCAATGGTCGCCAATAGAGGACTATAAGCTATGACATCTTTGCTACTTCAACAAAATTTCTGCAAGTAGCACATATCACACACTCTATTACGGCTTGTCACCAATATTATCAGTAGTTTAATCTAGTTCAGACTTAATATGAGGTTGATTGAGAAAAGGCAATTTTTCTCACACAACCTGCAACTTTTTCTCTACTTAGGGTAAAGTGACTGATAATTGTTTAATTATACCTATCTCTGTTCTGTCACTCTCGGAAAACAATAATCGAATCCATCTTTTGTAACTCTTATTTCATCAAGGTTTAGCACTTTTTTATGTATTAAAAAATAAAATTGCTGCATAAAATGTCAAAACCAAAACCCCATAAACCTTTCAGGTATTGAATTTTCCCAATCTGAATTTATCTGGGGAATCAATTCACCACAATTCACAATCGGATGATCAACAAAATACCGATCATACAATACTCACACAATAAATAAAAAAATCTATGATCATCAATTCTACTCAAGGGGGTGAGATACAAATGACACCATCAAGATATTCACGGCTAATTAATTTTCTTCAGGAAGATTTGGCAATTTCTACTGATTCTCTAGCTGTAGCATTGCGTCATCGTGATCAAGATCCTGGTTCTTTAACAATGACTCTTTGGCAGTATGGGCTAATTACTTTAGAACAGTTAGAAAAAATTTATGATTGGCTGGAAACGGCATAGGGAAGAGGTAGGGAGCAGGGGAGAAGAATTTACCCATTACCCATTACCTGCTTAATAACTATTGTCCAAAAACTTTTGCTGCTGCTGCTATACCAGTACCGGGGGTAAAGTTATCATGGCCAACTTGGGGTAGGACAACTTCTAGGGAAGCAATACAGCTAAGAATATCTCTATCGCTCACAAAACCCAAGTGACCAATACGGAAAATTTTATTACTCAGATGGTCTTGTCCGCCAGCTAAAGCAATATCAAACTGTTTTTTCATCAAAGAGCGAATTTTATCTGTTTCTATGCCAGGAGTGGCTACAGCAGTAATGGCAGGACTGGCACATTCATCACCCGCAAACAATGATAAATTCAATGCTTTCATTGCTGCACGGGTAGCATTTTTCTGGCGTTGATGACGGGTAAAGATTGATTCCAACCCTTCCTTCTTCATCATGCCCAGGGTGGTGTGTAGTGCCACCATTAAGTTAACTGGAGGAGTAAAGGGAGTGGTATTTTTAGCGGTGGCTTTGCGATATTTACCTAAATCTAAATAATACTTAGGCAATTTGGCGGTTTTGTAGGCTTCCCAGGCTTTAGGACTAACGGAAACAAATCCTAAACCGGGAGGAATCATGTAGCCTTTTTGAGAACCGGAAGCAACTACATCTAAACCCCAAGCGTCTACAGGGACGTTATAAGCACCTAAACTGGTGACAGCATCAACTATGATTAAAGCCTCTCCATGTTCTTTAACGTGGCGGTTGATAGCTTCTAGGTCATTAATGACACCTGTTGATGTTTCGCTGTGGGTGATGATGACAGCTTTGATTTCTTTGTTCGTATCAGCTTGGAGTTTGGCTGCAAATTGGGCTGGGTCTAAGGGTTGTCCCCATTCTGAAGTAACAGCTTCTACATTTAAACCAAAGGCTTGACCAACTTCTACCCAACGTTCACCGAATTTACCATTAGAACCGACTAAAATGCGATCGCCTGGAGACAGAAAGTTAATGATTCCTGCTTCTACCGCACCAGTACCACTAACATTTAACATCAATACATCACTTGTGGTCTGGTGTAACCATTTGAGGTTTTCTGTCACCTCTCCCATCATGCTACTAAATTCCCCACTACGGTGGCCAATGGGGTGTTTAGCTAATGCTAGTAAAGCCGCTTCTGGTACTGGGGTTGGGCCAGGAATCATCAGCATCAATTTATTATCCATGGTGTTTGTCCTAGTTGAAAACTTCTCTACGATACAATACAAATTCACTACTGCGGAGTGTGAACTACCCACACTGACCTGACGGTACAGTGTCGGCTTCCTGTCCAGCAGAAAGCACAGTAGTAGACTTCTTTCGTCCTCTATTACTGCGACTTACTTCTGGGTGACAGGCTTTATCCCCCGTTCCAGAGGTCAAACCTTCGACTGCGCTCAGTACAAGGCGCAGCCGAAGTATTCGTAGTCCCTCATCTCTGAGGTTTATCGCTGCATTGATATCTCTGTCATGTTTAGTCTGGCACTTTTCACAAGTCCAAAATCTTATATCTAGCGGCAAACTACCCACTTGATTAAGGCATACATGACAAGTTTTTGACGAAGGAAAGAATCTATCAACTTCTTGATAAATCTTTCCTTCGTTTTCTGCTTTGTATTTAAGAACTTTACCTTCTGCAATTGATTTTGGCTTCTCCTTGCCATCTTCAAATAAAATAGCAGCGAAATATTGTTCACTGCAATTTTTGGTGATAGTTACAGTTTTAATTTTCCCTTCAATTTCTCTAAACCACTTATTGTTCTGTTTAATTATATGTCGCTCAACTAATCGCATTCTGACTCCATGCACTTAACAATACACCCTGTTTTTCTCTTTCTTCTTCTTAATCCATAGATTTTTGCACTAAGGCTAGTATTATCGAAATAAAATAGTTTTTATCTAGGATCGCATAAATTGGAATCTTAGGACATTCTATTAGTAAATCTTATGGTAAGTAAAAAGGTGTAAAAAAATCGAAGTGTGTAACAAAAAGTAAAGTTTCTTAAAAACCTCTTCCCTTCCACCTCCTGCCTTTTGCCCTGTCATCAGGACAATTTTTAACACCAACCTACTTAAATATAGGGAAAAACCCCCGCTGTTTCAGGGCAGGGTTGAGAAATATGCGTTACTCAGGAGCAATCAACTTTATCCGGCAAATGGTTAATAGACCAACGATGATCAATAACGATGGAGGAAACTTGACAAGCTTCTTCTAGTCGCTTTTGTTGGGAAGCAGCTTTTCGCAGAGTAATAATCAGTTGATTCACTTGATTCCGTAGGTCTTGATTGTTACCTACCGAAGTCATGGTTTGCTTTTCTAAAAGTTGAAGTATAAGTTCGTAATGGATAGGAGATGGTAAAGGAATTGGCTCCATGTAGTTTATTCTAAAATTACAATTTGGGGATTTTCTATTTTTAACTAGTTAAAGTTTAGCTAATCCCAAATTAATTGTTACACAAGAAATAAATAATTGCCGTTAGGCAAAAAGGAAAAGGGAAAAGGTTGTGATTAACTAAACAAATTAGCGATCGCCAATTGAGGATCTGGTTGTTTTACCAGTGATTCCCCAATCAGTACAGCAGAAGCTCCTGCTGTTTTCACTAAATTTAAATCCTCCGAGTGGTGTAATCCTGATTCACTAACTATGAGAATATTTTTTGACTGTAATTCTTGACCTCTAGCGGTTAGTAATTCACAGGTAGTTTGCAAGTCAACGGAAAAATCTTCCAGGTTGCGATTATTAATTCCAACTAAAGAAACTCCATCTAAAGCTAATACCCGATCTAATTCTTCCAAATTATGTACTTCTATTAAAGCTGCCATTTTTAAGTTATTAGCAATTTTAATAAAGTATTGTAAATCTTGATCATTGAGAATGGCAGCTATTAATAAAACTGCATCTGCGCCATGAATTCGCGCCCAATACATTTGGTAAGGATAGATGATAAAATCTTTACATAGTAAAGGTAAATCTACTCCTCCTCGGACTAAAGAGAGGTTTTCAAAACTGCCTTGAAAAAATTTGACATCGGTAAGAACAGAAAGACAACTAGCTCCACCGGCTTGATAAGATTGAGCGATCGCTACTGGATCAAAATCTGCCCTAAATACTCCTTTGCTGGGAGAAGCTTTTTTAACTTCGGCAATTAGCGCCGGGTTGGTTTTCCCCTGACGTAAAGCAGCGACAAAATCACGAACAGGTGGTGCAGATAAGGCTTGTGTTTGCAGTTCCCGCAAAGGTAGCTTTTCGCGCATTTGCTCAACTTCTGTCTCTTTTTGCCAAACAATTTCTTCTAAGATGTTATTTGGTGCTGCACCTTCTATAGCAGAGTGATATTGAAGTATAGAAATATTAATAACTTGGCTAGGTGAACGACGACGGATTTGCATGATTGTTTAGTTGTCAGTGGTCAGTGGTCAGTGGTCAGTGGTCAGTGGTCAGAGTTTTTTCTGAAATATTGCCAATGGAGTTAAGATAAGCGTTTAACTTAGGAGAAAGTTCATCAATGATTGGTTTAAGCCTATTTACTTCTTCATTTGTTAACAGATTTCGTTTGTAAGCTCGTCCTAACCAATGTCTAGTTTCATTTAAAGAACCTCTCGCCATTCTAACAAAACAGCAATTATCCTGAAAGTTATACCTACCAGAACCTTCTGCAATATTTGCGCCAATACTATCAACAGAACGTACTATTTGCTTACCAATCGTTACTTTAGGAAATTCTTCCCAGCGAAAAACAATGTTCCAAATATCATCAGCTAGTTTTTCTGCTAATTGGTAAACTTGCAAATTCTCGCAGTTAGATTTCGCCATTTATTCAACTGACCACTGACTAACGATTAACTAACTAATGCTCGTTTATACGCTTCATCTAAGACTTCTGAAAGCGTTGGGTGAGCGTGGACTAGGTAAGCGAGACTTTGGATAGATTGACGGTTAGCCACGGCGGCGGCGGCTTCGTGAATCAAATCTGAGGCGTGGGGACCAAAGATATGTACACCTAAAACTTCGCCAGTATCCTTACGGTAAATTACTTTGGCCATACCCTCAGCATCTTTTTCTGCTAAGGCTTTGGAATTACCTTTAAAGTAACTTTTACTCGTGGCAATTTCAAATCCTTCCTCCAGTCCTAAAGCTTCGGCGGCTGGTTCTGTTAAGCCTACATAGCTAACTTCTGGATGGGTAAAGGCGGCGGCAGGGATGCTGCGATAGTCAACTTTTTTCTGACGACCCAGGATATTTTCTACAGCAATAATACCTTGGGCAGATGCAGTATGGGCTAACATCATTTTGCCAGTAGCATCACCAATAGCCCACAGATGGGGAACTACTTCGCCTCCTGATAATACGGCCATATTATCATTAACAGGAATAAAATTGCGGCGGTCAAGTTCCACGCCAACGGATTCTAGACCGAGATTTTTAGTAGCGGGAACGCGACCTGTAGCGACTAAACAAGCGTCAACTTCCAAAACTTCTAAATCTTTTTTGGTTTCAAAGTCAGCCAATTCAATTACTACTGGTGAACCAGGAATTACTTTTTTGGCATAGATACCGACTTTGGTTTCAATATCACGGGGCGTAATTAAAACCCGTTCTGCCAGTTTAGCAATATCTCGGTCAAATCCTGGCATTAACTCGCTCAATGCTTCAATTAAGGTGATTTCACAACCTAAAGCGGAGTAAACATCAGAAAATTCTAACCCGATGTAACCGCTACCAATAATTGCTATCCATTTGGGTAGAGTTTCTAATTTAACGCCTTGGTCACTGGTAAAGACGGTTTTGCCATCTACTTCAATTCCAGGGGGAACGAAGGGGACAGAACCGGGGGAAAGGATGATATTTTGGGTGGTGATGGTTTTTTCACCTTTATCTGTGGTGACGGTAACTTTTTGTGTTCCTGCTACTTTGCCCTGACCCCGGATAATATCCACTCCTAAGCGTTTGAGGCTGTTGGTTAGGTCTCCTTGAATTTTGGAGACGAGGTTGTTAGCATGATCAGCGATCGCTTGCCGATCAAACTCCACACTACCAATTTGAATTCCCAAAGACTTGAGGTGATGGGCATTACGTAATTCTCTTACTTTTCCTGAAGCTGCTAGTAATGCTTTAGAAGGAATACAACCTCTGTTGACACAAGTTCCTCCCATATCTCCAGCTTCAATAATCGCTGTTTTCTGACCGCAACTGATAGCGTGTAAGGCCGCACCATGTCCACCTACACCAGCGCCGATAATAACTAAATCGTAATCAAATCCAGAACTCACTTTTATTTCCCCATTTCCTTAGCCTAATTTTTCTTAACTTAACTTTTTTGTGAAACTTTCTCAAATTTACAAAAAATAACGCAGTAGAACTTTAGTCTCCCCGTTATTTTTTGTCAGTCTGTAATCAGGCTTGAGGTTACTTAAGAGCAGCTCTTAATGTTTTTAGTGTTTGACCAATTGCTAGGAAATCTTTGTCCTGTGCGAGTTTTTGCAAAACTACCGGACTGCTTTCCAGGATAATCTGGTTATAGGCATTAATAGCATTGTTTAGTTTATTAATGTTCACAGTTGGTGCTGTGTTAGTCTGAGCAATGGTTAAACTAGCTTTGAGATCCTTTGTGCCAGCTACTAGTTGCGCTTGTGGTAACTGAGCCGAAGGAAAACTTGGTGTTATGGAAACCTCAGTACCGCTTAAAAGACCAGCAATATTTTGTAATAGGGTAGTCACTAAGGCTGGAGAGACACCAGCGGCAGATAGAGCCGAGGTAAGTTGTGTCACTGCCGCCTGCGCCTCTGCACCACCGACAGCAAGGGCAACAACAGTAGCTACTCCTTGACCACCGCCAGCAACACTACTGGCAGCAACACTACTGGCAGCAGTACTAAGTATAGAAGCCGCAGCCGCATTTACCGCTTGTGTTGCCGCAGGTGTAACCGTAATATTTACAATACCAGCAGGACTAACAAAAACACTGACACTAGGTGATGCACCTACTGGTGATGCACCCACTGGTGATGCACCTACTGGTGGTGCACCTACTGGTGGTGCAGTATTAATATTGATGGCTGGCGCTGAAAAAACGGTAGCACTTGAGCCAGTTGTTCCACCTCCGCTTAACGACCCAGCAGTTCCTTTACTGGGTGAATCAAAGGTTGATGATGGTGAAGCTTGAGCAATAGGAGTAGGATATCCACTCAAAGTCGCCGATTCATTGTTATTTGTGGGTAAAACTGTAGCCTGGTTTGGTAACTGCCAACTCAGGAAAAGTAGGGGACTGACACCGAGTAAGGCAAAAAGAAAAGTTCTGATTTTTAACATGGTAATTCTTTAAGTATTGAAGTGTTTATTTAGGTAAGAAATTGAAACCATAGCCTACACTCAGAACAAATACAGTACCACCTGGACTGTTATCTGTCAGATCAGCACCCTGGGCATTAATTG
Source organism: Cuspidothrix issatschenkoi CHARLIE-1 (assembly GCF_002934005.1). Taxonomy (GTDB): domain Bacteria; phylum Cyanobacteriota; class Cyanobacteriia; order Cyanobacteriales; family Nostocaceae; genus Cuspidothrix; species Cuspidothrix issatschenkoi. Next base: position 24,322 of record NZ_PGEM01000072.1, on the reverse strand, counting down.
TTAAGGGAATAGTAGGCACAGGGACAAAGGAAACCCCAGCGTTTAAACCTATACCACTCCAACCTAGACCGACACCTACCTGGGGGTGAACTTGCACACCGACTCCAGCAAACACACCTATACTATCAGTACCTTGTCGGAAGTCACCACCACCTGCTCCTACGGAAAAGGAGATGGGCATTCTATTGACTGGATTGTTAGGCTGTAGGAGAGAGTATGTTGTCACCACACCATAGGCACTGGAAGGTCTAATAGCTTCATTACCATACTGAGCAAAGGTCCTCCAGCCAGCAGCAACGGCTACTTGATTGTTGCCTTTAGCATAGACGAGCCTATGGGCTTTGAGGTCAAAAGTGCCATTCTCACCAAAGTTTTTGATGCTTCCCAAATTGTAGGAAAATTCTAACCCGATGAGTTTTTGGGCATCACCCAAACCAAAACCTGTGCTTATACTTCCGTCTATTTCACCATTTCTAGCTTTACCGGCAGTCGCCCCTGATGCTCCTATGAATACATCACCCCAGCCAGCCCCGAAAGCGCTGGGAGCACTAAAGCTGAGTCCAGGTGAGTAGGTTGGTTTTATGGGAGCAGGTTTAACTAGTGGTTCAATCAATAAATCTTGGCGTAATTTATCAACATCACCAGAACTATTCTCCATAGGTAAGGGGGTTATGCTTTGGGTAGTGATCTGGGGATGTTTTGGTTCAACAATAGATTCTGCTTTTTGTCCTAGTTTTGCTTTTTCCGCTACTACTTCTTGTAGATCCGGTAAATTGTTTTCTAAGGTAGTTTGATTAGCAGTAGATCGATCATTTTGGGTTTGATCAACTACTGGATCTGCCGCAGATGCTGGGCTAAGTGCGATCACAGTGGTGAACCACATGTAACTTAAAAGGGTTGTTCCGACAACTTGTACCCAGTTAAGCTGTAACAATGTACATAAAAATTTTGCTTTTTTCAACGTCCGACTTCCCACAATCTTAGTTCACGTTTAAACTTCTATGAAAATAATTCCACAAAAACCTAATTATTCCATTTCGTTGCTAGTACACCTTTTATGCAACGCTCTGCCAGAAATAATCTGTATCAGATGTTAGTAGCATAAGCTTAAGCTCTGATAATTTTCTTTGTATGTACACATTTTATTACATACTTTCTAGAAAATCAGCTACTACATAGCACTAATATGAGAAGTTATTTTCCTGGAGCTATCAAAATAATACTATTTGTACTGTAAATGTCCGGATGAAAATGATTTTTCACAAGAATTAACTCATTTGAGAATATTTAGGAAATTTACATAAAAAACATATACCAAAAGACTTTTAATCCTGTTATCTGTTTTCTGCTATATAAGATTGTTATAATGTTTTTCCAGGATTATATACTTAGTATTAAAATCACTAAATAAATTTCCAATAGTTGATCATGGACAAGAGAATTATCAAGAGTAAATAAGATTATCTACTTAGTATTAAAATCACTAAATAAATTTCCAATAGTTGATCATGGACAAGAGAATTATCAAGAGTAAATAAACTTAAAGGTATTCTTTGTTTAGATCAATTAACTCAACTGGTAGAATATTTACCTAAACTAGATCACTAGCAAGTTGGGTAAAAACATCATGAATGATACAGAGTATATCAGGCAAACAGAAGCTAATCGCGTAGAAATTCTTAGTGAAGCATTACCATACATTCAGCAATTCGTTGGCCGCACGGTGGTAGTTAAATACGGTGGTGCAGCGATGAAGGATAGCAACCTCAAGGATAAAGTTATTCGTGATGTCGTTTTTTTATCTTGTGTTGGTTTGCGACCAATTTTAGTTCATGGTGGTGGACCAGAAATTAATAGTTGGTTGGGTAAGTTGGGAATTGAAGCACAGTTCAAGAATGGTTTGCGGGTAACTGACGCACCAACTATGGATGTGGTGGAAATGGTGTTAGTTGGCCGTGTGAATAAAGAAATTGTGGCACTTATTAACCAAGCTGGGGGTATGTCCGTAGGACTTTGTGGTAAAGATGGTCACTTAATTACTGCCCGTCCTCAAGGCGAAGAGGGAATTGGTTTTGTGGGTGAAGTGAGTAATGTCAATATCAAAATTTTAGAAACTCTTTCTAGTAATGGTTATATTCCCGTTGTTTCCAGCGTGGCGGCTGATGAAACTGGACAGGCATATAATATTAATGCTGATACCGTAGCGGGGGAAATAGCCGCCGCTTTGGGCGCGGAAAAGTTAATTTTGCTGACTGATACCAGAGGAATTTTAAAAGATTATAAAGATCCATCTACTCTCATTCCTAAAGTAGATATTCGGGAAGCGCGGCAATTAATAGCTGATGGTATAGTCAGTGGGGGAATGATTCCTAAAGTGAATTGTTGTGTGCGATCGCTCGCTCAAGGAGTTAAAGCTGCACATATTATTGATGGCCGTATTCCCCATGCTTTATTGTTAGAAGTATTTACAGACGTGGGTATTGGGACAATGATTCTTGGTTCTCAGTTTCGAAAATCATAGAAACATAACAATTCAGGAGTCAGGTGTCAGGAGTGCTACTGGTTTAGATCTAACTAAGACAACTGACAACTGACAACCGACAACCGACAACGAACAACTGACAACGAACAACTGACTAATGACTACAGAAAGTTTAGAAATCGCTAAATCTCGGTATAAAATTGGCAAAGCTGCTTTTGAAAACGGTAAATATCGAGAATCTGTACAAAATTTAGAACAAGCCAGCGCCCTATTAGGAAAAAATACTCGTTTAGCTGGGGAAGTAGAAATTTGGTTGGTGAATGCTTATGAAGCGGCGGGACGTTCGGAAGAGGCGATCGCATTATGTCAAGAACTTAGCCGTCATCCCCATTATGAAGTGCGCCACCAAGCCAAACGCCTGGCCTACATTTTAAAAGCTCCTAAACTTAATCGTCCTAAAGAATGGATGACAGAAATCCCCGACTTTAGCATAATTTCTGACAACAAATCCAAAATGATGATTGCCGCCAAACCTAACCAATCTCCATCTGCTAAAAAACCTGTAGAAAAAGAATATATTGACTTGAGTACAGTCAATACTCAAGATAATAATTTTGTTTGGGTGGCTTTAATTGCTGTGGGTTTCACAATTTCCTATTTAGTTTGGTTAAGTTTTGAGTAAATTGTCAAAATTCACCTAGAAGTCAAAATCTTTGATAAGTAATCCCACAAAATTAATTACAAATATTGTCTTTCTCTTGCCTCTTCACTCTTGCCCACACCAAGACTAATTAGTAAATTAGGAGAAATTAACTAATGAATGTATCTACCCTAGTTAAAAAAATCTCACAATTAATTAAATCTGCTATTTTGCCTATTATCAAAATCAAACCCATTGTATTTATTTTGATTTTTGCCTCATTGATGTTATCTGGCTGCGTCAATTATGATTTAGGCGTAAACTTTAACAGTACAAATAATGGTCAATTAGTACAACATTTTCAGTTATCAGAAAAAATAACTATCTTTAGTAGTGATTACATATCTGAATGGGTAAAAACTTTACAAAACCGAGCCAGAAGATTATCAGGTTCAGTAGAAAGAGTTTCCCCCTCTGAAATTATTGTCAAAATTCCCTTTACCAGTGCTAAGGAATTACAAAAAAAATTTACAGAATTTTACCAAAATAGTACAACGAAAGAGGAGGAACGCTCGCAAATTTCTAATATTACTTCCAATTTAATCGCCGAAGATACTAACTTTTTCCTATTTTCGAGAAATCATTTAGTTTATGATTTAGATTTGCGTTCCTTAGCGATGTTTACCACTAAAGCTGATAATTCTCTTCTCAATTTGGACTTTAGTTTAAATGCACCTTGGGGCATCAAAAATATTAACAATAACGAAAATACGTTGCAACCAGAAAAACACGGTAATCAATTGATCTGGCAACTGAAACCAGGCGCTATCAATCATGTAGAAGTCATTTTCTGGCTGCCCAATTTTCTGGGAATTGGTACTTTGATAATAATTGGTTTTGTTTGGCTAGGAATTTATCTTAGGTATACAGTATTACCAACTCCTAAAACACAAACTCCAGGTGTTCATCCGTAAGGGCTTTGAGTTTGGAGGTAAAAGATTCCGTGTGATTGCTCTGCTGGGGCATAAAGCGACCAATAGGGGGATGATTGGCAGTTCCTGACAGCATTAGTTGTGGCACTGGGTAAGGAGGTAAAATTTCCTCAATAACTTCCTTTGGCTTAACATTGGTCTGGGCTGTAAAATTAGTGGGTTTGGAAACATGAGGTTCTGTATAAGCATCTCTGTTTTCCTCTCTAGGCTGTAAATGATTATTTATTTCGTATTTATAACTAACTTGGGCGGGTAATAACTGAGGATGGTGATAGCTTTCTGTCCTTATCTCCTGTTTTATGGGTGGTAAAACTGATAGGGAGACAGAAGTAAGTCTTTCGGGGAATTTGCTACAAATCATGCGCTCAAATTCCATATTAAAATGATATGTGGCCTCTCCCTTGCGCCGCCAAAAGGTCAAGATTTGCTGGACAGATATAGCTTTATAACGACCTTGATACAAAGCTTCAATTACTGCTAAATGTAACCAATGCAAGGGATATTCTACTTGCCAACAGTTAATCAACTCACTAGCATTAAATCCGTTAAGATCAAAGCTGTAGTGAGTTAATAACTTGGCTGCTAATTCGGCTGGAGCCGCAAAAGTTGGAGTTACCGGGACTGTTGTTAACATGGGCTGTGAGTGTTAGGCAATAGGTATAAACATTTCACCCATCGCATTTAGCCTAACGTAGTTTTAGCTACATGAATATTTTTTCAGGAGCAGCCAAATAGATAGGCAGTGTTTTCCATTCTACTTATCAATTGCTGATATGCAAAACAACATAAGGTGAGTTGATGACTTTTGTACGTTGACTAGCTACTAATGCCTGATAAACCATAGCTGCAACTTCTGCACGGGTGGCTTCCCTGGTAGGTGCAAGCAAACTGGGATCGGGGTAATTGACAATTATTTGCTGTTGGGTAGCTATGGTAACTGCTGTCCGGGCATATTCGGGAATTTTATCTTGGTCAATATAGGTGATGGTTTTTTGTTCATTGGCTAATAGTCCCAGTCCGTTGACGAGGGAGACTATCACCTGTAACCGTTGCACGTTTTGGTTAGGGCGGAAAGTGCGATCGCTAAATCCCCCCACAAAACCACTTTTAGCCGCAATTTCAATGGCATTGGCCGCCCAAAAATCCTGGGGAATATCTGTAAATTCTGGAGATGGGCGTTTAGCTGGAGGGTTAAAAGCAGCAGCAATTAAAGCCGTATATTGGGCGCGGGTCATCGCTTGATCGGGTTGGTATGTCCCATCAGCAAAACCTTGGGTTAAGTTCATACTAACCAATGCCCTGATAAATGGTTCTGCCCAATGTCCGACAATATCAGAAAAAGAAGGAATCTCTGTCTCTGGTTTGACAATATAGGCAGATGGGAGGGGATTTTCCATACCCATAGACACCAATGCTTGGTAAATTAGCACTGCCACCTCAGAGCGAGTAATTTCGCGCAAGGGTTCTAACTGATCTACTTGGGGATAATTGACTACTAATAGTTTCTGCGTAGCCACTGTCACTGCACTGGTAGCATAGCTGGGGATTTGAGTGCGATCGCAGTATACCATTAACACATTAGGATTACCACCACTCAAGTTTAAACCATTAACAATAGAGACTAGGGCTTGAATTTTCGTTAAATTATTGTCCGGTCGAAATGTACCATCGGGAAAGCCTTTCAAAAAGCCCCGATCCGCCGCACTAGCTATGGCTTTAGCACCCCAAAAGTTTGATTTGACATCTTTGAATCTATCTAATTGATTACTTTCTGGCAATTGAAAAGTCTTGGCCATCAAAGCCGCATATTGGGCGCGGGTAATAGGTGTAGCTGGTTGAAAAGTGCCATCGGGAAAGCCACTAATAAACCCTTTACTCACCAAAGCTTCTACAAAAGCAGCCGCCCAATGTCCCTCTAAATCAGCAAACCGCGTACTCACACCTATTTGACTGGGAGTGTCCGCCGTCGCCGCGATAAAATCTATTTCCCCAATTACCTGAGTTAAACTTAACTGATTGCCCACGGACATGATTTTTTGCTCCGTGACATTTTGTAAATCGAATTTACCCTGTGCTTGAAAAATATTCTCCGCAGGATCTTGGGGATTGCCTAAATCGGGAACAGCATTACCATTAATTAATAGACCACCTTGGGTATTACTTGTAATCAGATTGCGGCGTAATACTGGTTTAGCATCACGAGAAAGAGCGATCGCTGTCCCATTGGCACAAAGTTTATTATTAGCCACTAAAGGGGCTGCAAAATCACTAATCGCTATCCCTAAAGCATTATTTTGAAATACATTCCGCAGCACTTCCCCTTTACTATTTCTGGCTATGACTAACCCACTTACTTTATTGTTAATAAATAAATTATCCACAATGCCTGGTTTAGCATTGCCAGTGGTAAAAATTCCCTCTCTAGTACAGTTTTTGAAAGTGCTATTAGCTACCGTTGGTACAGATGACTCAATCCAAACTCCCGTACCTTTAGCATTAGAATTAATCACAGTCACGCCTAACAGACTCGCATCACTTAGTAATAAGACAGTAATATTTTGCACACCAAAACTCGGACTCTGATAATCTCCACCACCAGAAATAATAATTTCCTGACCTTTATTTCCCTCATTTCCCACGACCAAAACCCCCGATGGAATCACTAGAGGAAATACTTCTCCATTGGCCGTGCTATAAGTTCCATTAGCCAACTGAATAATTGTTGAGCTTTTTGCCTGTTTGATAGCCTGGGAAATACTTTTTAAAGGACTGGTACGAGAACCCGTATTAGCATCCTTCCCGGTAGCGGGATTGACATAGATTATTGCTACAAGACTAGAGTTAACCATTGATTGTTAAACGTGTATGGTTTTAATGGTGACATCCATAATTAACCATACTTTTGACACACTCAAAATTTCAAGTCTGTAATTCTAGTCAAAATCTTCTTTATCCAGAAACCTTATTTTCGAGATAAAAACACCAACGGATTCTCATTAACCTTAACCAACGCATCCAAACTTTCGCAGGTTGGTCAAAAAACGTAAAAATATCCCCAGTTAGTTTTTTGGTGATGTAACCAGTGTTGTTCGGGCGTAGTAATAAATAAAAACTTACATAAAATCGTCACAGGTTGGGGCGTTTGCCAACCTAAAGAAATAACGTGTCTCCACCACACATGAAACTGGCCAAACAATAAACCGCAAATAACACCCACAAAAGATAAAGGCCATAACCAAACCCCTACCAACAAATAGGGCAAAGCTCCCAAAATCCCATCCAAAAGCACCTGGAAATTCAATGTTAAAATAGCATAGTGGCGGAAATGCTTTTTCCAAGAATGATGAGTTTTCAAATGGAGGCTGCCAAAAACGTGTTCAGGAACGTGAGTAATAAAAATTTATCTCTCCAATTACCAATTACCAATCACAAAAGAGTTTATTAAAATGCCAAAATGGAAACTAACTACAGAATTTACATTTGATAGCGCCCACTATATCAAGGACTATAAAGGCCCTTGCGGGAGAATGCACGGACACACTTATAAAGTTAGAATCGAAGCACAATCAGCAACCTTACATTCTTCAGAATATTGTCCGCATCCTGTCATGGTGGCTGATTTTAGAAGTTTACGTTGGGCTAAAAAAGATGTAAATCAAGGAGGACTTGATCATTGTATTTTAAATGAAGTTTTGCCTCCAGAATATGAAACAACAGCAGAAATGATTGCTAAATATATTTATGATGAAACCAAAAAACGTTTACCAACTGATATAAAACTTAAAGTATCTGTCTCCGAAACTGCTAATTCTTGGGCAGAATATGAAGATGATTGAACGTAAGAGTTCAGGAATATAGCTAGCGCCACCCCGCGCCATCAGGAGTTTAGAATGAAGAATGAAGAACATTTTTCTTTTATCTTCCCTATTACCAATGGCCTGAATTAAACATGACAAAGCAGATCATAATAACACAGCCAATGTTCATGTACAGAACTTAAATAGTAGGAAATACTCACAGCGAATATTGCTAAAAGTACAGGAATTACTGTAACTAATTCTAATTTGCCTTTTTTGACTACTTCCCAACAAGAGATTAAAATCACTACAGGCCATAAAATCGTAGTGATAATAAACATAATAAAAGATAAGAATTTATCCTCTGGAGAAGATGTCGGATGACGTAGAGAAAATGTTAACCAATTGGTAAAAAAATAGCCAGTCATGATCACATAGCTAATAATTAAAGTTAACTGAATTTGATTCATAATAGCTACTCCTTTCTCCTTCAATCAAATGAGGTTTAAAAACTATTGCAGATAGATTTTAAATGAATGCTAAACAATACATTAATCAGCAATCATGCTTAATTTAAAACTCAATTCTAGAGTATAGTAATTCTACTTGTTAATGTTTTATTAGCTAGTTCTACACTGGTATAGCATAAATATTAAAAAAGTGCCAAATAAAATGCAACATTAATTGTCCTCAAACTCACATAATTTGAGGTCAGTATAATAAATACATTCAGAAGTAAAAAGCTAAAATTAAAAATACTGGATATTTAATACAGCAATGAGGATATCAATTATCATCAAACTCTGGTAACAACAGAATTTTAATCCTGAGTCCTAAGTAGCTGACTTACCAGTAAAATATTCAGTCATGGAAACTTACATCTGGTAGTTAGCAGAAGTCCGATAACTATAACCAAGATAAGAATCTTTTTGAATGTGTTGTTTAATACTATCGAAATCTATAAATTCATCAGCTACATCAATTAAATGATCGCTAGTTGAGGTTTGTAAGCCAATTACTTCTACTCTGGCACCCATACCACTAACTGCATTTACCGCATAGGACAAATCACCATCACCACTAACTAAAACCGCAGTATCATAATAGGGTGCTAAGGTAATCATATCTACAGCGATTTCTACATTCAAATTTGGTTTTTTGTAGTTGTTATCTGGCACTACACTCATATCTTTAGTGACAACACGATAGCCATTACGACGCATCCATAACAGAAACCCCTGTTGCTTTTCGTTGCCAGTATCCATACCTGTATAAAAGAAAGCGCGTAATAATCTTGAGGTTTTGGTTAAACGACACAGCAATTTGACATAATCAATTTCAATACCTAGTTGTAATGCAGCATGAAATAGATTTAAGCCATCAATAAAAATTGCCACTCGACCACGATTATCATCTTCATTAAAGATGTTATTATTGGCTGGATTAGGTTCTTTAGCTTTAATATTGGCTTTTGTGGCTGGGCCTTGCCAATGGGGTTTTTCCTTAAGTTCTTTATATTCGTTTGTTTTTTTGTTAAAATCATTAAACTGCATTGATACCTCTAAATATTAAACTAAGGATGTTGTAAGTAAATTGGCAATAGTGCAATTTTGGCTAATTTCTTGATTATCTCCTGCTAGGATCAATACCTATCAGATAAATTTTAGCCAATTTTTTCTAGTGAATATGATATTTTGCCGTTTACCTGCATATACTTTACACAAAATGCACATTTTTAGGGAAAATCCACTATTTATCATAAAATTATCTGAAAACCCTTGAGCTTAAGTTTTGGGGCTTATGTTGATTTTGATACTTGTAATCTTGGTTTTGTATATCTATACTCATCAGTAAAGAAGTTGTTACCAAAACCTTATATACTGTACTAAATTTTGATAAGCTTCAGACTTATGGCAAGTACGACACTATAAACGATTAATTCCTAGATTAAATACTAGGGTATCTATGGTTTTTTAGGTTTAGTAAAAACTAAATCCAGTATCATAAAAAAATCTGAATTGTGTGTGGTGTGAAAATCAACCGAGGAGTGAACAAAATGGATTTACGTGGAGATGCGTTGCAAATCCTCAAAGATACTAGCCGAACTTTTTATATCCCAATTAGTATTTTACCATCAGGATTACAGGAAGCGGTAGCATCAGCATACTTATGTATGCGGGCAATTGATCAAATTGAAGATGATCCAGATTTAGATAACAGGACCAAAAAACACCTGTTGCAAAATATCAGTCTGACATTACAAGCAGGAGTAGATGGTTTTCCCCTTGATGCTTTCTCCGTAGGATTTAAAGGATACGAAAGTTCTTTACAAGAAGTCAGCTTACGCATTAGAGAATGGTCAATATTAGCACCTGAAAGTATTGCTCCTCGGATTTGGGATGCAACGGCCGCAATGGCTGATAGAATGGCTTATTGGGCAGATAGAAACTGGAAAATAGAAACAGAAGTAGATTTAGATCGTTATACCTTTGGCGTAGCGGGTGCAGTTGGCCTGTTACTCTCAGATTTATGGAATTGGTATGATGGAACTCAAAGCAACCGGACTCAAGCCATAGCATTTGGTAGGGGTTTGCAAGCTGTAAATATTCTGCGTAATAATTCTGAGGATTTAACTCGTGGGGTCAATTTTTTCCCGATGGGTTGGAATAATGAAAATCTTCAAGACTATGCTCGTCGCCATCTCATTTTAGCAGATGCTTATACTAATTCTTTACCAGATGGCCCGGCTTTGCAATTTTGCCAAATTCCCCTGGCTTTAGCTCATGGTACTCTAGATGCTTTAGCCAATGGCAAAGAAAAACTCAGTCATAGTGATGTTGTTTCACTGATTGAAACTCTTATGGGTGTGAATGTTAAGGCTAGTTAGTTGACAAGTGCTACGCCACTATGACAGGTGATAGTTAAGAGGGAATAGGAATAAGTAATAGTGGTTAAATTTTACTAATCACCAATCACCAAAACAAAAAATTTGTGTGTGGGAGATATTCATGAAAACTACTTTATTTCTGAGTCCACCATCTTTTGATGGGTTTGATGGTGGTGCAGGGGCGCGATATCAAGCAAAACGAGAAATTACTTCTTTCTGGTATCCGACTTGGTTAGCACAACCAGCAGCTTTAGTTCCTGGGAGTAGGTTGGTTGATGCACCTCCCCATAGTCAAACGGTGGATGATGTGTTAAAAATTGCCAAGGATTATGAATTAGTAATTATGCACACTAGCACACCTTCTTTAGCTAATGATGTGAAGTGTGCTGAAGCTATAAAAGCCCAAAATCCTAATGTGCAAATTGGTTTTGTGGGGGCGCACGTTGCGGTTTTACCAGAGGAAACTTTGCGCGAAAATCCGGTAATTGATTTTGTTTGTCGCAATGAGTTTGACTATACTTGCAAAGAATTGGCGGAAGGTAAACCTTGGGATGAAATTAAGGGTTTGAGTTATCGGGATCAGTTGGGAAATATTTGTCAAACGGAAGAACGTCCTTTAATTCATGACTGGGATGCTATGCCTAGTGTGTTGCCAGTTTATGCCCGTGACTTGGACATTAGCAAATATTTTATTGGCTATTTGCAACATCCTTACATTTCTTTTTATACTGGGCGGGGTTGTTCGGCAAAATGCACTTTTTGTTTATGGCCACAAACTATTGGTGGACATTTATATCGTCATAAAAGCCCGGAAGCGGTAGGTCGAGAAATGGCTGAAGCTAAGGAATTATTTGGGGATAAGGTGCGGGAGTATATGTTTGACGATGATACTTTTACCATTGACAAACATCGAGCGATCGCTATTAGTGAACATCTAAAACGACTCAATATAACTTGGAGTTGCAATGCCCGGGCTAATTTAGATTATAATACTCTCAAAACTTTGCGTGATAACGGTTTACGGTTATTATTAGTAGGGGTTGAATCTGGTAATCAACAAGTTCTCAATAATATCAAAAAAGGTATTAAACTGGAAGTGGCGCGAGAATTTATGAAGAATTGCCACAAACTTGGTATTACTGTCCATGGGACTTTTATTATTGGGTTGCCCATCGAAACTAAGGAAACTGTAGAAGAAACCATTCGCTTTGCTTGTGAATTGAGTCCCCATACAATTCAAGTTTCGATAGCTGCCCCTTATCCGGGTACAGAATTGTATGCACAAGCTAGAGAAAATGGTTGGTTTGCCAATGAGTCTTTAGTGGCAACTTCCGGTATTCAAACTTCAACTTTGCAATATTCCGCCCTTTCTAGTGCAGAAATTGAAGATGCAGTAGAAAGAATGTATCGTAAATTTTACTTCCGTCCCAAGGCTATTATTCCCATTGTCCGAGAAATGCTAACTGATAGACAAATAAAGATTTTAATGATTTATAGAAACTCAACAAAAACATGAGCTGTGAAATAGTAATTGTCCGCACAGGAATACCACCAGAGCAACTTCAAAAGTATTCGGATGATCTAACAAAACTCCATGAAGCACCTGAAGGTTTACGCACGTTAGCAGTTTTAGGGAAAACCTTTTACTGGACACTAAATTTAGAAAGGGTTCAAGCTTGTTCTGAGGTACATATTTACAACTGGGAAGGAAATCAACGAATTGTTGCTCCTATTCTGCCAGAACAATGTTACTCCATTGATATGTTTGGTAAACCTAAAACTATCATTGCTTTTGACCTTAAAGCCGTTCGTTTTGAAAATGTTGATCCGCCTCGGAAGTTTGGACGAATTTCAGCATTATATGAATAGCGAACTGTTTATAGTAGATGATGTCGGTAGTTTAGCCATGATTGGGCAAAATTTAGCAGTTGTAGATTTAGGTTTTATCAAACTTACTGGTTTTATTGCTTGGGTATTTTGGCTAATTACTGGTAAAGAGGCTTTTATTGAGCCACAAAATATTAACAATAATAATCCTTACAAGGTTATAGAAACCAAGCAGCCAATCAACGTCTAGGATGTTTGTTTTTTCCCTTCAAATATATATCAGTCCGATTTGATTTATGTAGGGGTTTAGCAATGCTAAACCCCTTGTATCGTAATAAGAACAATACTAGTACAGCACGGCATAAATAAACCAACAATTATAAATCTCCCAAAAGCCTATGCTGTGTTCGTTTTGACTTTTGACTTCCGCCCTGCGGTACTAGCCCACTTTTACATGATGTTATTACCCACTCTCTTCTTTCAAAACTATATATATCAAGCCTTTTACTTTGATGTTAAGTTTCTTGTTTAATTGTTTAAGAAAGATGTGGGTAATAGATAGACTCCCCGACAATTCAGGATAAACAATTTTTCAAAGTATCAATGACTTTATCTTGTTGTTCTTCCTCCAATTCTGGGAACATGGGTAAAGATAAAACTTCTTGACAAGCTTGTTCTGCTACTGGTAATTGTCCAGGTTGATAGCCTAGATTTTTATACACTGGCTGGAAGTGCAAAGGTAAGGGATAGTAAATCATGGAATTTACACCCTGTTCCTGCATTCGATTTTTTACGGAATCTCGATATTTACCACTTGCACCATTGCGTCTTTCTCCAGAGATACGAATGGTATATTGATTCCACACACCAACACCACCGGGAAATTCTTGAGGAACAATAATATCAGGAATTTGGCTGAGGTGTTGGTAATAATAATCGGCTATGTGCTTGCGTCTAGAGTTCCAAATATCCAAATAACGGAGTTTAATTTGCAATACTACGGCTTGAATAGCATCTAAGCGACTGTTGACACCGATTTCTTCATGAATATATCTAGTTTTACTACCATGTTCGCGCAAAACTCTTAATTGGGTAGCTATCGTTGGATCATTTGTGGTAATTGCCCCACCATCACCGCAACCACCGAGATTTTTGGTGGGATAGAAACTAAAGCAGCCAATATGGCCAATACTACCAACTTTCTTATTTTCCCAAGTTGCACCGGTAGCTTGAGCGCAATCTTCAATTACTGCTAAGTTGTGACATTTGGCAATTTCCATTAATTCTGTCATATCTACAGGTAAGCCAAACAGATGCACGGGAATAATAGCTTTAGTTTTGGGTGTAATCGCTGTTGCTATTTGCTCTACATCTAAATTGAATGTAGTTATATCAATATCTACAAATACTGGCGTTGCACCTACCGCACTGATAACCTCTGTTGTGGCAAAAAAAGTAAAGGGTGTGGTTATAACTTCATCACCTGCACCAATTCCTAAAGCGCGTAATGCTAAAAATAAAGCATCAGTACCAGAGTTACAAGCTACGCATTCACTGACATCATGATAAGCTGCAAACTGTTCCTCAAAATCTGTAATTGCTGGGCCACCAATATAACGCCCAGAAGCAAGCACTTCTAAGACGGCAGCACTTACTTCTGCTTCAATAGTGGCATATTGTTGTTTAATATCAAAGGCTGGAATGGAATTTACACTTTTAATCATGAGTTTTTATTTGTAAAGGAGTTAGGAGTCAGGAGTTAGGAGTCAGGAGTTACGAAGAAGGAAGAACTTTTTTCTCTTCCCCACTACCTGACAACCCGATTGAATTTAATTTTGTTCAACTACTTATGCTAAAGTTTTCAATTGTTAAGGGGTAGAAAAATTATGGCAGAGCTAATCAAATTAGATATGGTAGATTTGGCTTTAGCTATGGGTCTAATGGCGATCGCCATTGGGATATCAGCCTGGGAGCAATTAGGACTAGAATTAAACTTAACGGTGGCTACTGGTAGAACTATCCTCCAACTACTTGTACTAGGATACATTTTCGACTTCATTTTTGCTGTTAATAATATTTGGGCAGTAGTGGGGATTTTAGCAATAATTTTGACAATTACCGCAATTATTACCCGCAACCGCATCAGTCAAAAAATCCCTCAAGTCTTACCTTTAGTATGGATAGCAATTTTTGTCAGCACGTCCTTAACATTGCTTTATACTAACTTTCTCATTATTCAACCAGAAAAATGGTATGAACCGCGTTATATCATTCCTTTAGCTGGTATATTGCTGGGTAATGCTATGAATGCAGCCGCAATAGCCGGAGAACGTTTAGTTAGTGCTATCAACCAATTTCCCACGGAAATAGAAACCCATTTAAGCCTGGGTGCAACTCCTCAAGAAGCTATTAAACCCTACCGCAAAGAAGCAATTCGCGCTGCATTTTTACCCACTTTAAACCAAATGATGTTGGTCGCTATGGCAACAATACCAACCTTTACTAATGGACAATTATTAGCTGGAGTTCCCCCTTTAGAGGCTGTATCCTACGAAATTTTAATTATTTTTATGGTGGCTGTCACCAACTTGTTAACAACTATTTTAATTACCAAGGGTTTATGTCAACAGTTTTTTAATTCTGCCATGCAATTAGTTAGCTAAAATAATATACATCTGGTGGTGATTAAATTTGCATAACCACCAAACCCTTGTAGGGACAATTCATGAATTGTCCCTACGATGATTTTTACTCCCATGTCTATTGGTTACAGCAATTCTCTTACGTAGTATTCAACCCTACCATGAAATTATTGTTTGTTAATCTAGACATCACCGAAAACACAAAAACTGGTTAAATTTCCCAGCATTATCAGCTCACTCCTATTCGCCCACAACCTGTTAAAGTGATAAAAGAAATAATTACGAATGAATTATGGATAAGTCCCGTGCCTCAGAACCCCAACCTACTTATGTGAAACTGGCGATGCGAAACATGGTCAGAAAAGGTGGAACTTCCCTCAAACACTTTGGACTGACAGCCATAGGACTATTATCTGTCCTAGTGGGTTTGGCATATCTTACCCGCTAAGAGAGGAAAAATTGTGCCTTTACAGGTAGAATTATATTTAGAAGATTGTGTTGATGACTCTTCTGCCATAGCCATCAATATTAGTGATAATTACCCAATTCCTGGCGAAACTTGGGAGAACTGGTTTCAGCAATGGTTAGAGATTCTCCAAGAATATCTACCAACTGCACCTAGTTATGAAATCAGCTTGCGTTTGACAAACGATACAGAAATGCAAACTCTCAATTCCCAATATCGTCAGCAGGATAAACCTACAGATGTTCTTGCTTTTGCATCTCTAGAAGCAGATTTACCACAAAGTGAAAAAATGCTGGCCTCTATGCCCTTGTACTTAGGGGATGTTGTCGTGTCTATAGATACAGCCCAGCGTCAAGCACAACAGCAGGAACATAGCTTATCTACAGAATTAGCTTGGTTAACCGCCCATGGGTTATTGCACTTGTTAGGTTGGGATCATCCAGACGAAGAAAGTTTGATGGAAATGTTAACTCAGCAAGTTGCATTACTTAAAGAGATAGGTATTAATATTGACTTAGATTTGTAAATGTATCTTGACAACTACGAATCTGAGTAATTAATTTGTAGTGGAGATATTTAAAATAGCCTACAATTACCACAAAAGTTAATTTGGCTATCAAAATCCGTTAATCCCTACTCTTTTATTGATTCTATTCTTTGATCTATGTCCCCAAAAGTTTCGCCCTCACCCACCAATAACAGCTTACCAATGCTTGTGTCTAAAGATAGGGAACTTTCCTGGCAAATTGCCTCTAACTTATTGATTAGTTTTAAATATGCTTGGGCTGGAATTGTCTATGCTTTTCAGACTCAACGCAATTTTCGTATTCATGTAGCTGTCTGTGCCTTAGCTATTGCATTAAGTATATTTTTACGTTTAGAAACAGTAGAAATATCTATAATTGCTATAACTAGCGGTTTAGTCTTGACTTTAGAGTTAGTCAATACTGCCATTGAGTCCATTGTGGACTTGACTGTAAAACAGTCTTATCATGAGTTGGCAAAAATCGCTAAAGACTGCGCTGCTGGTGCTGTAATGGTTTCAGCTTTGGTGGCATTGTTAGTTGCAGCGACGCTATTGTTACCTCCTTTAGCGGGTTTAATTCTCTCTAACTTATAGATCCAGGAAATCGTAAACAGGGTGTTATATCATTATTAAGGTGGAAAACTGATCATATCTGTTTGGGCTTAGTCATTGGTAATTAGTAATAGGTGATTAAAAATCAGCAATTACTAATAAACAAGTCATATCATCAGTAACTACCCAAACTTGATCCTAAATCTTTTCTCTAGAACTTTTTTGATATCTTTAAAGAAAATTAGGTAAAAATTGTGATACTAGTCATTGATAATTACGATAGCTTTACGTATAATCTAGTACAGTATCTAGGGGAATTGGCGGCGGAGTTTCCCATAGCTGAGGATCTACAAGTAGTGCGAAATGATAAGATTACTGTAGAGGAAATTAGACAATTAAAACCGGATGCTGTGGTAATTTCCCCTGGTCCGGGTCGTCCAGATGATGCGGGGGTTTCTTTAGAGGCGATCGCCCAACTAGGAGATCAAGTACCGATTTTAGGCGTGTGTTTAGGACATCAAAGTATTGGTCAAGTCTTCGGTGGTAACATCGTCTCCGCTCCGGAATTAATGCACGGTAAAACCTCCCAGGTATCGCACACAGGTATAGGAGTTTTCCAAGGTTTAGAAAATCCTTTGACCGCTACCAGATATCATAGTCTAGTCATTGAGCGGGAAACTTGCCCAGAAGTATTGGAAATCACTGCTTGGGTAGAAGATGGAACAATTATGGGCGTGAGACACCGGAACTATCCTCACATTCAAGGAGTCCAGTTTCATCCAGAAAGTGTTTTAACTTCTTTGGGCAAGGAATTACTGCGAAATTTTCTGCGAACTTTATAAAGCGAGAATATGTCAACCACCCATCACTTCCCTTCAGGTAAGTGAGGGCTTGTAGAAGCCTAGTTGCCCAGACTCAGTTCTTAACCGAACTACGTTAGAGGTAAGAGTTAAAGACCTACCAGGGGATGCGTAGCTAGTTCCCTGCTCTAGAACTTAAAAGTTAAACAGGCTTAAGGGTCAAACCAGTGCTTTTAAGATAGTTACAGACCTCTAACATTGTCAAAGCTAACATTACCCCAGAAATGGGAGGCTCTTCGGAGCAAAATATTCTGTCCAAAGTATTTGTTTTAGACACTGAAAAAGTTTCAATATCTCAACAATATCTGCACTGATTCAAGGTGTCTCTTACAAATACTGTAAATCAATTCACAAAAAGGACGGTTACGAATATGGAAAATCAAAGATTTGTTAATTGCTCAACTGTCCCTTTCGTTGTTTGTGCTGGCGCACAAAATTACTCCAGGGACGTTTCGCAGTTAACCCTCCATTCCTCCCATCACCAAACCGAGTACAGTTTTGGTGGGGGTCTCCTGGAGGTTTAGATGAAAAAAGCCCTTATTTGTGGCATATCAGGACAAGATGGAGCTTATCTAGCCCAATTACTATTGAATCAAGGCTATACAGTTACTGGAACCTCTAGAGATGCTCAAGTATCTTCTTTTCGCAACTTAGCCTATTTAGGTATTAAAGACCAAGTAAAGCTAGAGTCAATGTCCTTAACTGACTTTCGCAGCGTCCTCCAGATACTCACAAAAATCCAACCAGACGAAATCTATAATTTAGCAGGACAAACATCCGTAGGCTTATCTTTTGAACAACCCGTAGAAACATTAGAAAGTATCGCTACAGGGACACTCAACCTATTAGAAGCCATTCGTTTTCTAGGCGCGGACGTTAAACTTTATAATGCAGGTTCAAGCGAGTGCTTTGGTGATACTGGCAATGTAGCAGCAGTAGAAACCACTCCATTCCGTCCTAGAAGCCCTTATGCAGTTGCTAAAGCCACGGCTTTTTGGGAAGTAGCTAATTATCGAGAAGCTTACGGTTTATTTGCCTGTTCCGGTATTTTATTCAATCATGAATCTCCCCTGCGTCCAGAAAGATTTGTTACCCAAAAAATTGTGGCTACTGCCTGTCGCATTGCCCAGGGTAGTCAGGAAAAATTATATTTAGGTAATCTGTCAATTCAGAGGGACTGGGGTTGGGCAGCAGAATATGTGGAAGCCATGTATTTAATGTTGCAACAGGAACAGCCTGATGATTATGTCATTGCCACCGGAGAAAGCACTTCCTTAGAAGACTTTGTAGCAGCCGCATTTACATCTGTAAATTTAGAGCCGTGTGATCATATAGTTGTTGATAGTAGCCTATTTAGACCTACAGATTTGGCTGTGGGTAAAGGTAATCCTAGTAAGGCTAAGAACCAGTTAGGATGGGAAGCTAAATATAAGATGGGCGATGTAGTGCAAATGATGGTAAAAGCGAGGTTGTCAAAATCAGAATTATGAAAGAAACTTAAAAATGTTTTTGACAAACCTATATCCATTAAAACAAAGCTACTGAATATATAATGTGTTTATGAAAACCGATAAACTCTTTTACCGACTATTTTTATCTCAACCAGGTTTAATTGCCGAGTTAATCCCAGAAATACCCAAAGATTGCAGATTTACCTATAGTGCGCCCGGAGTCAAAGAGAAAGGATTTGAACTAGATGGACTATTAACACCTGTTGCGAAGGATATCAGTTTACCTCTGGTATTTTTAGAAGCCCAGATGCAGGGAGATCCAAGATTTTATGGGCGGTATTTAGCAGAAATTTTTCTGTATTTATATCAATACAACGTTAAGCAACCTTGGTACGGGTTATTAATTTTACCCAATCGGAATGAAGATCTAGGCTCAGATATTCCCTACCAATCTTTGTTAAAGAGTCAAGTCAAACGACTCTATCTAGAAGATTTGTTACCGTTAAAGGATTTGAGTCCGAATTTGGCATTACTGAAGTTACTTGTCGTAGATGAACAAGATACAGCAACCTTGGCACAGGCAATTATTAATAGTGCGGAAACAGAGGAAGAATTTCGGCGACTCTTGGATTTAGTAGAAGCTATACTTGTGAATAAATTCCCACAACTTGGTACAAAGGAGATTTTGCAAATGCTAAACCTGAAAACAGTAGATGTAACCCAAACACGGTTTTATCAGGAAGTGTTTCAAGAAGGACGACAAGAAGGGGAAGCAAATCTATTGCTTTGTCTTTTGACTAAGCGGTATGGTATGTTGTCTCCCTCCCAAGAAAAGCAAATAAGAAGTTTGGCTGTAGAGCAGTTGGAGAGTCTGGGGGAAGCTTTGTTAGATTTTACAAACAAATCTGATTTAGATATATGGCTTTCAGGACAGTTGTAGGTCTAACAACTATACCAACAAGTCCGGCGTAGGCATCGCAACTTAGTATATAATGTGATTATGGAGTCTAAATCAACCAGTACAGGCGATCGCTAATTTATGAAATATTGAAGGTACTCAGGCTTGGGATACTTTTATGTTTCTTGTTGCTACTACTCGTCAGTTGGGAATTAGTTTTTTTGAATATATCCGTGACCGCATTTCTCAGCTTGGAAATATTCCCTCTTTGCCAAGTGTTATTCGGAAAAAATCTGTTCTCAATTCCTTTGGTTTGTCATGGGTGCTTGA
>NZ_PGEM01000072.1:0-3827 GCF_002934005.1 Cuspidothrix issatschenkoi CHARLIE-1 | reverse complement strand
GGCTGTTCCCGATGAATTGGGAGGCCCACACTGTACCGAAGGTCAGTGTGTGGTAGTTCACAGATGATATTAAAACTACTTGTAATCGGCTCATTAGGGTTAATTGGCTGATTCTTGTGGATTACATAAGCGATCGCTTCCCTGTCCCTGGGTATGGCAACTGAATACATAATCTGATCATGACCAGATCCCCGACTTCTTTTATTGATTGTGTGCATAAATGATAAATTTCTCATAGAAGTCGGGGATCTTTTTGCTTTTGCCTTTTTCCACCTTTTCGGTAAACCCTAAACACAAAAATGATACGACTAGCATACTTTGTCTCTCACCCTATTCAGTATCAAGCCCCCTTACTACGTTTAATTGCCCAACAACCAGATATTGAGTTAACAGTATTTTTCTACAGTGATTTTTCTTTAAAAGCATATCAAGATCCTGGTTTTGGTAAATCAATTCAGTGGGATGTTCCCCTCACAGAAGGGTATAATTACCAGTTTCTTAAATGCTGGGGTAGTAAACAAAGAGATAGTTTATTCCGACAACCTATTGCGTCCAATATCTATCAATTACTAAAACAAGGACAGTTTGATGCTGTTTGGGTGCATGGTTGGGCATGGCTTTGCAGTTTACAGGCAATTTTAGCAGCACAGAAGTTAGGAATTCCAGTTTTGTTGCGTGGGGAATCTAACAGACTGAGTGAACCGAATCAGCCCATCAAGCAAAAAGCTAAACAAGTATTTCTGAACTGGTTATTTCCAAAAATTACTGCATTCCTTTATGTGGGAACTTTAAACCGTCAGTTTTACCGAAATTATGGTGTTAGTAAGGAACGTTTGTTTGCAGTACCCTATGCTGTTGATAATGACTTTTTTCAAAAAAAAGCATTAGTGGCTTATCACCATCGGGAATCTCTGTGTCAGTCTTTAAATTTAGAACCCGGTAGACCAATTATTTTATATGCAGCAAAACTGATTGATGTTAAACGTCCACAGGATTTACTAACAGCATATCGCCTATTATCTTCAGATGGTGTACAAGAACCAAAACCATATTTGTTGTTTGTGGGAGATGGTAATTTGAGGACAGAACTAGAAGCACAGGCAAAAGCAACAGGTTGGAACTCAATCCGATTTTTAGGATTCCGTAATCAATCAGAAATGCCTACTATGTACGACTTGTGTGATGTATTTGTTTTACCTTCTAGCTTTGAACCTTGGGGGTTGGCAATTAATGAAGTTATGAATGCGGGGAAAGCGGTTGTAGTTAGCGATCAAGTAGGTTGTGTTGCTGATTTAGTAATGAAAGGCGAAAATGGTTGTATTTTTCCTGTTGGAGATATTAAATTACTGGCAGAGGGAATACAATGGGCGATCGCTAATTCTGAAACAGCAGGAAAGATTAGCTTCAAGAGAATTCAAGATTGGAGTTTTCAGGAAGATGTGCAGGGACTAAAGCAGGCTTTATATTCTGTGGTAAGGAAGTAAATTACTATGCAAAAAGTATTGATTGTTGGACAAATATTGGAATTAGGACGAACAGAAGAAGTCTACGGCAGGGGATTTACAGATATTGGATGTGAAGTTAAGTATTTTACCTGGAAAGAAGCTGACCCCAGTTTATTTTCCCGTTCCTTACCTTATAAGGTAGCATGGCGTTTAGCATGGCAATTGTTGGCAAAGTCTGCTAATCAGAAATTAATGCAAGTAGCAGATAATTTTCAACCTGATTTAATACTTGTTATTTCTCCTAATTTAGTTGACCCCAAAACTATTAAATATTTACAGAAACACAGTTTACTATTCGTCTTTTTTACAGATAATCCTTTAGATAAACATCATACCCATAGTAATTCATGGATAACCCAAGGACTCCCACTATGGGATGCAGTATTTATATGGAGTCAACAGCTAGTTAATGAGCTTTCACAGCAAGGAATCAAAAATGTTGTTTTTCATCCTTTTTGTAGCGATGTAGAATACCATTTTCCCAAGCGAAAACCTAATCCTACTTATGATGTAGCTTTTATTGGTAATTGGGATGATAGCCGAAAAAGAGAACTTTATCTGAAAGCGATCGCTGATTGCCGATTAGGAATTTGGGGATCTGACTACTGGCTAACTCGTTGCCAAGAGGCTTCACTGAGTAGATTTGTCAAGGGAATGTGTAACTATAGCGAAATTCCTGATATTTTAGGTTCTGCCAAAATGGGATTAAATATTTTGCGTCCTCAAAATGAAATGGGTCACAATATTAGAACCTTTGAAATTCCAGCTTCTGGTACAATGATGTTAAGTGAGCGTAATCAAGAGTTACTAAATCTATTTGCAGAAGACAAAGAAGCAGTTTATTTTTCTAATCCAGATGAATTGAATCAAAAAGTTACCTATCTTCTTCAGCATGATAATTTGATTAATTCTATTGCTGAGGCAGGATATAAAAAATCCATGCAACATACTATTAATCAAAGAATTTCTGAGATTGTTTCAATTGTGAATTTTTCTAAAAAAGAAACCCTAAAGTCAGCAAAAACTTAATTATTTACAACAGAACATTTCCATTATGTTAGAAACAAATTAAAATTATGATGATTTTAGGATGGGTTTTAACATTACCTCTGAGGATTATTCCCCCTGTATTAGACCCTATTTTGGTGAAAATTGTTGATTATCCTGGTTATTCTATTTGCCTTCAATCTCACAAAAAATAAAAACCAAAGATTAAAGTTTATGGAAACCTCAAACAAATGGGTTGAAAATCTAAGAGATGGTGGTTATGAACATCATTGTTCTTCTCATAAAGATTTCACTAGAATCAAAAAATTACGCCGTATTTGGTTGGAAACAATCAAACGCACTCAAATTAACTCACCAGCAACAGCATTTGAATTGGGATGTGGTGGGGGTTGTCACCTAGCTGCTCTGGCTGTAAATGGATTTCAAGTGCATGGAATTGATGTCTCACCACAAGTAGTTGATAGATGCCAAAACTACTTAAATGAAGTTTCCCAATTTGCTGTCACACCTATTTCAGCAACTGTTGAAAATGCTGATATTTTTGAATATGAAACAAATGCTAAATACGATTTAGTATATCACTTCGGTGTCATTGAGCATTTTTTAGAATTATCAGAACGGATGATTGTATGGGAAAAGCTTTATCAATTAACAAAGCCTGGAGGGTGGATGATGTCAGCCGTTCCTAATGGCTCACACTTTTGGCGAGAATATATCAGGCAGAATAATCTATGTGGATACCATATTCCTGAAATTGATTATAGTGTTAAACTTCATCAGCAAGAATTTTTAGACAGTGGACTAGTAGAAGTTATCGCTATTCCTTGGAACTATTTTGGCTTTGCCGAAGGAATAGTTAAAGGGCGGTTTAGTAAGGGGTTAGCCAGAGTTGTTCATCTGTCAAGTAATTTATTAATGCCTTTAACCCACATTCCGCACTTCAAAAAGTAGCATAATTAAACTACATCAACAGTCAATCAAAACTTATGGTTTGAACAATTACGTATCAATAGCAAACAAAATTATGAACGCAAAAAGTTAAGCTTTTATGGGTGTTTAAAAGCTGTTTCAAAAACAATATTTAATTGAAGGTGTGTAATAAGTTATAAAAAAGATAACCGATAAAATCGTAAAACTATAGAGAATAGTTAAGTTGAAAAATAATATTTTTGACAAGCATTAGGTAAAAATTGCAAGATATGACAGTGTGACTCCGTTAAGTTCAGAACTCGTTGAAATCCTTGTATCATCAAAAGATGAATACCTTGGAAGCACTGAAATATCCATCTTAATGTGGGAGATTCTGTTGGTTTA
>NZ_PGEM01000071.1 GCF_002934005.1 Cuspidothrix issatschenkoi CHARLIE-1 | reverse complement strand
TATGGCTTAACTAATTTTGATAATTTTAGAAGAAGGATTTTACTAAATTGGTATTTCTCCTACTAATTTATCATATTTAGTCTGGAAGAGCCAAAAGAATCCCATCCAAATTAATAGAGGAATAGCTACTAAAATCGTCAACCAAACAATTTTAAATATTAACCAAATACCAGTAACCAATGTTACTCCAGTGAGGACAATTGACCAAGGTTGACACCACCAAGGTTTATATTTCCAAGGACTAATTATTTGTTGTTCAGACATTGTTCTAAAAGGTTAATTTTATCAATGCAGGAGTAAAAAAAAGTTAATAGGGAAACCAGTGAAAACAATGATTTAGGAGAAATTTACCTCCTATCAGGATTCCACTTATCTACAGGGATATATTCGTTTTGAATTAAATCTAAAGCTTGAATTTGTCCGCTAGGACTCAACACCCGAAACCAATAAATTGTACTGGTACTTTGATCAGAATGATTCTCAAATACTCTCACGACATAGTAAGGTGTGTCAACAGTAGGAGAACTATCAACCACTGATGCGACTCGGATAGTTCCCCTAGATAATCTTTGAATTTCCCGAGCTTTCCGTCGTACTGTTGGTAAGTTCTGGACTAATTCTAGTGCTTTGTTTCCATCTAGTATAGGAGTAGATTGAGAAGCTTGTACAAACTTGATATTATCTGTTTGATCGAACAATTCAGCAGAAACTAAAGTTTCCTGACCCTGATCTTTAAACTCCTGATCAATAGTAGAATGCACCAATAACACTACAACTGATGAAGCCAGTAAAAGGTAATAGGTGACTTTTTTAATCGAGTTACCCCTAGGCATTTACACTTACTCCTTTGCTCTTTGATGATTTCCTTAACTATTATATCAGCAGTGATCCCCATATTTGCCTAGACTATAAAAATTCGGTTTGATCCCTGAATTAGTTTGAGTAAATAAAGATTATAAGAAAAGTGCATATTGTGATTATTGAATTCAATTAAAAAATAATCAAATATTATTTATTCAGGACTTATGCAAAAAATCACGAAATTAGGAGTACTTCATGAATTACCCCTAGGAAAAAATCGGGTTGTTGATTACTTCGTGGGTAAGTCCTAAAATTGTCAATAGACATTTCTCACAAAGAATGTAGAGACTTTCCATAGAACGTCTCTACAAGAGTTATAGATGAACCATATTGAATTGTTACCAGATGTCTATTTAACTACCAATCACGGCGATACACTCAATTTCTACCAGCACATTTTTAGGTAAACGGGAAACCTCCACACAAGCACGCGCGGGGGCGGTATCTTCAGAAAAATATTTTGTATAAACCGCATTTACAGCGGCGAAATCATTCATATCAGCTAAAAATACACCTGTTTTCACCACATCTGCAAATGTAGCACCCGCTTCTGTCAGAATAGCTTCAATATTTCTCATCACCTGTTCCGTCTGTTTGGTGACATCATCGGTGTAAACAACATCACCTAAACGAGGATCTATGGCAATTTGTCCAGCTACAAACAACATTTGCCCAGAAGCGAGAATTGCTTGATTATATGGTCCAACGGGTGCAGGTGCTTTATCGGTACGGATTACTTTACGAGTCATGGATATATCTTTTGTTAATGGTGTTTATGGTTTACCAAATTCTAAATCTGTAGATGTTTGGTAAACTTCTCCATTTGGCATTATCGCACCTGCGAGGTCGGCTGTGCCTGGATTGGTTCATTTCTCTTACCCCAACCTCGGACGAATCCTATAATTTCTATACCGCCAGTAATCCCGCAAAATCCGGTCATGGTCAAAACATAGATTAACAGGAACACACCAAGGCTCAAAAATACCCACACCCTTAGCATCATCACCTGCCAAAAGTTCACCCGTAGCTGTCGCTAAAAACACAATACTAATCGTATGCTGACGGGGATCACGACTGGGATCAGAATATACTAATAACTGTTCTATTAATTCTACTTTTAAACCTATTTCTTCCTCAGCTTCCCTAATTGCGGCTTTTTCGACAGCTTCACCATAATCAACAAAACCACCGGGTAACGCCCAACCTAAAGGTTCATTATGTCTTTCAATGAGGATAATAGGGCGATGAGGTCTATCAATTAATTCAATAATAATATCAACGGTAGGTGCGGGATTTCTGTATTTCATAATTATTTATTTCTGTTTTTGTTCGCGTTTTTGGCGGAGAAAAGCAATCATTTTCTTATCTTCATCTTTAATGTGATGGATGAGCCAATCTGTCAAAAAATGGGATACATTAATGGTAATTTGAGATGTATTTTGGATCTTTATTTGTTTACTAAACTCTTCTACTTGTTGCCGCAGAAGTTTATGTTTTGCCTTATGCTCCAGGTAGCCTGGATAATTATTTTTAAACATAAATTCTTCTTCGGTTTCAAAATGAATAGTTGTGTAGATTTTCAGACTCTCTAAAGTTCTTTCTAGTAATTCTTCTCCTCTTCCTATTAGCATGGCACTATTGAGAGCATTAATGGCGTGGAAAAGGCTTTGATGTTGATTATCAATGAGGATATAGCCTGTTTCGTACTCAGTCCGCCATTGGGCAATCTCTAATTTGTGATCACTAGCAACCGATGAGAGATCATGACGGCAAAATAAAATCATCTTTTTATCTTCATCTTTAATGTGATGAATTAACCAATCGGTTAAAAAGTGAGAAACTGCATTTGTTAATTTGGATAAGTCATCATAATTTTTCTTCTCAAAGCTCAAAACCTTGGCTTTAAGGGCTTCATGCTTTTGCTTATGCTCTATATAATCTGGATATTTATGGTCGAGCATGAATTTTTCTTCAGTGTCGAAATGAACTGTGGTATAGTCTTTTAAACTATCAAGTGTTTTTTCTAATAACGCTTCGCCCTGTCCTTCCAACATCGCACTATTTAGCGCATTAATTGTACTAAATAAGCTTTTATGTTGCTCATCAATAATATCATTGCCTGTTTCATACTCAGGTCGCCATTGCGCGATTTTAATACTCATATAAAACTCCTCCACATAAAATTTAAGTTCTCAGACAGCCAAGTAACTATGGAAATCTTTGCTATGCACAACTCACAATCTTTGTATTTCTTTAAGATTTTTATTATTTCTTTGTACTTAAAATCTATTTATATTAACTATACCATGATAGCTTCAAGTAAGTTCTCGATTGTTAGTTATAAACAGGACTGAGGCAAGTGATATTTTAGTACAGTGCGTCAGATATATAATTTGTTAAGAATCAACATATTTTTGATGTTTGACACACCCTACAAAATAAATTGAATGTAACGTCTGTGTAAGTCCTAATAAACAATCTACTCATATTTAGCATTAACTATGCCTTTTCCTAGATCAAGCGGTATTTTACTTCATCCCACTTCTTTCCCCAGTCGTTTTGGTATTGGGGATTTAGGTTTAGAAGCTTATCGGTTTATTGATTTTCTTAAACAAAGTCACCAGCAATATTGGCAAGTTTTACCTCTTGGCCCCACTGGTTACGGTAATTCCCCTTATATGTGCTACTCCGCAATGGCGGGAAATTACTTTTTAATTAGTCCCGATAAGTTGCTAGATGAAGGTTTGTTAATTGCGGAAGATTTGGCTGATTTACCAGATTTTCCCGCAAATCACGTAGATTTTAGCGAAGTTCTCCCTGTTAAGGTCAATCTACTGATCAAAGCTTGTGAGGATTTTAAAACTAAAGCAAATTCAACTCAGAAAGCAGCTTTTGCTAAATTTTGTGCTGATAAAGGCTATTGGTTAAATAATTATGCCCTATTTATGGCTCTCAAAGATTCCCAAAATGGTGAAAGTTGGCATAATTGGGAACCGAAATTAGCCAGGCGCGAACCAGCAGCTTTAGACCAAATGGAACAGGAGTTAGCAGAGGAAATTTTTTATTACAAATTTGTCCAATATGAGTTCTTCCGGCAGTGGACAGAACTGAAAAAATATGCTAACGAGAATGGTATAGATATTATTGGTGATATTCCTATTTATGTATCCCATGATAGTGCTGATGTCTGGGCGAATCCTGAGATTTTTGCCCTAGATGAAGAAACGGGTGCAGCAGCTTTAATGGCGGGAGTACCACCAGATTATTTTAGTGCCACTGGTCAATTATGGGGAAATCCGGTTTATAACTGGGAAGAATTGCAAAAACAAGATTTTAAATGGTGGATATTACGCTTTGAAGCGATGCTGGATTATGTAGATATAATTCGCATTGATCATTTTAGAGGCTTTGAGGCTTATTGGGCTGTACCCCAAGGTGAAGAAACTGCTATCAATGGTAAATGGGTGGAAGCCCCCGGTGTAGAGTTGTTTGAAACCATTAGAAAACGGTTAGGTAAGTTACCCGTTTTAGCAGAAGATTTGGGGATCATTACCCCGGAAGTGGAAGCACTGCGAGATCAGTTTGAATTTCCAGGGATGAAGGTATTACAGTTTGCTTTTGGTTCTGATCCCGGTAATTCCTTTTTACCTTTTAACTACACTCGCAATGCTGTAGTTTATACAGGTACTCACGACAATGACACGACTGTAGGCTGGTTTAATGCTGCGAATGATTACGAAAGGCAAAATTTATTTTTGTATTTGGGCTGTATCAGTCCTGACGGTATAAACTGGGACTTAATTAGATTGGCTTTGAGTTCTATTGCCAATCAAGCGATTATTCCTTTACAGGATCTACTAGGGTTGGGAAATGAAGCAAGGATGAATTTTCCCGGTACGGCAGAGGGTAATTGGGGCTGGCGTTACCAATCAGGTGTATTAACACAAGAATTAGGCGATCGCCTAAAAACCCTTACCATCCGTTTTGGACGCGATTATAGAGGATAGGTAGAGGGACAGGGGAGTAGAGGAGAAATAAATTATTTTATTTCCTCTTGCCCCTTGCCTCTTGCCCCTGGGTACTGAGTGTGACTTGCCCCGAGGGAAGTCGAAGAGGGTCGAAGTATTGCCTCTTGCCTCCTGAACTCCTCCTATGAGCTTGGTCCAGCAGCAATTCTGATTTCTTGAGGTTTGCCGATTGCCCCCATTTTCTTTGCTTTCTGGCGATTGACACTCATTAATACAACACCAGCATTATTAGTTTTTACTGTTAGTTGATTGTTGGCTTCCCAACTACGACTAGCACCCTCTGGTAGAAAACCCTCAAAGGCGGTTTTACCGTCTGTCACCACACTAATCCAAGAAGAGGCTTTTAAAGTAACACCAACTTGTACAGACTTATCTTTTTGACTACTAATTAATCTATTATTAGCTATTTTTTGATCCTGTAATTTGACTGACTTATTTAGTCGAGTCAAGGAGTTGCTGGCCTGTAATGAAGAATTATTTAATAAACGAGATAACCCATTGACAGATGAGAAAATGACAAGAATGTAAAGGATGTACAGATGAAGAGGTCGTAGCTGAGAGATGGATAGACCTTTTGTAACGCCGTGCAAAACCACCGATTGAGAACCAATGGGAAAATGACTGGCAAACTCCACTCCGTTTAGTCCTAACGCATCACCGAATTGTCTAATTAAGCCTTGAATATAAATAGGTTCTGGTAAGTCCGTTAAGTTACCTTCTTCAATGGCTTTTAAAAGTCGTCGAGGAATTCTGGTTAATAAAACTAATTCGTCAAGAGTGAGATTTTGCTCTTGCCTGATCCTAGTTAGTTGTGTGCCAAGCTGTAGCAACTTTTCGCTTTGATATTCTTGGATAGAAGGTTTGATTGGCTGTTTATCCCTCTTGCTGAACCATTTCATGTTTTCCCTTTGCTCCTTAACTCAGAGTTGTCTTAATAGGTGTCCGATTTATCTGCTTGCTTAAAAAACTAATCTCATCAGAAGTGAGATGACGATATTTACCAACGGGCAAAAAAGGTGTAGTTGAGGTTTTTAATTGAATTGAACCAATAGCGGTTCGATGTAGTTTAATAACTGGATATCCCAATTGTTCGGCAACACGGCGAATTTGACGATTTCTGCCCTCCTGTAAAATGATTTCCAAACTACTTTGATTTATAGAACGTTTTATTAAATGCACCTGAGCAGGTCTAGTCTTTTTCCCTTCCAGCACTATACCCTGGCTCCACATCTTCAGAACTTTGGTTGGAGGATATCCTTGAACAACGACATGATAGGTCTTGGAAATACTGTGACTGGGATGGGTGAGTCCGTAAGTTAACTCGCCATCATTGGTAAGAATTAATGCACCTGTGGAATCTACATCTAGACGCCCTACTGGATGAATACCCAATCCTGTTTGCAGTTCCGAGGAGAGCAGATCCAAAACTGTGGTTCTGCCTTGGGGATCATGACAAGTGGATACAACTCCTGCGGGTTTATGCAGTAATAAATATATTAAGGGAGGGCGTTTTTCTATTAATACAGGTTGACCATCAATAGTGATATTGTCCTGTTGGGGATCAACTTTTTGACCTAAATTTGCTACAACCCCATTTACAAATACCCGTGATTGCCTAATCATTTCTTCAGCTTCACGGCGTGAAGCGATACCCCATTGAGCTAGAATTTTTTGTAACCTTGCCTCCATCTGTATTTGTTAATTTTTTTTCTGAATACTTAGAATACTATATAGTTGCACCTGCTGATTAACAAAGTTCAGTTATGCAGTTAAGAATCAGTTAAGATACTCAATAATTGAGTATATTTACATTCCTAAACATTGTCGAAAAATGATCGAATCAAGTTCCCCAAGTACAGATCACAAGAAAGTCAGAATAATTACAAAAATTTTGACCTCAGCAATCAAGCTCTGGTTAAAAAGCCAGTTAACCCAAGTATCTCATTTAGAGGTACAGATCAAAGCCAGCGATCGCCAATTGCTTTCTGGTCGTATTCCTGGAGTATTAATTGCTGCCAGTGGTGCAGTCTATCAAGGTCTGTGGATCACACAAGTTGAACTTGAGGCAAAAAATATCAAATTAAATGTTACCTCCATACTCAAAGGACAACCAGTGCAATTATTAGAAACTGTGCCTGTGGTTGGTAAGTTGATCCTAGCACCAGAGGATTTGAATAATTCGCTCTCATCTCCATTATTATTGACGGCTATAAATGATCTACTGGTAACAATATTAGCAGAATCTAGCCTAAATTCCAAGCCTATCAGGTGGCAAAAAATTATACTTGACAATCAGCTACTAATGCTGAGTGGTCTTCCAATGTCTGATCCCGACGGGTCATGCTTTGATATTTATTTAGGCTTAGAACTACTTAATGGCCAAAAACTGCAATTAACACCAGTTCAGGTCAAGACCGACCACGAGGTACTCCTAGAGAGAACCTCTCCTTATATTATAAATCTGGGAACAGATGTTGATATCGAAGAAATTTCTTTGATATCAGAACAACTGACTTGTTATGGACGCATCAACGTTAACCCATAACTATTAAAAAATCAAAACTCAATATTTGTTGAATTTAGTTTAAATTATATGACTATCGGGCGGCAAGGTGGGAAAGGATAAAAAAAGCTGAACTTTAGTTTCTTTTATGACATAAGGCAATACTATGGCTAAACGCCACGCTACGCTAACGACTGCGCTCAGTAACCAGAGGCAAGAAGGATTTTACCTTTCGGTACATATTGCACTTTTTTGTTTACCTATATAACCTACACAAGTGTCACACCAAAAATCTGTTGTAGGGTGCATCAGACTGGATAAATACCGCAAATAAACAGGTTGTTGATATCTGACGTGGTTGGTGAGCTTGCCGAAACACACCCTACCAATGTGCCAGTTGTGTAAGTCCTGACCTACTCAAAGTGTTTTTTCCAGTAGAGGTAAAAGTAAGGTGACGAAATAGTAGACTAAAGGGGCAGTAAAAATGTAACTATCGGTGCGATCTAAAATACCACCATGTCCGGGAATTAACTGTCCTGAATCTTTGACTCCTGCATCCCGT
Source organism: Cuspidothrix issatschenkoi CHARLIE-1 (assembly GCF_002934005.1). Classification (GTDB taxonomy): domain Bacteria; phylum Cyanobacteriota; class Cyanobacteriia; order Cyanobacteriales; family Nostocaceae; genus Cuspidothrix; species Cuspidothrix issatschenkoi. The sequence goes on along the minus strand of NZ_PGEM01000071.1, from coordinate 8,480 downwards.
TTAAGTAATGATTCCGTTAAATCACCTAATAAACTGGCAATACCAATAATTAGACCTAATGCGATCCCCGTGATTAACCAGTAGGGAAAATGCAGACAATAAGAACCGATTATAGCCATAGAGAGACTAGCAGTAATACCAAAAACAGCGCCTTCTACGGTTTTTTTGGGACTAATATCAGATAAACGAGTTTTGCCAAAGAATTTGCCAAAAAAGTATGCTCCAATATCCGCCGCCCAAATACAGAAGAAGGTCAGAATAGTGGCGGTTAAACCTGTGGGGAGGGAGGTAAAATTGCCTTGGCCAATTTCTGGCCAATTTGTAGGCCAATAACCACTTAAAGGTAAATTACTACTAATGGCGTGATCAATACCTCGTAACCGTACCCAATAGCTGGGTAAGTAACCTACATAAAATAAACCCATGATAGAAGCAGAAATATCGGCAATGGTGGCTAATTTGGGCTGAAATAGTAGGTAAAAGCAAATCAGTGTTCCGGCTACTGGCATAATCGCATCTGCTAAACTGGCATCAAGAGTACAAATAATTAGGATTATTTGACTCACCAACATGGTGGTTTTTACTGAGGGAATGATACCTCTGGATTTGACTAAATTAAAATATTCTTGTTGACCTAAAAATACAACAATAGCGATCGCTATTGTAAAATACCAACCCCCAAAGAGGGTTGAAGATAATGCCATGATGATTGCAATAATTCCACTAATAATTCGAGGCCAGGACATAGGATAGTATTTGGGATTTTAGATTTTGGATTTTGGATTGAATCCAAAACCGAAAACAGAAGGATTTCAGGAGTCAGCACTTCGGCTTCGCTTAGTGACCAGTTTACGAGTTTAGGAGTTTAGGAGGCAGACAAATCTCTATTCCCTGTTCCCTGAATCCTGCCAAAAAAAGTAAAATTTCTTCACTTTTGCCTTTTGCCCCTGGTTACTGAGCGTAGTCGTTAGCGTGGCGTTTAGCCATAGTATTGCCTTTTGCCTTGCTATGAGGACAATTTTTAACGTCAACCTACTTAATCTAATTTTTCACCACTAAGAATAAAAATGGGATCATCAGCAATAAAGGTTTGAGAATAACCTCGCGTTTGTAGCCGGTTAACCCCTGACTGTACTACTTCGATATTTCTAGCCCTCAATTGAGAAAAACTTTGAGAAATAGCATACAGACTTTCTAGATTACCAGCAGTGGCAACCACTCGACCAGAGGATGGTAAATATTGCCATGCAGCTTTGACAATTTCCTGGATGGCTTTGCCACCTTCAATACAGATCCGATCTGGTGCTAATTTGATTGTGTCTAAACACTCTGGGGCGATACCTTCTATAACTTCGACGTTTTTGACTTCAAAGCGATCGCAGTTGCGTTTAATAAGGTTAGCCACATCTTCGTCTCTTTCGATAGCTATTACCCGTCCTTGGGGACATAATAACCCTACCTCTATAGGAATTGTACCTGTTCCTGCGCCAATATCCCACAATACCGAATTAGCTTGTAGTCGCAGTTGAGAAATTAACAACAATCTTAATTCTCGCTGACTCAGGGGAATACCTGGTAAATTTTCAAATAATTCATCGGGAATACCTGGGGTAATGTATGGCCAAAGTTGGGAAGGCATAAGCAATTAAAAATTCACAATTCAAAGTGGAAAAGCCAGATTTAATCAGCATCCTACATGATAGATACTTGGCGATCGCTCATTACCTAAGCCATGATAGATTTGTTAGTATCACCAGGGTGTCAACTCATCAACCTATGGGTAATAATATCTTAGCAAATCGCTATGAAGTGCAAAAGCAGTTAGGCAAAAAAGCCGAACGACGGACTTTATTAGCAAAAAATTTACAAACTCAAGAACTGGTAATAGTTAAATTACTATCTATTTAGTTTGTTTAGTAAATTGAGATTACATATTACTCAAGATAAAATTGAATTAGTGCGTGAATTGTGGGGAAGAAAAATAAAATTGCCTACACCAGCAAAAAAAGAAGATATTTGTATGATCCAAAGAATTAGAAAATATGAGCGTAAGTCCTAGTATTTTTTAATTCAGTGGCAGTCAAAGCTCAATTGAATATTTGGGTGGGAAAAAATAAAAAATTCAGCATTGGGAATAATAATGAGTTAATATCAGAACCGGAACTTGATTGGTTAGCAGAAGAACTGAGTGAATGGTTAAATATCCCCATTAGGACAGAATCAATTATATAATTAATAAGAGTCACTGAAAAGGAAAATAATATGTTTGGACTAGGATGGCCGGAAGTAGCGATTATTACCATAGTTGCAATTTTGATTTTTGGACCTAAGAAAATTCCTGAGTTGGGAGGAGTGTTAGGAAAAAGTTTGAGAAGTTTTCAAGAGGGAATTAAAAAACCTGATGAAGATCATCATGCTGATAGAGAATAATTATTTCCCTCAGAATTTGCATGATTTTAAGTGATTATGAATTGTGAGTAGGTTGGGTTGAGAGGAAAAAACCCAACATCATTTTTTTGTTTAATACAAAGTCTCAGACAAGGAGAAAAAATGGTTGCTATTTTGATCAGTTTTATATGACTCCCCAAGAGTTTTTAGAGTGGGAAGAATTGCAGGAAATTAAATATGAATATCTTGATGGTAAGGTTTTTGCGATGACTGGAGGTACTATTCCTCATAGTGCGATCGCTTTAAATTTAGCCTCAGCTTTGAAAAGTCATTTACGTGGCAGTCAATGTTTTGCTTTGATGTCAGATGCAAAGGTTGGTATTTCTGAAAAAGGTTCTTTTTTCTATCCTGATGTGGTGGTTAGTTGTCATCCCCAAGATAAACAAGCGATTAAGTTTTTGCAATTTCCTTGTTTAATTGTTGAGGTGCTTTCTCCTAGTACCGAAGGTTATGATCGAGGGAAAAAGTTTGAACAATATCGCAAAATTTCAACTTTACAGGAATATGTTTTAATTGATTCTCAGAAGATCGGTTTAGATTGTTTTCGGTTAAATGATCGAGGTTTTTGGGTATTACATCCTTTTGTGGAGGGTGAAGAGGTTCATTTTACAAGTGTTGATTTTCGTTTTCCTCTGTCTTTAGTTTATGAGGATGTGGTGTTAGTTGGTGAAAACCAGATCCCCGACTTCTGAGATACATTTATTATTTATGGAGAGGGTTTAAAAAAGAAGTCGGGGATGTTAAGTTTTGATATGATACAATATTTTACATCAAGATTAGATTATTTTTATGGCTGAATCTGGTAGAATCAGGGTTGCTAAAGATAAGGCTGATTTAGTTAAGGCTTTAATTTCTTCTGATGGAGGAAATGGTCCTTTTAAAACTTTCGCTGATGTGATTGTTTTTGCTGCTTCTTTGGGGGTTAAGTATAAAAAGCGTGTTCCTTTTGAGGAAGTTTCTAAACGTGAACCTGTACCAATAAGGTTAGAAACTTTTATATCATTGGGATATGATGTTGTAATTAAATTAATCTCAATAGCGGAAACTCAAGAGATTAAGATTTTGTCCACTCATGACGAAATATACGAAAATCAACGCCATCAAATTTTAGAAGAATACGCTAATGGTGGATTAGAAATTTTACAAACTGAACTGAGAGGTTCAATAGATTATTCAGACACGATATTATTATTTTTGATATCTGATAAAAACAAGAAAGATGAAGAAACAGGAGAATTTGATTTAAGAAAATTCCTAAATTGAAAGATTACACATCAATTACATTTAATCAGGTTTTAAAAACATGGATAATCTAACATTATACTGTCAAAAATTATCTAATCTGAATGTCAGCAACAGCAAAAAACGTGGTACTGCTCTACATAAACCTATCTTAATTTTATCAGTTATAGATTTAATTAGCAGAGATATTATTGAAATAAATGAAATTAAAGTATCAGATGAATTAATTGAAACATTTGAAAAATATTGGCAAATAATAGGATCACATTCTTATACAGGAGGGCTACACTACCCTTTCTTTCATTTACAAAGTGAAGGTTTTTGGTATTTAGAATTTAAACCTGATTTTAATGGCTTACAACCAAAGACAACCAACAAATTAAAACAAGCTGTTGAATATGCTTATTTAGATAGTGAATTATTTGAATTTTTGAAAAATGAAATTACTAGAAGAGAATTATTAGATGCACTGATAGCAGCATTTTTCCCTGATATAGATCATCAAATAGATAGTATTTTACAAATTAATCAAAATTTTGAAGATGAAATAATAATATCTAAATCTGCTGAAAATAACCCTAAATATAGGTTGCAAAAAACAATCATTAGAAATGCTTTTTTTAGAAAAGCGGTTGTTTCTGTCTATGGTTGTCAATGCGCTTTTTGTGGTTTAATAGTTAACAAAAACCTCAGCCAAAATATAGTAGATGGCGCACATATAAAACCATTTTCCCAATTTTATGATAGCAGCATACATAACGGAATAGCCTTATGTAAAAATCATCATTGGGCATTTGATAGAGGTTGGTTTAGTGTTGATGAGAAATACAAAATTATAGTTAGTAAAGAACTGGAAGAAGTTTCTCCCCATGCTAAACCAATAAAAGATTTTCATGGTGAAAAACTCATCCTGCCTAAAATAGAGAAATACTTTCCAGATATTGAAGCTTTAGAATGGCATCGTCAAAACATTTTTCAACCATAACTATTAAAGTATCTTCACACATCAGCCAGGGAATAAATTCCCTGTCTCAAAGCTAAAGTCGGTTAAAACCGACTATTTAACCTTCATTTATTCTATTTGAAAAATAAATTTTAATTGTATTTTGGTTTAATTCGATATTAAAATATAGTACGTTTTAACGTACTTTAGCTATTAGCCCGGAAATTAATTTCCGGGTGGGTGTGTAAGCAAACAAATAAATGCTTTTAACTATAAAACTGCTGGTAAACCTACATCCTGCTGTTCAACTAACTTCCCATCAAAACCAATAGTATTATCTTCCATAGTTCTAGCATCAGCTAAAGCTTTACGTAAAGCAGCAACTTCCATTTTTTCAGTCATTCCCCCCAAAATATAAACCAATAACTTTACCGCTAAATCTTTTCCTGCAACCTGAACCCGCTTTTTATTCGGATCATATAACACCCCATACCATAAAGAATGGGGAAACTCCATCTCACTAAAACCACCTTGACGATCAAATTTTCGCAACTTTTTAAAAATAGTTTCTAGACTCAAACCTTTTTTAAAAACTAAAATTCCCAAAGCTTGTGCTAAAGCAACTTGAGAAACTGGACGAAATAAAATATTACCCTCACCACCACCTTTTTCAAAACTAAACCGCCGTAAAACTGGTGTATCTTCATGGTCTAAAATCTTATAACTAGGAAGACTCCCTAAATAATCAAATAACTGTGTAAACTCTGCAATTCCCTCCTGTAATTCTTCATTTTCCGGACGCATGGGAATTAAACCTTTTTCCAAAGGTTTCCAATGGGGGAATTTTTGCCCTAAATATCGTTCAGACATATCCTGTAAAGCTTGTAGCGTAGTTAATACAGTGGAATTAGTTGCTACTGTGGCACTATTCCAATTTATACGCGGTTTGCGGTTATCTTTATCTGCCAAAAGTGGATGTATTACCGCAATTTTTCGCGCTACGATAGCAAAACCATCGTCCTCATTTAATTGTGTTAACTGACCCTTAGTTAAAGGTGCAGCCATTAAATTGACATGAACAAAAATAGATCTAACTCGTCGTTTAGCTTCTGTGTAATTTTCCCCAGCATTTACCGCACAAATAAATTCAATGCCGATTTTTTCCTGTGGTAACTTTTCTAAATAATCTGTATCAACTTGATGATTATCTATTAAATCTGATATAGTAATAAAACTATCATTAGACGTTTTATCTTTTTTATATCGTCTCAATTTACCAGTCTTAATTAATTCCAATAAACCCTGTACGCCCATCAATCTATGCTGGCCATCTAAAGCATAAATACTAACATTGTCTGGCGCCACATTTAGCAAACCAACAGTACCATTTGCATCTAAAGGTATAAAATTTGTAGTAGCTTTTTTAGCCCGCCCTTCACTATCCCACTCATCCGCTTTTGCATCATCAACCCAAGGTTGATTAATTACAACCAATACCGGAGGGAACTTATGGTTTTTTCTAGCTGCCAAATACTGTACTAACGCTGCTTGACGCGACCAATCTAAAGGGCGTTGTTGAACTTCATCAATACTATCTGCATCAATTTCAATATTATTTGTTTCAGGATTATACTGCTTTTGCAATAGAGGCAATGTAGAAGCAAAATTAACTCTATTTGCAAACCATTCTAAGGTGACGGAACCTACATAAGCTTCAACACCACCCATCTTGGTTTGCTGAACAATAATTTGGTCTTTTTGACCAAGAACTTTTTCTAGTAGTGTAGATAACACCTGTTGATTTTGAGTTTCATTTTCTGGATACTGTTGAGAAATGTTACGGTTTTGTTCAGATGTGCTTTCCATAAGGTTAATTTTTAAAAATGAAATCTAGATTGGGTAGCTTATTTTCCCAAAACATTGGATACTAAGAGTATAATTTTTAAAAATCATTTTGAGAAATTAACGTAAACTATCTTAGTATAAATTAGTTATGAAGATCATATTTGTTTGAACGCGCATAATTAGGGTACATCATTATTTTTACAGGTAGAGAGTCATGACCATAGCACAACAACCAGACAGTAACACTGAGCAAAATCGTACTGTAGCGGAATTAGTAGACTATATTCAAGTTCTCACCACAGAAATTCAAGAATTATATTGTTTAGATGGGATACCTTGGGTTGTAGGTTATTCCGGTGGAAAAGACAGTACAGCAATTTTACAACTGATTTGGAATGCAATTTCTGAACTTCCATTAGAAAAAAGAACTAAAACTATTCATGTTATTACCACAGATACAGGTGTAGAAAATCCCTATGTTTCTGCTTGGGTACGCAATTCATTAAAACAAATGGAAATTGCTGCTCAAGAACAAAAAATGCTAATAACACCACATTTACTGCAACCAGAAACTAAACAAACATACTGGGCGGGTTTAATTGGTAAAGGATATCCTGCACCGCGTCATACATTTCGCTGGTGTACCGGACGGCTAAAAATTGATCCTTCTAACCGTTTTATTCGTGATGTTGTTAGAGCTAGTGGTGAAACAATTGTTGTATTAGGAACTCGGAAAACTGAAAGTAAAAATCGCGCTTTAATTATGACCAAGAGAGAAGAGGGAAGAGTAAGAGATAGGCTTTCTCCTCATCCTAGTCTCATTAATTCTTTGTTATATACACCTATCGAAGATTGGCGTAATGATGAAGTTTGGTTATATTTAATGCAATGGGAAAATCCTTGGAATCATAGTAATAAAGATTTATTTACTATGTATAGAGAATCAACAGCAGATAATGAATGTCCTTTAGTTGTTGATACATCTACTCCTAGTTGTGGTAATTCTCGTTTTGGTTGCTGGGTTTGTACATTAGTTAGCAGCGATAAATCTTTAAATGCAATGATTCAAAACGATGAAGAAAAAGAATGGATGCAACCAATAGTTGATTTTCGTAGGGAATTAGACATTGAAAATGATAGAGAAAAAAGAGATTTTCGCCGGATGTGGGGAGAAGTACAATTATTTGAACGTAATCATAAAAGTGGTGAAACTTCTATTGAACCAATACCAGGACCTTATACAAAATATTGGCGTGAGTATTGGTTAAGAAAATTATTAACCGCCCAAACAGAAATGAGGCAAAACGCCCCAGAAAATATGCGTGATATTACCTTAATTTCTATGGAAGAACTCAGCGAAATTCGCCGTATCTGGTTAGAAGAAAAACACGAATTTGATGATAGTTTACCCCGTATCTATCAAGAAGTCACAGGAGAAGCATTTAAAGATCCCCGTCCTGGTTCAGATTATAGCCTCCTGGGTAGCGATGAATGGGAAGTATTAGAAGAAATTTGTGACGGTGACGCAATGCAATTAGAACTCATGGCGAAACTGTTAGATACAGAAAGACAATTTAAGAAAAAAACGCGCCGTGTAGGAATTTTTGAAAGTTTAGAAAAATGCTTTGATACAAGTTCCCGTTCTCAAGAAGAAGCGATTAAAAACGCCCATTTAAAACGGGATTTAAGAGAAGCAGCACTTAAAGGAGATGTAGCGACAATTCGGGAAGCATTCAAACAATTGAACATAGGTGAAACGCCAGCGAAAGAAGAGACTAAACCAGATAGTTTTGCAGGTAGGAAATTTAAGAAAAAGGAAGAATGAAGACAACTTAATCAATTACAGCACTTTTGAAGTAAATGAGGTACACCAATTTTATAAGATAATTTTCAAAATTGAATTTTAATCTGTGAAATCCTTTAATCCGTCTAATCCGTGATTCTGACTGTGCTTTAAGTTTAATCTGGTACCTCATAAACCTTAACAGGACTTACGCAACTG
>NZ_PGEM01000070.1:33796-37547 GCF_002934005.1 Cuspidothrix issatschenkoi CHARLIE-1 | reverse complement strand
CTTACGGCGAATAGTTAAATATCATCTGAAGTTATGCTAATGCAATCAAGACTAATACGGGATTATTAAAGAGATTTTTAACTTTTCTCTAGCATTATTAGTTGTCCTGACAATTCGCTAATATTATATTTTTGAAAAAAATCTTGTTTAATTCCTGGTTGCAATTCCGCGGAGATAGCCTCTACACTTTTAGCACAGCGTTGTAAATATTCTCCCGCTTCATTGACAAAGCCTCCTTTTTGTCCCCCCGTACCCCAAGCACAGGATAAACAAGCGCTTTTATGATTAAGAGTTTGCCATAATTTTAAACCTTGGGGTGAGAGGGTTTTTTCTACCCAATATTGAATTACAGATAAACCGCCCCCGGCTTCTGAGTTAGACTGATTTTGGGGTATATTATCCATATTTTTTACTTACTTGACTCATGGTAATTTCACTATAATTATATTCACTATTTTATCTGATCTAAATAGAATTGAGATCCCCGACTTCTTGTTTATTTTGTCAATAAATTATAAGTTGATCTAAGAAGTCGGGGATTTGGGTCAATTATTCAGCCGTTTTATTAGCTGCACGATTAGCGCGAGCTTCTGCTGAAGCCATGACTTCAGCAAAGTTTTCTACAACTTCTCCTGGGAAGTTTTCTAAAGCTCTTGTCGAAATAGCAACTCTACCTTTACCTTCGTCTAAATCAATAATTACAGCTTTAATTGGTTGACCAATCTGAAAGACTTTATCCAAAGAATCAATGAATTTTTGGCTAACTTGTTTGATGTGTAATAAGGCGCTGACACCATTCAAATCTACAAATACACCAAAAGGTTTGATGCCGGTAATTTTTCCTTCTACTAATTGACCTAGTTCTAATAAACTGAAACTGCTAGAACGAGTGGCTAAACGCTGGGAAAGAACAAGTTTTTTCGTTTCAAGATTAACTTCTAAAAAGCCTGTGGTGAGAGTTTGTCCTTTGAGTGCTTCTAGGTGATCACGTTCGACTAGATGAGATCGCGGAATAAAACCCCGTAACCCCAGCAGATCAACAGTAACGCCTCCTTTATTGATACCAGTTACCCGCACTTGTACAGTTTGGGAATTCTCCTGCATTTCTAACACTTTTTCCCAAATTTGCTTAACTTCCAATTGCTTGCGCGAAATGGTAACTTGACCTTCTGCATCCTGATCCCGAATAATTAAAAACTCTAGTTCCTCATTCATCGGTAATACTTCCGATAAATCAGTTACTGTTCTCAAAGAAGCCTCATCGTGGGGAAGAAATGCAGACGATTTGCCACCAATATCAACATAAGCGCCATTATGGTCAATTTGAAACACTTTGCCGCTTACAACTTGCCCTTTTTGAAATTGGTAATCGTGTTTTTCCAGTGCTTTAGCAAAATCGTCCATTGAAAAAGACGAATTGGCTATTTGAGAAAGTTTTGATTCGGAATTCATGACTTTAGAAGATAAATTGTTATTTGTTAGTTGTCAGTGGTCAGTTGTTTTTCACTAACTACTGAGTAAGGATTGGCTAGATGATCAGAGTAGTTGGCTAAAAAGTTGTTGGACTTGTTGCCAAGCATCCGCCGCAGCTTTAGGATTATAACTGGCACGACGGTCACAGAAAAATCCGTGTTCAGATCCATCGTAACGAAAGACACGATGAGAAATATTATATTTTGCAAATTCGGCGGCAATTTCGTCTACCTGTTCTGGAGGAATACTCCCATCTTCGTTACCAAAAAAGGTGTAGATAGTGCCTTTAATCTCCTTTGTGCGGCTAATAGTGGGCTTTCCACCACCGGGAGTACGAGTAGTAATTCCGGCACCGTAAAAGGCGGCGGTGGCTTTAATATCAGAGAGGGTGGCGGCTAAGTAGGCGACGTGACCGCCAAAACAAAAGCCAATACAACCAAAACTATCTTTTTTGACTTGGGGGAAGGTTTTGAGGTAGTTAATAGCTGCTTGAATATCACTCAAAAGCTGAGAAGCTGTGCTTTGTGACCAGGCGTATTTTCTGCCTAGTTCCACATCATGGGGGGTATAACCGGTTTCAAATCCCGGTGCTTGACGTTGAAACAGTGCCGGAGCGATCGCTACATATCCCAGTTTAGCAATCCGTTCTGTCACATCCCGAATATGAGCATTAACCCCAAAAATCTCCTGTAAAACGACTATTCCTGGGTAAACACCGACTGCTGTTGGTTGAGCTAAATAACCATCAATTTGCAAATTATTTTCAGGAATTTGAATTTTTTTAGTCTGTATTGCGTGTTCTGTCATAATTAAAGTTATTAGTTAAGGGAACAGGGAAGAGGCAAGAGGGCAATAATTTCATTCTTCATTCTGATAGCGCGGCGTGGCGTTGGCCATACTCCTGAACTTCTGAACTTCTGCACGGGCGAAGCATTCGGACGATCAATGGTCAATTTTCGCCTAAGGCTATTTTCCGAATGCTTCGCCCCTACTAGGCGTATTCTTCTTTGGTAATATTTTTTGAGCAAGTTAACCCATCAATAATATATTTAACAAATATATTTAACAGGTAGCTTATAGCGATTTGTATAAGTCTTATGGAGCAGAATTAGTAATGATTCAATTCCGTATTCAGCCAGATAGTGAAATTCCCGCATCTAACCAACTGTTTAATCAAATCCGATTTGCGATCGCCTCCGGGCAATATCCACCTGCATATAAACTACCCAGCACCAGGGCTTTAGCAATGCAAACAGGATTACATCGCAATACTATCAGCAAAGTTTACCGTCAGTTGGAGGAAGAAGGATTTGTTGAAAGTCTGACAGGTTCAGGAATCTATGTTCGCACCCAAGGTCATGAGGGAGGCAGTAAATCACAGTCTCCCATTCTCAAACAACATCCTGAAGCCCATAAAGTAGTCCAACAAGCACTAGATGACTTATTAGGTCAAGGTTGTTCCCTCAATCAAGCGCGAGAACTATTTTTAGCTGAAGTAGACTGGCGTTTGCGCTGCAGTGCCAGAGTATTAGTCGTCACACCATCTCAAGATATTGGTGCTGGCAAATTAATGGTGGGTGAATTAGAAGAATCTCTACAAATTCCCGTCCAGCTAGTAGCCATGGAAGAATTGATCGCGGTTCTAGATCAAACGACTTCAGCTACAGTAGTCACCAGTCGTTATTTTATCGGTGAAGTAGAGGCGATCGCTGCCCCCAAAGCAGTCCGTGTCATTCCTCTAGATATTCACGATTATGGCAAAGAACTTAATGTAGTTAAAAGCCTAGCTAAATCTAGTTGTATAGGCATAGTTAGCCTCAGTCCCGGTATTCTCAGAGCCACAGAAGTCATTCTGCACGGTTTACGAGGCGATGAAATATTAGTGATGACTTCCCAACCCAAGGATGCTTATAAACTACACGCGATTGTCAAACGATCAGAACTTATATTTTGTACTGATCAAATCAGCTACTTAACTGCCCAAGCAGCTATCCAAACAGCCTTAGAAGACCTAATTCGTCCCCCTAAACTCATTCGCTGTGAAAACTACATTGGTACACTGTCAATTAATTTGCTCAAGCGAGAATTAGGTTTAATTTGACGGAAAAACTGGAGATTTTGGATTTGTAAGTATTCAGCTATAGCAATCCTTTATACCAATATCCCCGACTTTTTTAATTTATTCTGTCCATAATATATAGCGTTTCCCAGTCTAATAAAGTACAAAATTATCTGCGTTTATCTGTGTACCCTTCGGGAAGCAAGCTACAATTATTAC
>NZ_PGEM01000070.1:0-33732 GCF_002934005.1 Cuspidothrix issatschenkoi CHARLIE-1 | reverse complement strand
TTATTACCTCACCTAAATTCTTACTGGGATTTTAGGTTTTAGATTAAAAAAATTTGGTGAAAGTCTCATCCCTAAGGACGAAAAAAATCGTAAATCCAAAATCCGAAATCTGCTGACGGCCAACCGTACTTTGAAGGGTAGTTTTAGCTGTCCGTTTTTTGAATAGTTTCAATTACTGCCAAACCTATACTAGAAGCGGCAATGAGTATCATAACTGATCCTAAAAAAGCGGCAGTCAGCATTTGCAGGGCTTGGTCAAAAAAAATATAGGTGGTCATTTGTTCACCTTTTGAACCTTATATAGCTACTGGTACTATTTAATGCTTCTTCACAGCCTGGGGGCTGAATTCCTTCTGATCGTATCTTAACAAAACTTTAGCTTTTTGATGATACGATTGCAAAGTTTTATTACTAAAGATTTGATGAATTTTAACTATATTTGGTTACATACAATACTAAAAAATACTGATAGTACAAATTATCTCTACTGTCAGAGGAAAATTTAGATTATGAATCTCTGAGGTATCCTGTAGATAAAGCAAACACTCCCAGTCATAGGGTTATAGAAAAACTAGGAGGCAAAATTGCTACAGAATATGACCATATTACTGTGAGTGATAAAGTCTTAAATATCGTGGAATACAGGATTTTAAGATAACAAAATCATGAATTTTGCTAGTTAATAAATACCTCAACAAACTAAATTAGACAAGGTTTAATAGTAGCAATTACTGATTCGGCCAGACTTGGTAAATCATAACCTCCTTCTAAACCAAACAAAATTTTTCTGGTGATACTTAAACAGTATTCTGTAAATAAACTAAAATCTTCTGGTTGTAAATCCACACCCGCTAAATAATCATTTGCATTAGCATCATAACCCGCACTTACAATTAGTAAATCTGGCTGAAAATTGCTTAAAAACGGTAAAACTTTTTTTTCCCATAATGGTTGATAAATACTAATATCACTACCAGGAGGGACAGGTAAATTTAACACATTATTATATGAACCTTGATCAGAACCTTTCCCAGTACCAGGATAAGCTGGGTATTGGTGAAGAGAACAATAGGCAATTTCTGGGTGAGTTTCTACTATTGCTTCCGTACCATTACCATGATGTACGTCCCAGTCTAGAATAGCGACGCGTTTAATTCCAGGTTGTTGCAAAGCATAAAAAGCAGCAATGGCGGCATTGGCAAATAAACAAAACCCCATACCCGTACTATTTAAGGCATGATGTCCAGGTGGACGCGCTAATACAAAAACAGGATTAGATGTATTAATAATTATGTCAATTCCATCTAGCCACGCACTCACAGCTAATAAAGCAACATCATAACTGCGCGGAGAAATGGGAGTATCTCCATCTAAATAACCACCACCAGCAGCAGCGAGTTCTTTAACTCTATTGATGTATGTTTTAGTATGAACTTTTTCAATGGAAGATATTAAAGATGGTTTAGATGTAACTGGTGTTGGCAGTTGCCAAGTAATTTGTTCAGTAAAACTAGCAGTTTGTAAAGCATTGACTATGGCAGTTAAGCGGGCGGGTTTTTCTGGATGGTAGAGTCCAGTATCATGATCTAAAAATTCTTCAGAATAAATAATGGGAAACATACAGTAAAATTCAGGAGTGAGGAAATCCATAATACCAATTTAACGTAACCCTGCACAGAATGATGAAATAAATTTAATTATCCCTATTTATCTGCAGTTAATTATTCTTGATATCTTAAACCAAAATATTTTCCACTCTGTCACCTGCTTTCTGCTGTAATTGCTATTGATGGTACTAAAAATAACGGTTTTTCTGAGTAGTTCATGATAGGTATAGAACAACCGTTTCAACGCTAGTGAAAATCCTAAAAATGAACACTAATATAGATAAAGATAATCTTAATTCCCCGCGTCAACTTAGAATTTTTAATCAATCAGAGGTTTTTATTGAAGGTTGGTATTGGGTATTACCTTCTCAATCTTTGGGAGTTGGTGAGGTTAAATCTGTCAATACCCCACGACCTGAATTCTGACGATAATTCTTCTATATCTCAACATTTTTGATATCGCATTCCGGGAAGTTGAGTCACTAAACCCATGAGTTCTAATTGTAATAAAGAACTGGAAACTAAAGCTGCATCCATACCTGTTTTTTGAATAATTACATCAAAGGATACAGTATCAATAGTTAAGGTATCTATTATCTGTTGTAATTCTGGGGTTAAATTAAGTAAAGGAGGAGATTTAACTATAGGTGGTTCTATATCTATTTGGGGAATTGCCCCCAACATGGTTAATAATTCAGTGAGTTCTTGATTAATTAAACCTGCACCTTGACTAATTAATTTTAAACAACCTTGGGATGGTTGATCATCAATTCTTCCTGGTAATGCGTAAACATCTCGGCAAAATTCATTAGCATAAGTAGCGGTAATTAAAGCACCTGATTTTATTGGTGCTTCTATGACTAATACTGCCCGACTTAAACCGGCAATGATGCGATTTCGACGAGGAAAATGGGTGCGGTTGGGTGCAGTTTTGGCAGGATATTCACTAATAACTATTCCGGAGGTCAAAATCTGTTTATATAAATCCCGATTTTTATGGGGATAAATTACATCTACACCTGTTCCCACTACTGCTATTGTTCTCCCTCCTGCTTTCATTGCTGCTGTGTGACTTTCGGTGTCTATTCCCTCGGCCATTCCGGACACAACGGTAAAACCATTTTTTGCTAATGCGGTGCTAATTTGTCGAGTCCATTTAATTCCATATTCTGTAGGTTGACGAGTTCCGACAATTCCTACTAAGGGTTTTTGTCCTACATTTTCCTGTAAATCAACTTCACCCCGATAATATAATAATGGTGGTGGACTGGGAATTTCTCTGAGTAATTGGGGATATTCTGGGTCTGCTGGTGTCCAGAAATGAGGGTTTATTTGTTGGTGTTGAGTTAGTAATTGTTCAGGGTTTAAATGGGATTTTTGTTGAACAACTTTTTCTAGGGTCTGAAATCCAAAACCTTCAACTTTTCGTAGTTCTCCAGGACTGGCTTTCCAAGCAGTTTCTAAGTTACCAAAATGCTGTTGTAGTCTTTGGAGTAATATGGGTCCAATCCCCGAAATTTGCGACCAAGCTAACCAATATTTACGTTCTTCTGTGTTTGACATTATATAAGGAGGAGTCAGGAGTCACCGAGTCAGGAAGAAGAAAGGAAAGAAATTTTATCTTTCATGTAAGTGGATACGACTGTATCAAACCTTTGATAAATGTTGCTTTTTTAAATAATCAAATACGGATTTATCTCCAATGTCGGGAGGAATAGGTTGGATAATTTTTCTTACGGCAAAGATGAAAAAGAAAATTGCCCAAATTCCTAATAAAACTTGTTCTGCTTGGGTTGATAAAATTCCTGTTAAATGTCCTAATAATAGTAAGGGAACTATGGGAGTTAAGATTTTAGTTTCTAAACGATTAAAACAGAAACCTTCTTTGAAATAAATTCCTGTTAATGCAGCAAAGGTAAAACCGATTCCTAATGTTGTTAGGGGTTGCTGATAAATAGTTATGGCAAAAGTTTGACTATCACCATATCCAAAGATAAAGGCACAAATGCTGCCAATGACCCAAAAAAGTTGGAGAATGCGGTGCAGAAATGCCATATAAATATGAATAGTTAATAAACTAATACCCAGTGCGAGAGTAAAACAGGTGTAGAGAGGGGTAAGGGCGGCAATTGCTGCTGGTTGGGGATAGAATAATACTAAACCGCTACCAATGGCAAAAGACAATGCGGCTATCATTAACCCTGTGCGATAAATTATCACACTTTGGCGATCGCTCTCGGTAATGGTAAATTCCCCAAATTGACCTTGATATATTTCCGATGATGATATTGTTTGTGTAGTCATATTTTTTAATAGTATAGTTGTCAGTTTTAGATCCCGCACTTCTTTAAGAAGACGGGGATTTGCTCATTTTACCCTGACTCCTCTAGGGGCGAACGGCCGTTCGCCCTTACTGAATTCTTACAATTCAATGTCCTTTCCCAGCACCTAAATATAATTCTCCTACTTTGGGATCATTTAATAATTCTCTACCAGGTCCTGAAATTGCATCTTTTCCTGATTCTAACACATAACCCCGGTCTGCCATTTCTAAGGCTTTGCGGGCATTTTGTTCTACTAAAACTATGGCAGTTCCTCCTTGGTTAATTTGTTTAATTTGCTCAAATACTTGAGTTACCAAAATCGGAGATAATGCGGCGGAAGGTTCATCTAAAAGCAGTAAACTGGGTTCTAACATTAATGCTTTACCCATTGCTAGCATTTGTCTTTCTCCACCGGAAAGAGTCCCCGCTCGTTGACGACAGCGATCGCTCAATCTGGGAAATATACTGTATATTTTATCTTTAAGTGGTTTCAATGGGATATTTCTCACAAAAGCTCCCATTTCTAAGTTTTCATCTATTGTCAAAGATGGAAAAACATTGGCAATTTGAGGAACATAGGACATACCTTTAGCAACAATTTGATTAGATTTTAAACCTACCAAATTCTGATCTTTAAAGGTAATAGTTCCGGTATGGGGTGTCAACAGTCCAAAAATAGTTTTAACTAAAGTTGATTTACCTGCACCATTGGGACCAATTACTGTTACTAATTCCCCTGGTGCAACGTTAAAGTTAACACCCTGCAAAATATCTACATCTTTAATATATCCGGCGTGGACATTTTCTGCTTCTAATAAATAGTGATTAGTCATTTGTTATATGAGGGAACAGGGAACAGGGAACAGGGAACAGGGGACAGGGAGCAGGGAACGGGTTTATCTGTTAACCGTTAACCGTCAACCGTCAACTGTCACCTGTCACCTAATTGACTTTCTGCAATTCTGGTCTTTCTTCTGCCAAAATCGCGTTTTCTACGGGGCAAACTTGGAGGCAGATACCACAATCAATACAGGTAGCAAAGTCAATCCAGTACCAATCTGTACCTTTGGCGTTTTTTCCTGGTCCTTCATGAATACAAGCTACGGGACAAGCACCTACACAGTCAGCAACACCTTCACAAACGTCTGTAACTATGGTATGTGGCATTTTTCCGATTCCCTCTGTTTTGAATTTTAGATTTTAGATTTTGGATTGATTTTGGGAAAGTTTACCAATATTCCCATTTTTAACATCCTGCTTCAATGGTTGGTGAACCGTCAGCTTTAATCCAGGCTATTTGGGTAATAGAGCGATCGCTCGCATATTGACGAATCTCTTTTGCATCCCTACCACCCAAGTCAATTTCTACTCTGACTAAATGGCTAGAATCACGTAATTTTGCAGCATAGGCAAAGGCCGCAGCTTCAGCACCAGGTGTTTTTGGGACTACTAACCAATTACTAGGGGGGATATCCTGGGGTAATTGCTGATTTGATGAGAGAATTTGGTATAAATCATCAATATTCAATTCAAAACCGATACCGGGAATATTTTTGCCTTGGGGATGATATAAACCTAGTAACTGGTCATAACGACCACCACTGCCTAAAACCGTTGCTTGGGAATTTGTCTCATTGACTACTTCAAAAACCAGCCCAGTGTAATAGTCAATGGTTTGAATTAAGCTCAAATCGAGGATTAATGGAAATTTACCATCTAGTAATTCTACCAAGGATTTGAGGTTATTTATAGCCTCATGCTGGTCTGGTTCTAGCTGTAAACTGCTGACTTTTGCTAAAACTTCTTGACTATCTCCACGCAAATCCAACATCATTTTAGCGCGTTGGTGTAGTTCCGCGCCCAGAGGCAAGGTATCAAGAGTGATATAATCCAAATTAGCGATCGCTTTCCGAACCTGATTTCTGATTTCTGGCGGAAACGCATTGAGAAGAGAGCGAGTAATACCCGCTTCACCGACAATTAACCGCCACCCTTGTAAATCCAAAGCTGCTAAACAATCTGCTACCAATAGCAACACTTCAGCATTTGCTAATAATCCTCCTGCCCCAATTAATTCTACACCAGCTTGATAATACTCTTGCTGGCGATTATGGCGGCCTTCCCAATTACGGCGAAAAACATTAGCATTGTAATAAAGTCGCTGGGGATAGGTGGTATCTGTCATCCGAGTTACCACTGCACGAGCGATGGAGGCCGTCAATTCTGGACGCAACCCCAATTCTTCATTTTGAATATTTTGGAGTTGAATTACCATCTGACGCACAATTGCTTCACCCGCCATCAAAGTATCCATGCGTTCCAGAGTTGAGGTGATAATCCTGTGATATCCCCAACCTTGAAATACTTGTTCTAATCTATCTTCAATCCAGCGTTTTTGTGCCACATCTAAAGGTAATAGATCCCTGGCTCCCGCTGCTGGTTGATATACCATTATTTTTTCTTCCCGCCAAACAAACCGCCAAACAAACCGCCATTTCCAGACTTATCTGGTTGCTTCTCTTCAGTTTTGGAAGAGGAATTCACTTGAGAACCACTGTTAGTAATTCCTAAAGCTTTATCTACCTTGGGTTTCCATTCCAGGGCAGTTTTTTCCTTGGGATTTAACTTGAGGGCGTTATCAAAGTGAATTTTTGCCATTTTTAATTGATTTTGCCGTAAATATATCATTGCTATCAAACTATGGCAATGACTATTTTTTGGCTCTAACTTTAAGGCATCCTGTAATTCTACTTTGGCCTGGGACAATTGGTTTTTTTCCAGTAAAGCTTGAGCGCGGCGCAAATATTGTTCGACTATCGAATCTTCTTTTGGCGTTATGCTGGGAGTAGTTGGTTGTTGTTGAGGAGTATTAGCTGGCTGAGTATTCCTAGTTTGATTAGATGTAGATGGTGTTTTACTTATGGACTGTACCCCCATCCGCATCAGGTAAACTACGTTTAGCTCACTAATTTGGGCAATGATTTTATCTACTTGTTGTAAATCATCAAATTGAGTTTCTGCAATTTGAGCGATCGCTTGCTTATAAGACATAGCAATATTCGGTGCAGCTACCAACTGTTGAGCTAGTTCACTTTTGAATGAAATTGTTGCCGCTTCCTGTACCAGCCGTTTGCTCATTTGTGTCAAAATTAACAAATATTCCGCTCGATTTCGTTCCGCAGACAATTTCTCATAAGCTGGGTTAACTAGCTTCGATAAAAGTTGATTAGCTATCTGCTTATTAGCTTCACCTACCATACTGGAACTATCTGGGTGCAAGAGACGGGCAATTTGTAAATAACGTTTACGTATCTCTTTACCTTCTGCATACACAGGAACACATAAGATTGCATGATGATCTATCAAATCATAGCTAAATAATCCCGAATCTATTTTTAAAGACATATATATATATTGCACCACAGCATATCTTCCCTATTTTACAATAAATTAGGATACTCAGAAGAGATTCGGTAGAAAATAATGTGCTATGGCAGAAGATAGGAAATCACGAGTCGTCGAGTCCTCCTATTTCTGCCATAAACTATCAACATTGACAAAATCATAGCCTTTTTCTAATAATTGGGGAATTAAAATATTAATAGTTTCTGCCACATCTTTTCCGCCAAAATAGCCATCATGCAACACAATTAATGAACCATTTTTCACCTGTTTTATAACTCTATTTACCACTACATTCACCCCAGGATGTAACCAATCTTCAGGAACAACACTCCACATAACTGGCCGATAATTCCACTGTTGAAATAATTGTAATGTTTTAGGCGTAAAAAAACCATTAGGCGGGCGGACATCTTGCACTTGTGCAGGTGATAAACCACAGGCATTATAAATAGCAAATTGGGTTTTTTCTAAACTCTGTTTTAGTTCGCTTGGGGAAAGTAGGGGAAAAGAATCATGTTCATAACCATGTAATCCGATCCAGTATCCTTGATCGCTGACTGCTTTGGCAATATCTGGAAACCTATTGACACAATTTCCTAGCCAGAAAAAACTCGCGGTTATGTTGTAATGCTTCAAAACGGATAATACTTGCGGTGTGTATTGGGGATGAGGGCCATCATCAAAAGTGAGGGCGATAGTTTTACTGTTTGAGTTTCCACTCCAGAGACAATGGGGAAAAGTCGGTTGGAGAACTCGGTAAACAAGGGGAAATAGAGGTGCAAATTGCATTGACTGGTGACTGTTGACGGTTAACTGTTAAGAGAAAGAAATATTTCCTCCTGCCTCCTGTAGGGTGAACGGCCGTTCACCCTTACGACTGAATTCTTTAAATCATATTTGTTACAAAAACTGTAACAACAACCTAATTTATGATCACATTGGTTTAAATTAGGAAAAAATCTGCGGGTAATTCCTGGACTCAAGATGACATCATTCAAAGATAGTCGAGATTATCAAATTCTGTTTCTGAGTTTATTTCTGATTTTGGGAATTTTAACGCGAGACTGGACATTACACCCAGAAATGATTTGTGTGGCGATCGCCTCTTGCATCATAACTCAAATCATCTGCTCATTGCTCACCAAATCCCCAGACACAATACAACCAATTAATATCCGTAGTCCTCTTATTACCTCATTGGGACTTAGCTTATTACTACGTGCAGATCATTGGCCAACAATGGCCTTAGCTGGATTTGCCGCCATAGCGAGTAAATTTGTATTTCAATTTGGTGAAAAGCATTTTTTTAACCCCGCTAATTTTGGCATTATAGCTGTTCTCACCCTCACTAATGATGCTTGGGTTTCCCCAGGACAATGGGGGGAAGAATGGTGGTATGGATTATTATTTGCTGGGACTGGAGGCATGATTTTACAGCGCGTTGGCCGTTGGGACACCACCGCCGCTTTTCTAGGTGCTTATTCCCTCCTAGCAGCCATCAGAAATATGTGGTTAGGTTGGACTTGGGACGTTTATTTTCATCATTTAATGAATGGATCTTTACTATTATTTGCCCTGTTTATGGTGACAGATCCCCGATCAATTCCTAATGCCTCCATGAGTAGAATTATTTGGGCAATATCTATTGCCTTATTAACCTTTATTTTGCGAAACTATTTCTTTATCTCCACTGCTGTATTTTGGGCTTTATTTACCCTTGCTCCCTTAACTATTTTATTAGATAAATTCTGGGTTACACCTCAATTTATTTGGGAAAATAAAACAGAAATACCAGCTTGTAAGGATACCCTGTATACAGAAGTTTAATCAAGCTGCCTCTTATGGTTTTCATACCCCCTAGCCCCCGATTCTGGGGGAATAAGAATTTCAATACCAATTAACTATCATCAATTAAGGAATTAAAATGAAACTTTTTCGCATATTTATCCCCTTAATATCCGCACTTTTAGCCGTGCTGTGTTTTACGCCCACAGCTTGGGCTTTTTGTGGTTTTTATGTAGCTAAAGCCGATACAAAACTCTATAACCAAGCCTCACAAGTCATCATTGCGCGAGATGGAAATCGCACCGTTTTAACAATGGCAAACGATTTTCAGGGAGATGTCAAAGATTTCGCCGTTGTCATTCCTGTTCCCACAATCTTAAAAAAAGAACAAGTTCATGTAGCTGAATCAAAAATAATTGAAAGATTAGATGCTTTTAGCGCTCCTAGATTAGTTGAATATTTCGATTCTGACCCCTGCGCCCCAATGGAAAGAATGGCAGATATGCCAGCACCACAAGCCGCAGGAAGGATGAGAAGTTCAGCTAATGAAATGAAAAAAGATAACAGTTTAGGAGTAACCGTTGAAGCCAAATTTAATGTTGGTGAATATGATATTGTCATCCTCAGTGCAAAGGAATCTGGAGGATTAGAAATTTGGTTAAATCGCAATGGTTATAAAATTCCTAAAGGTGCAAAAGACTTACTCAAACCCTATATTCGCTCTTCGATGAAATTCTTTGTTGCTAAAGTCAACTTAGACGAATTTTCTCAATCAGGGTATGAATTACTGCGTCCTTTACAAATTTCCTACGAATCACCTAAATTTATGTTACCGATTCGTTTAGGAATGATTAATGCCACCAAAGAACAGGATTTAATTATTTATATTCTTTCACCCCAAGGACAAGCAGAAATTACCAATTATCGCACAGTTAAAGTTCCTTCCGATGTCAATATTCCCGTTTATGTAAAAAGTGAATTTGGTAGCTTTTATAAATCCATGTTTCAAACTTCTTACACTAAAGAAGATAAAAAAGTTGGCTTTTTAGAATATGCTTGGGATATGAGCAGTTGTGATCCTTGTTCGGCTGAACCACTCAATAATGAAGAATTAAAACAAGCTGGTGTATTTTGGTTGGATAATAATAGTGATAGACCAGTATCTCCTAGTTTCCGTTCTCGTTTTCCTAGTAGTAATGTTTTCATTACCCGCTTGCACGTTCGCTACAGCAGAAATAAATTTCCTGAAGATTTGATGTTTCAAGCAACTTCCCAACGGGACTCTTTTCAAGGACGTTATATTTTACAACATCCATTCACAGGAAATCTTCAATGTAGTGCTGGCAGAGAATATAAACGTTCTTTAAATCAAAGATTTGAAAAAGAAGCCCAAACCCTAGCGAGACTTACCAATTGGAATATTCAAAATATTCGCCAAAAAATGCAATTATCTGGAGGAAATCTTTCTACTTCTTGGTGGGATAGATTCTTAGCTTGGTTAGATTTGTAATATCATTTCTGGATGAAGATACGCTTTATTTTTCCTTGTCGAGACGTTCCGCCGGAACGTCTCTACTAAATTTATAAGGAAAATAGGACTTAGGCAAGTGTCACAATAAAAATCTGTTGTAGGGTGCGTCAGACCGCATGAATCCTGCAAATAAACAGATTATTGATATCTGATGTGGTTGGTGAACTTGTCGAACCACACCCTACAAATGTGCCACTTGCCTAAGTCGTGGAAAAAAGTTATTTCACAAACTTAGGCATAATTTCCGCCGCAGTAAATAGGCCAGAAATACCCCGTTGATGTAATTCTTGAGCAGCTTTGAGATAACCAAAAGCAGGACCGCAGACATTAGCTGCCATGCTGGTTTCATCACCTAATGTAAAGGTATGAGTTGAAATTTTCCCCTCAAAAGTACGTCCTGTAATTTTCACATTGGTACTCAGGGGCTTTTTGGGGTTGCGGGTATCCACCACACCACCAACGGTTACTCTATCCCGTGAACAAATTCCCGCAATTTCTAACATCACATCATCGGCGTGTTCCATGTTTTCCAAAGTCAGCACACCGTTAGTTTTATCTAGTAATGCTTCTACCTCTGCGTCAGTCATCGCCCTAGCAGCTTCTACACTATAACCAGGTATATGGCCAATATCTTCTCGAACGGTGGCGCGGTAAGCCTCCCAGTTAGCAATACCCACACCAAAAGTAATGACAACGTTGTGAATTTCGGCGTAACTTTGGGCGGCTAAAGCGGCGGCGGCGGTTAACAGTCCAGGGGTTGCACCACAGCCGGTCATGTAGGTAATTCCTGCGGCTTGCAGTTCATCTTTCATCGCTAAAAGTTGTTCTACCGCGCTGGTGCGTTTAATGGCATCCACTAGGACACCTTGCCAACCAGCTTGGATAAATTGTTTAGCGACGTTGGGGATAAAGTCATTGGGGAGGTTAGGTAAAGCCAGGAAATAACCATCTACAGCGTTACCAGTGGCTTGAATAAGGTCTTGAATGCTATTATTGCTTAATTTCCCCACTGGTTCTAAGTAACCCACTGTACCCTGTTTTTGGTAGGTGGTAATACAAGCGTTGGTGTTTAAGCCTTCTGTGGAGTATGCGTAGCCTTTTTGGTCTGCTACGGCGACGAGAATCATTTCCCGTTTGCTGGAAAGGAGTTTGGCTGCTGCTTGGCCGAGTCCCCCAAAACCAAGGACTCCGACGCGGATAGGTTGTTTGTTCATAGTTATTTTAGTAAGGCGTATAAACCTAAATTTTCCGTATAATAGCTAGTTATGTTGTAAAAATCTAGCTTATTTAGCAAACTATTGTTACATATCAATTTAGATTCTTTAGATGTTAACTTCTATCCGGTAAATTTGCCAGGTGCACGTCTTGGCATGATAGAGCAGGTATGGCAGCAGGATCATGTTTAGTTTAACGTAAGTTCGACCACCATAACAGGGAACAGGGAACAGAGTTGAAAGTCATGAGAGTGTATAGTTTTTTAGGTAAATTCTGTATCTCATTCAAGTGCATACCGCTATAATGTTCAATGAATATGAAATTTATTCATTAATAGTCTTTCTATTGAGTTTTACCAAAATTGTCAAAAACGTAAATTAACATTATTGGTCAAAGAATATGGACATTTTAGAAAGTGTAAAAATGGCAACTACTACCTTATTAGCTAATAAGTTGCGTAGTAGTTTAACCATGTTAGGAATTATTATTGGTAATGCTTCAGTTATTGCCATGATTGGCATTGGAGAAGGCGCACAAACCTTAGCAAGTAAGCAATTTCAATCATTGGGTCCCAATATTTTATTTATTGTTCCTGGTAGTCCAGGTAGTCGGGGAAGAGTGACTACAACACCGAGAACTTTGGTTTTACAAGATGCTCAAGCCATCGCTCAACAAGTTCGTGCAGTTCAAGAAGTTGCCCCAGAAATTAATAATAGAATCACCGTTAGCTATCGCAATAAAAGTGCCACAACTACGGTAATTGGAACTACGCCAAATTATACAACAGTGCGTAATTTTGAAATCAAAGAAGGGAGATTTTTTAATGATTTCGATCTTAAACGGAGTAGAAGAGTAGCCGTATTAGCTCCATATTTAGCTAACAAAATATTTGATAATCAAAATCCTATTGGTCAAAAAATTCGCATTCAAAATACTACTTTTGAAGTCATTGGTTTAACAGTATCTAAAGGTTCGTCCTTTGGTAATAACAGTGATGATATAGTTTTCATACCCATTAATACCATGTATAGTCGTTTAGTGGGGAGAACATCTCCCTATGGCATTAATATTTCTTTAATTTCCGCATCTGCTAAAGATGAAAATAGTATATCAGCAGCAGAATTTCAAATTACTAACTTACTGCGACGCAGACATAAAATTGTCCGCGAAGATGATTTTACCATTCAAACCCAAAAGAATCTTTTAGAAATTAGCAATACAATTACTGGGGCATTAACTACCATGTTAGCAGCTATTGCCAGTATTTCTTTATTTGTTGGTGGTATTGGTATTATGAATATTATGTTAGTTTCTGTCACCGAACGTACCCAAGAAATCGGACTGCGTAAAGCTATCGGTGCAACTCAAACGGACATTCTTTTGCAATTTATCATTGAAGCTGTAATTTTATCGGTGGCAGGTGGTTTAATCGGTATTGCTATCGGTGGTGGTAGTATTATTTTAGTGGGAATATTTACCCCTTTAGAATCTACTATTTCACTTAGCGCAGTGGTATTAGCTGCTAGTGTTTCTGGTGGTATTGGTTTATTTTTTGGAGTAGTTCCCGCTCGTCGTGCGGCAAAACTTGATCCTATGGTAGCACTCAGAACGGCGTGAAAAATTAGATGGTTTTTAACAATCTAGGAATCTGTTATGGAAATTTTCGCCATTGATTAAGCCACCGTATTTATCCAATCCATTGATGTTGTTTCTGATTAGGACTTACGCAAAAAACTCTCAAACTCTTATTCCTCTGTGTTCTCTGCGTCCTGGTGCGGTTCGTTATTCCGTAACTCGTGCGTAAGTCCTACTGATAATAGAGTTTGTCAATTATAGCTATTTCCAGGTAAATAAACCACATTTTGATTTAGGTTTCGCGTCAATAATGTGGGGGCGAAGCATTCGGACAATTAATTATCAGTTTTTACCTAAGACTATGATCCGAATGCTTCGCCCTTACTGTGGTCTAAGGACATGAAAACTGCTGTAATCTTGTACTATAGAACGAACTCATGAAAACTGACAAATACTAAAAAAAAGGATAAAATTATTATGGACAATACTCTAACTATAACTGATGTAAATATTCCCGATGCAGCGCAATCAGGAATTATTCGTTTAGAGGATATTTTCAAAGTTTATGGCATTGGGGAAATAGAAGTTAAAGCCCTGAATAATGTGAATTTAGTGATCCAAAAAGGTGAATACTGTTCCATTATGGGTCCTTCTGGTTCTGGTAAATCTACAGCGATGAATATTATTGGTTGTTTAGATCGTCCCAGTACCGGCAATTATTATTTAGATAATGTTAATGTTGCCCACATGAATGATACAGAATTGGCACATATTCGGAATAAAAAATTAGGATTTGTTTTTCAACAATTCCATTTATTATCCCAATTAACAGCCCTAGAAAATGTCATGCTGCCTATGGTGTATGCTGGTGTGAAACCAGGGGAAAGAAAAGAACGAGCTACAGAAGCATTAATTAAAGTGGGTTTAGAACATCGCCTCCAGAATAAACCTACACAATTATCTGGAGGACAACAACAAAGGGTGGCGATCGCCCGCGCCATTGTCAACCATCCCGTTGTTCTCCTAGCTGATGAACCCACTGGCGCACTTGACTCTCAGACTACCCAAGAAGTATTAGATTTATTTAGTGAACTCAATAGCAGTGGGATCACCGTTGTCATTGTCACCCATGAAACAGAAGTTGCCAGTCAGACCAAGCGCATTATTTGGTTTCGTGATGGTCAAGTTGTCCATTCCCATTTAACTGCTGATCAACTTCAGCAACATTGAAGGAGGCAGGAGGCCAATTTAGAGGAAGATTCAGGTAGTAAAAATAGCGGTAATATACCAATTACTGCTAGACATAAAATGATGATTTTATCTATTTCCTACAAATTCAACTAAACTGTTCGATAATTCCCCCACCTAATACCCGATCACCTTCATACCAAACTGCTGCTTGTCCTGGTGTGATGCTGAATTGGGGTTCATCAAATACCAAACGCACGCGAGAATCTTCTAAAGGAATTACGGTTACAGGTACAGGTTGAGAACGATAACGAATTTGCACTTCTGCACGGATGGGGGTTGCAGGTTCAGCGATGGATACCCAATTCACTCGGTTAACTGTGCATTCTCCTTGTGTTCCTTTGGTGCGATCGCCTACAATAACTCTGTTATTAACTGCATCTAATTCAATTACATACAAAGGTTCAGCCGCAGCAATACCTAAGCCCTTTCTTTGACCAATCGTGTAATGATGCACACCGTCATGTTGTCCCAAAACCTTACCCGCAATATCCACAATATCACCGGGTTTTGGCGCTAAATATTTATCTAAAAATGCCCGCATCGAACCGTTACTTTCTACCAAGCATAAATCTTGACTTTCTGGTTTATCTGCGGTCTTTAAATTGTATTCGCTGGCAATTCTGCGAGTATCGCTTTTGTTGAGTTCACCCAGGGGAAAAATTGCCGCACTTAGTAAATCTTGAGACAAATCATAGAGAAAATAAGACTGATCCTTGTTCCGGTCAACTGCTCGTAACAATTGGTAACGATTAGTTGCGTCATCATAGCGAATTTGGGCATAATGTCCCGTAGCGATGCGATCGCATTCCCATTTCTCCCGTGCATATTGCACCATGGGACCAAATTTCACCGTCTTGTTACATTGAGAACAAGGCAATGGGGTAATTCCCACGCTATAACCAGTTACTAAAAAATCAACTATTTCCGTTTGAAAAACATCCCGAATATCCACAATCTCATGGGGAATACCCAATTGTTCACAAATATCAGCCGCGTCAATCATCCCCTCAGAGCAACATTGCCCCTTGCCTTTCATCAGCCAAAGAGTTAAACCAACTACATCATAGCCCTGATTATGGAGAATAGCGGCAGCTACGGAACTATCAACGCCACCAGAAAGACCAACGACAACTTTTTTCATAATTCACACTTTTCAAAGTGCTTACGGCTGATTTCGGCGATAAACACCACAAACAAACTTTCTGATCTTATCACAAGTTACAATATTTCGATATTCTAGCATAGGTACTGAGAAATTTACAGCCTGAGAAGATGTTTTCTGAATATTCTTAGTATATATATGTATAGAATTTTTAATTAACTGATTAAAATAATAGGTAGGAAAAAACTTTTACCACAGATGGCGACAAATATGCTGAATTTAAAAGTAAATCGCTTGATCCCTTTATCTATGTTCTCTTTACTTGTGAGTGGATGCTGGGGTATCATCTCCGAATCTAGCCCGGTTCAAGCCCAAATACCCAACAAAAATCTATTATTAGCACAGTCTCAATCCATGGAAGCGATAGAATTTAATAATCAAAATTACCAATATGATCAACCTGGACAATATACACAATCTAATCCAAATTCTGATAAATATTTTGTTTATGTTGATAACAATAGTCCCCAAATGTTGCAACGAGTAAAACAGGTTGAACGCACTGCTTATATTCGTAATTACAACGGCCGTAATGTGATCCAAGCGGGAGTTTTTGCTGTCCAATCTAATGCCCAAAGACGGATAAAAGAATTAGAATTTTATGGTATTAGTGGTGCGGGGATTGGCAATTATTCAAATCCAGATTTACCAGTAACACCTTATAATAATCAACAATTATCATCATCAACTTATAATATTCCTAACAATACCAATACTTATACCCAGGAAACAAGAAATGCCTACTATGTAGTTATTCCCACTAATAGCAATAATTTACGTTATCTAAGGGAAGAAATTCGCCAGGGACTCTATAGCAATAATATAAATATCAATGTCTCTATGAGAACTCAACCACGAGGAGCGCATATAGCAATCGGACCATTTAGCGATCGCTCGGATGCAGAACAATGGAATAATCTTTTCAAACAGTCCGGTTATGGCAATGCTAGAGTTTACTATGGAAAATAATTGACAACTGACAAATGAATAAAGACCAATTTGTTGTTACAGCCTCCCAAATGCGGGACATTGAAACTCGAATATTTACAGCAGGAATGCCTGTAGCAGCCTTAATGGAAAAGGTGGCAGGACTGATTTCCCAACGCTTACAGGCTATTATTTCCCCTGGGGAATGTGTAGGAATTTTAGCAGGTTCTGGGCATAATGGCGGAGATGCTTTAGTTGTAGCGCGTGAACTCCATTTTCGAGGTTATCAAGTTTGGATTTATCAACCTTTTTCTAAGCTTAAAGAACTCACTGCCCAACATTTTCAATATGCACGAAATTTAGCCATTCCCTGTTATCAAGAAATTACCGAATTACCAAATTGTGATTTTTTAATTGATGGTTTATTTGGATTTGGTTTAGAAAGAGAAATTACTGATACTATCGCCACAGCCATTAATTATTTTAACGCCGGAAATCAGCCTATTATTAGTATTGACATCCCTTCCGGTTTACATACAGATACAGGAGAAGTTTTAGGCACAGCTATTCAGGCACAATATACATTTTGTTTAGGTTTATGGAAACAAGGTTTATTGCAAGAACAAGCAATACCTTATATTGGCCAAGCACAATTAATTGATTTTGATATTCCCTTAGCAGATATTTATACCGTTTTAGGTGATAGTCCCCAAATAAAACGCATTACTTCCACAACAGCATTATCTACTTTACCTTTACCTCTTCCTCTAACGACTCACAAATATAAACAAGGACATTTACTATTAATTTGTGGTTCTCGACGCTATGCAGGTGGAGCAATTTTAACAGCTTTAGGAGCGCGAGCTTCTGGTGTAGGAATGTTATCCATTGCTGTTCCCGCAACTATTAAACCCTTATTAGTTTCCCATTTACCAGAAGCATTAATTATTGGTTGTCCGGAAACAGAAACAGGAGCAATATCTCATTTACAATTACCGGAAAATACAGACTTAAATTCATTTACTGCGATCGCTTGCGGACCCGGTTTAACACAAGATCATCCCGCACTAATACCCGAAATAATTCAATGTGAATGTCCTCTTGTTCTTGATGCTGATGCTTTAAATATTTTGGCACAAATAGGTACTATCTCCACTTTGCAACAGCGTACAGCAGCCACTATACTCACACCCCATACGGGAGAATTTCATCGTTTATTTCCCCATATTTCCCCCCTCAATAGAATTAAAGCCGTGCAAACAGCAGCCCAAGAAAGCGTGGCTATCATCCTATTAAAAGGGGCAAGAACCGCCATATCTAACCCTCAAGGTCATGTTTGGATCAACCCCGAAAGTACCCCAGCTTTAGCTCGTGGTGGTAGTGGAGATGTATTAACTGGTTTATTAGGTGGACTCTTAGCCCAAATTTTAACGAAGGCAGGAGGCGGTTTTTGGAAAGATCAGGTTTTAGACCAGATTGTTTCGGTAACTATGAATAAAGTAATTTCTATAGAAGATATAGTAGCAACTGCCACTTGGTGGCATTCCCAAGCAGGAATTTTAGCAGCACAAGCCAGAACAGAATTAGGAGTTGATGCCTTTACACTAACACAGTATTTAATACCAGTTTTGAAGCGGTGATAATTGGGAAAGAGGCAATAGGTAATAATTAATTTTTACCAATTACCTATTACCAATTACCAATCACCAATTAATTACTTAATTGTTACCTTACCACCAGCTTCTTCAATACGCTTCTTGATATCTTCAGCAGCTTCTTTAGCTACAGCTTCCTTAACTGCTTTAGGAGCAGCTTCTACCAAGTCTTTAGCTTCTTTCAGACCTAAGCCTGTGATTTCACGGACGATCTTTAGAACCGCGATCTTCTTATCAGCAGGTACAGATTCAAGAATTGCATCAAATTCGGTCTTCTCTTCTACCACTTCAGCAGCAGCACCAGCACCAGCACCAGGAGCCATCATAACCATGCCACCAGTAGCAGCAGCACTTACACCAAATGCTTCTTCAATTTGCTTAACTAATTCAGAAGCTTCTAATAAGGTCAAAGATTTCAATTGTTCTAAAATTTGTTCGGTTGCAGCAGACATGGATATAACTCCTAAAGAATGTTTGATTTGTTAGTTTTTAGTGGTTAGTTGTGATTTGTCAATTATTAATTTTGACTAACTACAACTAATTTAGGAAGCACTTTCAGAACTACCGCTATTGTCTTTTTCAGCGACAGCTTGTAAAGCGCGAGCCAAGGAACTGGGAACTTCGTTGATACCAACAGCCAGCTTGGTAGCCACACCGTTGATAGCTCCAGCAATTTGAGCCATAAGTTGTTCCTTAGATGGCAAGTCTCCTAAAGCTTTAATATCAGCTTCGCTGAGGACACGACCTTCCATCACACCACCACGAATTTCTGTTTTCTTGGCGGCTTTTTGGAATGCTTGATAAGCTTTGATTGCTGATAAATCTTCTTTAACTAGCACAAATGCAGAAGAACCTTTGAGTAATTCTGACATTGGCTGCCATTGTTCCTGATCCTGAATCGCAATGCCCATTAAGGTGTTTTTTGTCACCTTACATACAGCACCACTAGGACGCAATTGCCGACGCAAATCAGTGATTTCGGCAACTGTCAAACCCTGATAATCAATTACGAATGCCAAGGTTGACTCACTCAAGCTTTCCTTGAGATCGGCTACTATCTCTTTCTTGTTTTCTAACGTTCTTCCCATACTTGTCTCACCTCCAATGTCAGTTGTCAGTGGTCAGTTGTTAGTTGTCAGTTGTTAGTTGTCAGTGGTCAGTTGTCAGTTTTGACTATATATATTTCCTGTCACCTGTCACCTATCCCTTTGTGCTGACTTACCGAAAACAATTAACCCCAGCTAACTTAGCCAGGGTTTCAAAGGAGTATTTTTAATGCTGTCGTTGTCACAGTTTTGCTGTGCAAACTCCAGGCGGTTAAAATTACAACCTCGGCAGGATATTAAGCTATTAGCACCTGCTGTCTCCGGCTTGATTAAATTTTCGATTTTCGATTTCGGATTTGAAATTAAAGCTTGATAATAAAGCAAAAAATTCAATTGTCTATCTACCAACTATCAATCTAAAACCCAAAATTATGCAGCGTCAGTCAGTTTTAATTCTCTGAGTGCGCTGATGTCAACGGAAATTGATGGTCCCATGGTAGAGGACACATACAAGGACCGCCAGTAACGACCTTTAGCTCCTGAAGGACGGTTACGATCAACTGATTCTTGTAATGCCTTCAGATTGATTAATAAATCTTCAGGTGAAAAAGCAGCCTTACCAAACATAACATGAACAATCCCAGTCCGGTCAGCCCGATATTCTAATTTACCTGCTTTGAATTCGGCGATCGCACTACCAATGTCAAATGTCACTGTTCCACCTTTTGGTGAAGGCATCAAACCCCGTGGACCGAGCAATTTACCCAATTTTGCTACCTGTGGCATCACATCTGGTGTAGCAATGAGTTTATCAAAGTCCATGAAGCCTTTCTGAATCCGGTCAATTAATTCTTCTGAACCAGCAATATCAGCACCAGCGTTAGTTGCTTCCGTAACTTTTTCACCTCTAGCAATTACTGCTACCCTAATTACCTGTCCTGTACCTTTGGGTAGTGCTACAGTTGTCCGCAACTGTTGGTCTGTATATTTAGGATCAATTCCTAGACGGATATGAGCTTCAGCAGCTTCAGGAAATTTAGCGGTTGCTGTTTCTTTTAACAGATTTAATGCTTCTAAGGGTGTATAATCCCTTTCTTCTACTTTGTCGAGCAACGCCCGTAAACGACGTGATACTTTTCTTGCCATTTTGTTCTCCTGGGGTAGTCTCGAAGCTGTGCCTCTCCCCCGATAAAATTTTGGATTTTAGATTTTGGATTGAGTCTAATTTTTTAACTCAGCTTTCAAAACGCAAAATTGGTTAACTTCTTAGTCTTTGATGGTTACGCCCATATTTTTAGCAGTTCCTTCCACGATATTCATGGCTGCATCAATATCATTAGCGTTGAGGTCAGGAAGTTTGGTTTGAGCAATTTCCCGTAATTGCGCTCTGGTAATGCTACCAACTTTCTTTTTGTTGGGTTGCTCAGAGCCTCTTTCAATCTTTGCTGCCTTGCGGATCAATACTGATGCTGGTGGGGTTTTGAGTACAAATGTGAAACTTCTATCTTCATAAACAGAAATTTCTACAGGAATTACCATCCCAGCTTGGTCTGCTGTTTTGGCGTTGTACTCTTTGCAAAACATCATGATGTTAACACCATGTTGACCCAACGCGGGACCAACTGGCGGTGCTGGGTTGGCTTTCCCAGCATTCAGGGCCAATTTAATGACCGCTACTACTTTCTTCGCCATTTGTATTTAGCTCTGTTTTTTAACCTGATTAAATTCTAATTCTACTGGTGTATCTCTTCCAAAGATTGAGAGTAGAGCTTTTAGTTTACTCCGTTCTGGGGAAACTTCAATCACCTCGCCTTCAAAATCCTTAAATGGACCGGAAAGCACAACTATTTTATCACCTGTAGCCATATCAATTTTGACTACTGGTTCTTGTTCCGTGGTTTGTTTGAATATGCGTTCTACTTCGGAAGGATTGAGAGGGACTGGCTTTACGTGGCCGCGGCCTCTGCCGCTACCGCGTTTTTGTTCCGCGCCCACAAAGTTGATCACGTGGGTGGTATTTCGTACCACCTGCCATGTATCATCACTCATTATCATCCGTACTAGCACATACCCAGGAAAAACCTTTTCTTCCGAGGGCTGACGTTTACCATCTTTGCGGATTTTCACAGTTGGTGTGTGCGGAATTTCCACTTGGACAATTTTATCAGCAACATCAAAAGATTGGATACGTTGCTCTAAGTTTGTTTTCACTCTCTTTTCACAACCGGAGGCTACTTGCACTGCATACCAACGTGCTTCTTTAAGTGCTGTTAAGAGTGCTTCCTCGGACTGTAAATCTGAGTTGCGTGGTTCGTCTGTTGCAGAAGTCATCAGAACACCTGTTTTGCCGCCCAAGCGAACAATCCATCTACCAAGTATATCAAAGATGCGGAGAGTGTAACCATTAATAGCACAGCGGCTGATTCACTCACTAACTGTTTCCGACTGGGCCAAACTACTTTCTCAAGTTCTTCCTTTGTACCTTGGAAAAAATTGTTTAAGCTAAACCCATTTTCGGTTTCTGGCATTTCTGCTTCATTTTTTTTGGCCACAGTCGTTATCCCCCCGTTTCTTAATTAGCTCTACCTGATGATTTTTCTAGGTTTACAGCTTCGACCTCAATTGAATGACAACAAGTAAGCTGTAATTTAAAAATAATTATACCCGAAATAATGAACGCTATCTGCCATTTCGGCAGTCGCGTTATTGTTTCGGGTGTTATTTTTACTTTTGAGCGCGCCCTGGAGGACTTGAACCCCCGACATCAGGTTTTGGAGACCTGCGTTCTACCAACTGAACTAAGAGCGCACAAGCTTTTCTTGTTACAGTCATCGCGCTGAACTTTTTTTAGTTTAACGCAATTTCGATTCTAATTGTAGCTTATTTTTTTTTATTTGGCAAGTTAGCGGCGGATGCCGCTTGCAGCTTGAGTTTTGCCTATTAACTCCCAATTTTGGTTACAGAGCGCGGTCAAATCTTTGTTTAATACGGGTTGCTTTACCAACGCGATCGCGTAGATAGTAGAGTTTAGCGCGTCTAACTTTACCACGACGGATGATTTTAATGCTTTCAATGCGGGGAGAATGGAGTAAAAATACTCGTTCAACGCCTACACCTTGGAAAACTTTGCGAACTGTAATGGTTTCGTTGATGCCACCATTACGCATAGCAATAACTACACCTTCATAGGGCTGGACCCGGTATTTAGTACCTTCTTTAATTTTGACTCCGACTTTCACTGTGTCCCCGACATAGATTTGGGGTAAATCAGATTTCAAATGTTCCGCTTCTATCGAGCGGATAATTTCTTGCGCGTTCATTATTTTTCTGTTTTTTGAAAAAACTCACAATCACTAATTATAAGTCTATAATCGCTTCTAAGTCTAGATATTAGTTGACTGTTCCCTATTCCCTGTTCCCTGTTCCCTATTCTCTGTTGTAAAATAGACTGTGTAAAGATTTCAGGGGAGGCCAGGTAACTGGTCATAAACGCCTATAGAAACTATCTTTGGCAACATTCAAGGTTTAAAGTCCAGCCAGCTAAAACAACTCCAGCGGCTGTACCACCAGCGAATATCAGGCGATCGCATTACTACGGCTGAGTTTGCCCAACGGTTGGCAGCAATTAGTACGGAAATTAATCAACCTGTTTGTGCCTACGTCAATCGGCGCGGACAAGTGATTCGGGTTGGTGTAGGTACTCCACGTCAAACCCAAATTCCGCCCCTAGAATTGCCCCGTTATGGTGCAGAACGTCTCAGTGGTATTCGTTGTCTGTCTACTAATCTCAAGTCAGAACCACCGAATGAAGCGGCTTTAACGGCGATGGCTTTGCAAAGATTAGATGCTTTAGTAGTTTTAAATATTACTGGAGCAGGATTTACAAAGCGTGGTGGTGGTGCAACTGGCTATGTAAAAGAAGCTTATTTAGCGCATCTGGTAGCTAATAGTAAACAGCTAGTTGCCAGTCAGTCTGCTGGGATGAGTATTCCTGATGCGGGGATATATTCAAGCACATCACCACCTTTAAGTTTAGATGCTTTAGCGGATCAAGATTTTCTGGACTTGGTGGAAAGTTTAGAAGAGGAGTTTAGCCGGGAATATGTAGCTCAAGAAGTAGATGGAGATCATGATCGGGTGGTTATTGTGGGAGTATTAACTGAAAATACCACTCCCCAACAATTCCAAGACATTATAGCAGAATTGGCGCGGTTAGTAGATACGGCTGGGGGTGATGTCTTACAGACATTACAGCAAAAGCGATCGCGTATTCATCCCCAAACCGTCATCGGTGAAGGTAAAGTTCAAGAAGTCGCCATCACGGCTCAAACTCTAGGTGCTAACTTGGTAGTATTTGATCGTGATCTTTCGCCATCCCAAGTCCGCAATTTAGAGGCACAAATTGGGGTGAGAGTAGTTGACCGCACGGAAGTAATTTTAGATATTTTTGCCCAACGCGCTCAATCTGGTGCCGGTAAATTGCAGGTAGAACTGGCACAATTAGAGTATATGTTGCCCCGACTCGCAGGCCGAGGTCAAGCTATGTCTAGGCTAGGTGGTGGTATTGGGACAAGGGGACCTGGTGAAACCAAGCTAGAAACAGAACGGCGGGCTATTCAAAAACGGATTTCTCGACTGCAACAAGAAGTTAATCAATTACAAGCCCATCGTTGTCGGTTACGTCAACGGCGACAACACCGAGAAGTTCCCTCTGTGGCTTTGGTGGGTTATACCAATGCTGGTAAATCTACTTTACTCAATGCCCTCACTAACGCGGAAGTATATACCGCTGACCAATTGTTTGCGACCCTTGACCCGACCACACGGCGGTTAATGCTTCCCCATGCGGAAACAGGCGCACCCCAGGAAACTCTGATGACGGATACGGTAGGGTTTATCCATGAGTTACCAGCATCTTTAATGGATGCTTTTCGGGCGACCTTGGAGGAGGTGACAGAAGCGGATGCTTTATTGCATTTGGTAGATTTATCTCATCCAGCTTGGTTAAGTCATATTCGCTCAGTGCGGGATATACTCGCACAAATGCCCATTACACCGGGTCCGGCGTTAGTGGCTTTTAATAAAATTGATCAGGTTAGTAGTGAAACTCTGGCTTTGGCTAGGGAGGAGTTTCCTTTAGCCGTGTTTATTTCTGCTAGTCAGCGTTTGGGACTAGAAACTCTGCGTCAACGGTTATCACTGCTGATTCAGTACGCTGTTGATGGTGGTTGATGATTTTCAGATCCCGGACTTCTTAAAGAAGTCGGGGATCTAAGCTTAATGAATAATCAAACTATCTTTAGTCAGTTCTAAAAAATCATAATTCATAAATAAATCAACGATTTGGGCAATATTTTGGATAAAAATTTGCTCAATTTGTTTGTTACTAATATTACCTGTTGTTATTAACAGTAGTTTATAAGGCTCTTTTTTAATTAGGAAAGAATCTAAAAAATCTTTATCTTTAGTAATAACAATTCTCTGTTCTATGATTGATAATTTGTTAATTTCTGAATCTGGAGTTGCATTTTGTAAAGGGAGATTTTTAGTGTGTACAACATCATAACCTAATTGTTCCAATAAATTTGCAATACGTCCTGGTAATTGAGCATCAATTAAGAATTTCATGAAACTAATTGTCGAATACTTTTAACTTGAGTGAGTTGAGTAGCAAAGGTGAGAACTGCTAAAATATCTTCATATTCTAAATCATCATAATCTTCTAAAATATCATCAATACTCATTCCTGAACTCAAAAGTTCCAAGATCATTTCTACAGGATAGCGTAATCCACGAATACAGGGTTTACCATGACAAATATCATGGTTAATTGTTATTCTTTCTAATACCAGGTTATTCATGATTTTAGATGTGATAATCGGACTAAACTAATTATATCTTCTTTCTTGAGGGTTCTCAAACAATCTAACACTAGCACTAATTTTGTTAAAATTTGATACAGGTGTTGGGCTTCGTTACCTCAACCCAACCTACTACCTAGCGTTGGCAAGAGAAGAGTTTCCTTTAGCGGTGTTTATTTCTGCTAGTCAGCGTTTGGGACTAGAAACCCTGCGTCAACGGTTATCTCTGTTAATTCAGTACGCTGTTGATGGTGGTTGATGATTTTCAGATCCCGGACTTCTTAAAGAAGTCCGGGATCTAAGCTTAATGAATAATTCTCGTTCCCATACTCTGTATGGGAATGAATTTTAGAAGGCTCTGCCTTCAATGATAGCAGAGGCAGAGCCTCTTGAGGGCATTCCCACTCAAAGACCGGGAACGAGATATGGGTAATATTTTGAATAAAAATTGTTCAATATTATTGATAATAATGTCAATGATTCAACAAGATATCCAGTTTTGCTAGAATCATGATTACTTCAATGTAATTGGTTGCAAGATGATGATTACTACTGTTGAGCGTCGTTATAGTTTAGATGAATATCGCGCCATTGAAGAAAAAGCTGAAGAACGCAGTGAGTATCGTGATGGAGAAATTGTGCCAATGTCGGGAGGATCAATCAATCATAGTCGTATAGGGGGCAATATTTTTGCATTTCTCAAGTTTATTCTGCGTGATAGTAAATGTGAGCCAATTAATAGTGATTTGAGGTTATGGATTCCTGAATATAAACGCGGAGTATATCCAGATGTAATGGTTTTTGCAGATGAACCGCAACTAAATGAAAACCGCAATGATGAAGTTTTAAATCCCATTTTAATTGTAGAGGTATTATCACGTTCAACCGCGGATTATGACCGACAAAGCAAGTTTCGGATGTATCGTTCAATTAGCAGTTTTTGTGAATATTTATTAGTTGAACAAGATGAAATTTTTATAGAAAAATATAGTAAACAGTCTCAAGGTTGGTTATTGAGTGATTTTAATGATTTAGAAAAATCCATTTCTTTGGAGTCTATTGGGGTTGATTTACCGATATCGGAAATTTATCGCGGTGTTGTTTTTGGGTAATCTGAATCAGGAATAATAACCTGATAATTCACCGTTAAGAAGGGAAAAGAAAAAGAAGGGTAGAGGGTAAAAGTATAAAGGGCTACAAAGTTCTGAACGAAGACACCACCCGAAAACCGAAGTCGAAGTGACAACGATCGCGCGAATAATTATTGCGATAAGCAGAGCGGCAACCCTTAGCCATTCCGTACCAAGAACCACCGCGCATTAGCTTAATATCATTTCGATTATTCCAAGCGCTGCCATCTATAGGCGCATTTATATAATTTTCATGCCAGTCATCTTCGCACCATTCCCAAACATTCCCGTGCATATCGTACAAACCAAAAGCGTTAGGGGGAAAAGTTCCTACATCTGTGGTTTGTTGGCGATGTTTGCCTTTTGGTGCGGACTTATAGGGATAATTACCATCATAGTTTACTAAATCCGTGGTGATGTTGTCACCAAAAGAAAATGGCGTGGTTGTCCCGGCTCTACAAGCATACTCCCATTCTGCTTCACTAGGCAATCTGTAGTTTTTCTGTGTCTTTTGACTGAGCGTTTGACAGAATGCGACTGCATCATCCCAACACACACTTTCTACAGGGCGATTCTTACCTTTGAAGCGAGATGGGTTAGTTCCTATAATAGCTTGATATTGTGCCTGTGTCAATTGATATTTTCCCATAAAGAAGCTGGGAACTGTCACTTGATGTTGGGGACTTTCCCAACTACTTCTTTCTGCTTCATTTTCCGGTGAACCCATGAGAAAAGTTCCTCCGGGTATGGCGATCATTTCTAATTTGACACCTTTTCCTAAGTCTTCTGTAAAGGATGATTGAAGATTGATATTTACGTTCGTATTTGCTGGTGGTTGTGGGGTAGAAATAACTACTGTTTTTTGATTTGTTAATGCTGCTAAAACTTCTGTAGCTGATTGATAACGTTTAGCAGGAATATCCTGTAACATTGTTTCTAATAGGGTTGTTAATTCCTCACTTAAAGAAACATATTTTCGCCATTGCCATGCCATTGTGTTAGTATCAAACAATTCATCTGAACTATCAGATTTTTGAAAATGTCCCGTTAATAATCTCACACAGGTAACAGCTAAACTATAGAGATCACTATTATGGTAAGCCACACCCCGCAACTGTTCCGGGGGTGCATATCCAGGAGTACCTACTGTAGTTCCAACTCTAGTTAAAATACTACCGCTTGTTTCTTTAGAAACGCCAAAATCAATCAGGAATAATTTACCGTTT
The DNA here is from genome assembly GCF_002934005.1 of Cuspidothrix issatschenkoi CHARLIE-1. GTDB lineage: Bacteria > Cyanobacteriota > Cyanobacteriia > Cyanobacteriales > Nostocaceae > Cuspidothrix > Cuspidothrix issatschenkoi. Next base: position 6,032 of record NZ_PGEM01000070.1, on the reverse strand, counting down.
TTGCTTCTAATAATATTTTCTGGTTTTATATCTCGATGAATAACTTTGTTATCATGGATAAATTGTAAAACTGGTAATAGTTCTACTAAGATAATTCTGATTTGAGCTTCATTTAATTTACCTTGATTTTGAAATTCTTCTAAGAGGTTTTGACCATCAATAAAGTCTTGGACTAAATAAAGTCTACCATCTTGGGGAAAGAAGGCTTCTAAGTCTGGAATTTGGGGATGTTTTCCTAGTTCTTGGAGTCTTTTGGCTTCGTGTTGAAATAATTCTGTAGCTTTTGCTAAGGCCGCACTTCCAGCTTGTTGGGGTAAGAATTGTTTAATAACGCAGGGTGTATTTAATCTTTTTTCATCTACTGCTTGAAATGTTCTACCAAAACCACCTTCTCCCAGAAATTTAATAGGACGATAACGATCATCTAAGAGGATTTTACCGCCGCATTTTTGACAAAAGCTTGTACCTTGGGGATTTTGATAAATACAGGCGGGGTTAAGGCATTGGCTCATGGTAGATGTTGGGTATTTCTATGGATGATTATACTATACTAAGCCAGGGAATAGATTCCCTGTCTAATAGCTCAAGTCCGTTGAAACGGACTAGGAACTTTTTTAAATGTTTAGTCATCTTTAGATAACTTGCGCTATTAGCAAGGAATTTGAGTTCCTTGGAGGATAGAGGTTTTAGGTTAGGTTTTCATCAAAGAGAGTTCAATATAATCTTCTCTAGGCTGTGTCATGGTAATTTCTACATTAGGTCCAAAATATTTGGTCATTTTTTCTTGCTTTTGTTGCCAAACATCGAAGCTAATTAATGGCGAATCAAATTCTAAAATGAGGGTATAAGCCCCATTGATTTGGGTTTCTCGTAAACCTGTCACTATTGGTCTTGATTCGTCCGTGGGACTTAAACCTAGATAAGCCAAAGCTTCGTCTAAATGCGCTCTTTGTCCATAGCAGAAGCGTGTGATGTCTTTGCGGATTTTAGTTTGTGTGACGGTTGCCTGTTGGTTTCTGAGTTCTAGAATGGATGATGTGGTGGGTTGGCTAAAGGGTATGGGTTTAAGTTCATTAGCTTTGAGGGCTAAACCTCCCAGTAATAGGGGAAAACCATAGAAAAATCCCACTAAATTGAGGGTAGCGTTGTCGGCAAAGTAGGCTACAAAACCCGTGATGGTCAGTATACTACCTACTGTTAAACCAAGTGTTCCTAAAGAAATTCCGCCGAGCATAATTTAAGATTAGTATAATTTATTTTGATCCTGAGTATTGTTATCATCGCTGATTAACGCCAGATTGGGAAAGGGGAAGACTGAGATTTTTCCGTTTTGCGTTAACTTTAGATTTGAAGTGTTTAAGGACTAGAAGGGAAAAATGGATATTCAGACAATTAAAGACCGAATTAGCACGGTTCAATCTAAACGTGAACGGTTGCTGAGTTTGCTAGAACAACCCAACTTAGGGACTTTAAGAGTTGATGTTAATCAGGCTTTGGAAGAATTAGATGATCTAATGGATGAGTTTAAACGGACTATTCCCGAAACAGGAAATAATTAATCCCAGTTGTTAGTCATCTAAATTCACCTTGGGAATGGGTAGTAGAAATTAATTTCTATTACCTATTGCTTTTTGCGAAAAATTGCGTAACATTACTTAAGATAAACATAGTTATTACTTCAGAGTTAGAAACAACGTAAGCATGATGGTGAAAACACAAATGGCGATCGCTACTATCGCTACAGGGATGGCTAAATTTATCTGGAGGGACGATTTCTTATTTCCCGGCTCTATGTGGCTAGTGAGTCGTGTATTAATTATAACCGCAATGTTGTTAATTGCTCCAAATATACCAGCATTGTCAGATGGAATTACACCCCATTTAGGCTGGGGCGTTTTTGATGCTTGGGATAGTGTTCATTATCGAGCAATAGTTACTGAAGGTTATGAATTTGCTGATGATGGTAAACAACATAATATAGCTTTTTTCCCTTTGTTTCCTACAAGTATTTTTATCTTGATGAAATTGGGTTTTTCTTTTAACATTGCGGGATTAATTATTAATAATTTAGCGTTTTTAGGCACACTATATTTTTTATATGGTTGGCTAAAAAAACAATGTAATATCACCATAGCACAGTGGACAATTGCCGTCATGGCTTACTGTCCTATGTCCTTATTTACTGGAGTAATTTATACAGAAGGTTTGTATTTATTATTAAGTACAATTGCTTTACGTGCATTTGATGAGAAAAAATATATTTGGACAGGTATTTGCGGAGCAATGGCAACAGCAACCCGTCCTACAGGAATGGTATTAATTCCGGCGTTTTTTATCGCAGCTTGGAAACAACGTAAACCACCAATTGCCTACGTCACAGGGTTATTATCTGGAACAGGTTTGTTAATATTTAGTTTTTATTGTTGGCTACATTTTGATAATTTTCTCGCCTTTATTGCCGCACAAAAAGGATGGCGGCCTTCCTTTGGATTTGACTGGCAAGGTTGGTTAAATATGTTCATGCAAATTCCCTTCGGTCATAATTGGTATTATGGTTGGGTACATAATGATGAAGGGGGAATTAAAGATATTCGGTATCCGATATGTTTTAGTTTTATTGTCATTATTTCTTCTTGTTTATTATATTGGCGTAAATATTTCCGCCCTGTTACATTTTACAGTGGTTATGCTATAGTTATATTGTCATTAATTGTGGCAAATCAAAATTTAATTAATAATTTATTAAATGTATCTATGATTCTGGGTAGTACATTTCTGTTATGGTATTACCGTCGGCAATTAACCCCAGTAATGATAGTTTATGGTTTTTGTGGTATTGGTTTACTTTTAGCTTCTGGTGGCACAATTTCTTTAAGTCGTCTTGCTTATGGAATTATTCCTCTGAATATAGCTATAGGTGTGTGGTTATCTCGCTATCCCCGTTATGCTTATTTAGTTATGGGTATATTTATCACTTTATTGAGTAAATTAGCAGTGGGTTTTGCCCAGGAAATTTGGGTTGGTTGAGGAACTTTCAAATATTGTTTTTTGTTTCAGGTTCTGCAACTTCAAAATTTACTTTATTATACAAATCCTGCAAAGAAATTGTAAAAGGTACTGTTATCAGAGATATGTTTTCATCTTCTTCATCGTACTCACACAAATTCCATCTTTTTTTGCCAATTTTAGAAAATTGTTCTACATGAATACGATTTTGATCAATTAATAGATATTCTTGAAAAGTAGGAATTGTTCTGTAAGCTGCAAATTTATCTTCTCTATCGTAACTTTTGGTAGATTTAGATAAAACTTCTATAATTACCTGGGGGTTTGTGATTGTATCTGTCCGATTATTGAAAAATTCCGCCTCATCTGCAATAATGATCACATCTGGATAAGTGTATATTAGTTTTTGAGGTATCCACAGACGCATATCACCCATGAAAACTTCGTAATTCTGATTTTTGAAGGCAAAATTCAGCCCAGAACTTAAATTCAAAGAGATGCGGTTATGATTTATAGATGCACCAGCCATAGGAATAATTTGTCCGTCAATGTATTCGCTTTTGTAGTCAGCAGTTGCTTCTAATTCCAGATATTCCTCTGGAGTGTAATATTGCTTTTGGGTTAGTTGCATATTTTTGATTAGAAAGCTACGTTTTTCAGTCTAGCATATCAGGAATAATTATTGATTAAGTTTTTATATATTAATTTTCTAATGCTTCCCCTAGTTGCATCTCTAATGCAACCAAAGTATGGTAATTGTTAATATGATATCAAAGTAAAATTCCTACCAAATAAATGATAGTGTATATACCTTAATTCTATTAGTAGAAAATTTTACAGGCTAGAAATTATAAGAGTATGTTTCAAAAGTCCGGTAAGGTATAATTCAGCCCTATGCCGAGATGCTTCGTTGTTCCAGCCATGAGGTTAAACTACCCTTTTAAAAAATCATCTAAGATTTATAATGATCACTGCAAACAATACATTATTAAAATTAGTTAAACATAAGTTTCATAGGATCTTTAACTATCTGTGATCGCTACTTCCAGTTATGAATTTGTTAATGACAGCAAACAGCACAATTTAGATGTTTTCCCTCTGTTTGCTGTGAGTATTTAGATTTTAATGAAATTCCGGTTGTCTTTTGAATTAGCAGGTACAGTTAGTATCTTTATAAGAATTCAGTATCAACCTAAAACTAAATTTATAAATTATGAGCATTGATGTCATCAAAACAAAAGTAGATAAATACCCCATATTATTTTTACTGGCTATAGCCGTAGGTGTGAGATTATATAATATTAATTCACCTATTATAGGTATTCATTCCTGGCGACAAGCTGACACAGCAGCAATAGCTAGAAATTTCTATGAAAATGGATTTAATCTATTCTATCCTCAAGTTGATTGGGGTGGAAATTCCCCTGGCTATTGTGAAACAGAGTTTCCAATTTATTCATTTATTGTTTCTATATTATATAAATTTTTTGGCGTACATGAATTATTCGGTAGATTAACATCTATAGTTTTCTCATTATTGACAATTCTTTTCTTGTATAAACTTACTACCAAATATTTTGATAGACAAGTAGCTTTTTGGTCATGCTTATTGTTTGCCATTTTACCTTTAAATGTATATTATAGTCGAACTTTTCAACCTGAATCAATGCTGTTAATGTGTACAGTTGCAGGAATATATTATTTTATTAATTGGCTAGAATCAAATAAAGTGCATTTCTTGTCTATATCAGCATTTTTTGTAGCTTTATCATGTCTAATTAAAGTTTTACCAATACTATATATAGGTATGCCATTATTATATTTAGCTTGGCATAAATTTAAGATAAAAATTTTCACTAATATATATATTTTTCTTTACACTTTATTCATTCTTATAACATTTACTCTTTGGTATTACCATGCTCATCAATTATTTTTAGAATATGGTAATACTTTTGGTTTTTGGGGCGGTTCAACAAATAGATATCAATACAGTATGTTATTAACTGTTAATTTTTGGTCAGAAATAATATTTAGAACTTCCTTCAGGCATTTTGCTATATTTATGTTCCCTATATTTATAGCGGGTTTATTTATAAAAAGGAAAACTCAAGAAGAATATTTCTTTGATATTTGGTTAGTCTCAGTAGTCTTATCCTGGGCTATAGTACCTACTACGAGCTTAGTACATGAATATTATCAACTACCGTTAATGCTGCCTGGAGTTGTATTTATAGGTAAGTTTTTTGCTAAATACTGGCATCAATATGAGAAAAAATTAAATATAGGTAAAATTTTAACCGTTTGTCTATGTTTATCTATCCTTACTGGCTCCATGATTTATTCCATAGACTATATGCGTAAAGAAAGAACAAATAAATCGGATGTATTTCAACTCGCACAGATGATTAAACAAAACATAAAATCAGATTCATTAACAATTTTCACCACAGGAGGTGATCCAACATTACTTTACTTATGTCATCGAAAAGGATGGCTAGTTAATCCTAGTTATCTCACAGAAGAATACATAATGTCAAAAATTAAATTAGGTGCTAATTATTTAGCAGGTAGCTTTGAATTTGTCGAAAGCTATAATTTATTTGTGGATGATGGTCAAAAACAGAAAATTAATAATGTTCTTAGTAAATACCCTAATATTATAAATGATAAAAATGCTTTTATTGCTGACTTGAGATAATTTAAGATAATCAATTTAGTTGCCGCTTATCAATACTTTTTCACAAATTATGATCAATTTATCTAACAAAAACTGCAAAGAATAAGTAGGTTAGCGTTAAAAATTGTCTTTGGGGGAAGGGAACACTATGGCTAAAAGCCACGCTTTGCTATCGACAATCTCAAGTTTTGGGCGGTTTTACTTTTCTTCACATACCTTTAAATTTTTCGGTTCACCTACTTACTTGATTTATTTTGCGCCTATATTTTTCTTAGTTTATCTGATTTTAGAATAATAAAATAATAAAAATTAAAAAAAATATCTATTAACCCACATTCCGCACTTC
>NZ_PGEM01000008.1 GCF_002934005.1 Cuspidothrix issatschenkoi CHARLIE-1 | reverse complement strand
CTCTTTCCCCTATATATTGAGGGGATACTTTCTCAGCTTGGAAATATTCCCCCTTTGGCAAGTGTTATTCGGAAAAAATCTGCTCTCAATTCCTTTGGTTTGTCATGGGTGCTTGAATAACTCTTTCCCCTATATATTGAGGGGATACAAAATAAATTTCGTAATCCTGATAATCTTGAAAGTCCATCAAAAGAACTAAAATCACTTGTACCTGAATACCAAAAAATAAACGGTTCACGAATGATAGCACCTTATTTAAATCTGGAAAATACACGCTCTCTGAGTTTTTATCACTTTATCAATGCCATTAAAAGCATTATTTAGTCTTAAATTTTAACTTAGAAAAAGGTTTAAATTAAGATTTGCAAGGTATGTATTTTATGAACAAGTTCAGTTTTTCTATGTTGTTGCGTTTACCAAAATTAACCTGATTAATTCTTTCATCAACAAGTCTATTAATTAAACATTCTAAATCCTGTAAAGTCATCTCGGCAATAGATTGGTTTAGCATACCTAATTAAACTCCAGTAGTAATATCTATTTATTTTAAGCTAGAATTTAACTGAACTTTATTCTAACATACATTCTTATTAGGAGAGATTTAGTTTCATTGACATTTATCAAGATGTTAATTTTGTAGTTCAGGAATAATTTATTTTATTTTTATATTCTGAGTACCGCCATTTGGATAAATGACCTTTAGCAGGGTAGGTGCTGGGATTTGCGAGAAACCGCAACTCTATCCTCAGCCATATTTTCTGCAATTATCTGGCCAATTCAGGCAATATCAGCCGATATCCTGGGTAAGAAATTAGGGGGTTGTTCTACAATAACCTGAATAAAGATAGTATTATTAAGGATTGTTTCACATTGCCACATTCTTTCAGCCTGTCAATATGTCAGAAAAATTAGTACCATCTTTAAGCGATCCTCTTCCCTGTACTCCAGCACAGCAAAATACTATTCGGGTTCGCGGTGCTAGGCAGCATAATCTCAAAAACATAGATTTGGATCTGCCCCGTGACCAATTAATTGTTTTTACTGGTGTTTCTGGTTCGGGTAAGTCTTCCTTGGCTTTTGATACGATTTTTGCGGAAGGTCAGCGCCGTTATGTGGAATCTTTAAGCGCCTATGCTCGCCAGTTTTTAGGTCAGCTAGATAAACCTGATGTGGAAGCTATTGAAGGTTTAAGTCCGGCAATTTCTATTGATCAAAAGTCTACCTCCCATAATCCCCGTTCTACCGTGGGAACGGTAACGGAAATTTATGATTATTTGCGGTTGTTATATGGTCGTGCGGGTGAACCCCATTGTCCTCAATGCGATCGCTGTATTTCTCCCCAAACCATTGACCAAATGTGCGATCGCATTATGGAACTTCCTGACCGAACCCGCTTCCAAATTCTTGCTCCCGTGGTGCGCGGCAAGAAAGGGACACATCGCAAACTGCTATCGAGTTTATCAGCCCAAGGTTTCGTGAGGATCAGGGTAGATGGAGAGGTTTTTGAACTGTCTGATTCCATCGAGTTGGATAAAAATAATACACACAATATAGAACTGGTTATTGACAGACTTATTAAAAAAGACGGTATTCAAGAGCGTTTAGTAGATTCTCTGACAACTTGCCTTAAGCAATCCCACGGTATTGCTATAATTGAGGTATTAAATGATACTTTAGATAAGTTAACGCTGGAGCGACCTGATAGTAAGTATATAACAACTCAAGGAAAAGATCAAGATATTTCCGATGCCGAAATACATCCAGAAATGGTATTTTCTGAAAATTTTGCTTGTCCAGAACATGGTGCAATAATGGAAGAATTATCACCACGTTTATTTTCTTTTAACTCACCCTATGGAGCTTGTTCTCATTGTCATGGAATTGGCACATTGAGAAGATTTTCACCAGAGTTGCTCATACCTAACGAAAATGCGCCCATGTATGCAGCGATCGCACCCTGGTCAGAAAAGGAAAATTCCTATTATTTAGAACTGTTATATGCAGTCGGTTTAAATTATGGTTTTGAACTGCAAACCCAGTGGGTTAATTTAACACCAGAACAGCAAAAGATAATTTTACATGGCGAAGAGAAAAGCAAAGAAGAGAAGAAACAAAGATTTAAAGGAGTAATTCCCATTTTGCAAAGACAGTATGAAGGGGGAACAGAATTAGTTAAACAGAAATTAGAAGAATATTTAATAGATCAACCCTGTGAAGTTTGTGGCGGCAAAAGATTAAAACCCGAAGCCTTAGCTGTGAAATTAGGACAATATGGAATTTTAGATTTAACCAGTGTTGCCATTCGGGAATGTCGAGCCAGAATTGAACAATTAAAATTAACTCCTCGACAAGCACAAATAGGCGAATTAGTTCTCAAAGAAATTAAAGCCAGACTGCAATTTTTATTAGATGTAGGCTTAGATTATCTCACCTTAGATCGTCCTGCCATGACATTATCAGGTGGAGAAGCCCAACGCATTAGATTAGCTACACAAATTGGTTCAGGACTAACAGGAGTTCTCTATGTTTTAGATGAACCAAGTATAGGTTTACATCAAAGAGATAACGGCAGATTATTAACCACATTAACCAAATTACGGGACTTAGGAAATACATTAATCGTCGTAGAACATGACGAAGAAACTATTCGCGCTGCTAACCATATAGTAGATATTGGTCCTGGTGCAGGAATACATGGGGGCAAAATTATTGCCCAGGGCAGTTTAGAAGACTTATTAAATGCACAAGAGTCATTAACTGGTGCATATCTATCAGGAAAAAGAGTCATTCATACACCAGCAAAAAGGAGAGAAGGAAACGGTAGAACTTTAACTATTAAAAATGCTCATCGCAACAACTTAAAAAATATAGATGTGGAAATTCCCTTGGGTAAACTTGTTTCTGTAACGGGAGTGTCTGGCTCAGGAAAATCAACTTTAATCAATGAATTACTTTATCCATCTTTACAACATCATCTTTTAAAGAAAACACCTTTACCGAAAGAAATTGCAGAAATTAAAGGTTTAAATTCTGTAGATAAAGCCATTGTCATTGATCAATCTCCCATTGGTAGAACACCCCGATCTAACCCTGCCACTTATACCGGAGTTTTTGATATTATTCGGGATGTATTTTCCCAAACCATCGAAGCCAAAACCAGAGGTTATAAACCGGGACAATTTTCCTTCAACGTCAAAGGTGGCAGGTGTGAAGCCTGTAGTGGACAGGGTGTAAATGTCATTGAAATGAATTTTTTACCCGATGTTTATGTCCAGTGTGAAGTGTGTAAAGGTGCAAGATATAACCGAGAAACATTACAAGTCAAATATAAGGATAAATCCATTTCTGATGTTTTGAAAATGACAGTAGAAGAAGCGTTAGTATTTTGTGAAAATATCCCCAAAGCAGTTTCTAAATTACAAACTTTAGTTGATGTTGGTTTAGGTTATGTCCAGTTAGGACAACCCGCCACTACCTTATCAGGTGGAGAAGCCCAACGGGTAAAATTAGCCACAGAATTATCTCGACGTGCCACAGGAAAAACACTTTATTTAATTGATGAACCCACTACAGGATTATCTTTTTATGATGTGCATAAATTATTGGATGTATTGCAAAGATTGGTAGATAAAGGCAATTCAATTCTAGTCATTGAACATAATTTAGATGTCATCCGTTGTTCTGATTGGGTCATAGATTTAGGTCCAGAAGGAGGAGATAAAGGTGGAGAAATAATTGCTGCCGGCACACCAGAAGATGTGGCGAAAAATCCCCGTTCTTATACTGGGGAATATTTAAAGCAGGTGTTGGTACAATATCCGGTAGTTGTCTGAATAAAGTATTGACTTTAATGTTTGATTGTTGAATTACAGTATGTGGAAAATTACTATTACCTAGGGGCATTTATTTCTAATGGCTGATCAATAGATATGCTTTGTATTTCGATAGAGGTTATTGATTGGGAGTATGGTAGTTATATCATAACTGTAGGTTAGTTTGATAATCAAAATTAATGAAAATTAAAATTTAATGATTTACATAATCACAAAAATGAACTATAATCGTTTGATTTACACCTATTCAATTATAGATACATAACTTATGGCTAAAAATAGTAATTCTAAATCTTGGCAATTAGCAGAAAAGATAATTTTTGCAGCATTACAAATTCTCAAAGAAAATGAAGGGCAATTGCAAGGTAAACAAGTAATTGAAGAAGTCGAAAAAAGAGTAGATTTAGATGATTGGGCAAAAGCTAGATATGAAAAATCTGGTTATATTCGTTGGAAAAGTGTTTTGCATTTTTATACCATAGATTGTATTAAAGCTGGTTTTTTATTAAAAAATAAAGGTATTTGGTATTTAACTCCAGAAGGAGAAAAGGCTTTAGATTTAGGAGAATCTCAACTGTTAAAAGTTGCCACTCAAGCATTTAAACAGTGGAAAGCAGAAAAAGAAAATAGTACAATTTTAGCCCACGATTCAGAAATAGGTAATGAATCAGAAACAGATAATGATGTTGATAAAGTCGGTGAAATAACTATTAGTGAATACGAAGAAATTGCAGTAGAAGGATTAAAAAAATTTGTCAGAAATTTGAATGCTTATGAATTTCAAGATTTAGTCGCAGCTTTATTAAGAGGAATGGGTTATTATACACCTTTTATTGCACCAAAAGGAAAAGATGGTGGTTTAGATGTAATTGCTTATCAGGACCCTTTAGGAACAGTATCACCTAGAATTAAAGTACAAATTAAACATCGAGAATCACCTGCGTCTGTAGATGAAATTCGACAATTGAGAGGAGTATTACAAAAAGATGGAGATGTGGGAATTTTTGTTTCTACTGGTGGTTTTACCAGTGATGCTAAAAATGAAACTCGCAGTTCTCATACTCATATTGAATTAATAGATTTTGATAGATTTATTAGTTTATGGCAGCAATTTTATGAAAAATTACCAGATGAAGATAAGAAAAGATTGCCTCTAACTCCTATTTATTTTTTAGGAATATGAGTAATTTTGAGATAATAATGAATTATCAAGTTATTTCAAAAATTAGGAATATAGATAGGGGTTGCTGAAAAAGTTGTCTGTGAGGAGAGGGAACAGGGAACAGGGAACAGGGGGACTCCATTTGCCAAAACCTTGCACTTGCTTGTTCTTAAAATCCGCGAAACCCCTACTAATAACCGGTTATAGCTTTATTCAGCAAGCCCTAGATAGTTTTTAAAAACTAATTATTTCAGACAATATAATCTCTTAAAAATACTAATTGGTTAATCATGGGTAGGATAGCAAAAAAATTTACTAAACTACTTGATTAACAATAAGTAGCTTAGCACATTTTTAGGTAATTTATAAGTGGGAGTGGGGGGACTTGAACCCCCACGACCGTTTAAGGTCAACGGATTTTCATTCTCTTGCAGTTTTCACTACTACCTAATTGCTACAGCAATTTATGGTTTTGAGAATTGGACTCTCCCTTTACCCTCGTCTTTACGTTAGGGTAGCTCCCGTCGAGTCTCTGCACCTTCCCGATGAATAATCTTTGCAAATTTAAATCTCGGATTTCCGATTTTCAATTTTCAGATTTTCTGGGCTTGGCTCAGGATTGCCATATCTATGTATGTAGACTTAGGTTTCCCTGAGTTTGAGAGCTGCCACTTGAAAGATTTCTCTATCAAGGCTCAATCCTTTAAGTCCGTAGCGTCTACCATTCCGCCACACTCCCGCATAGGCTATTTAGTTTTTTGGTGCAGTATTTAACTGCTTGCTCACTATACCACTAACTTTTTTATTTTGCAAGTAGATTTGAAAATTTTGTTTGCTGATGCTTTTGTTGGACATTTAGCTAGTAAACAAAACAGTCGGCTGCCTACTTACTTTAGTTTAGCGGCAACAGTTCAAAATCATATAATCATTTTTTATTTTTGGCAAGTACCTCGGAAAAAAATTTGTCTCAAGGTAATTGGTTAAATAGTTCTTACTGATTGTTGACTGCTAAGATAATTATGGTACAAGTTGGAGGAGCGACAGCTTACTGTCCTATGATGAAAAATGGACGCACCAAATTATAGTTTTCTCAAATTGCGGTAAGGAATATGGTTGTAGCACTGCTGTATCTGACTTTAGCTGGGGCTTATTTGCTAGTAATACCCATTGCTGTCTTTTTCTATTTGGGCTTAAGATGGTACACCGCTGGTTCTGTGGAACGAGTGTTTATGTACTTTTTGGTGTTCTTTTTCTTTCCGGGATTGCTTGTTCTTTCTCCATTTGTGAATTTGAATCCCCGCCCCCGCAAAATTGCTTAAATTAAGATTGGTAGGTCATAATTCTCATGCGACGTATTGACGCGATTGGTATTGGCTTCGGCGTTTTCGTAGCCGGTGGCTTGGCTTATGTGGGTTTGCAAGTAGTGGGACTAGATAGTCAAAATGCTGGTATCTGGAGTCAAGTTTTCTTGATAGCTGGCTTAATTGGCTGGTTATGCACCTATATTTTCCGAGCAATAGGGAATAAAATGACCTACCACCAACAACGGGAGGCTTATGAAACGGCTTTTTTGCAAAAGCAGCTTGATCAACTCTCTCCTGAAGAAGTAGCTAAACTGCAAGCTGAGATTGAACAAGAAAAAGAATCTCAGGTTTAGAGTTATCATTGTTCAGTTGTCAGTTGTTTGTTAATCAATGACTTCTGACCACTGACTAATGACCACTGACTACTGACTAGGTGAAATGACTGCTATTTCTCGTTGCTTTGAAACTTTAAGACGGAATCAGGAATGCGCTTTGATTCCTTTTATTACGGCTGGTGATCCAGATTTAGAGACTACTGCTAAAGCTTTGCAGGTTCTAGATCATGCTGGGGCTGATATAATCGAGTTAGGTGTACCCTATTCTGATCCTTTGGCAGATGGCCCAGTAATTCAGGCTGCTGCAACTCGTGCTTTGCAACGGGGGACGACTTTAGAGCAGGTGTTAGAGATGCTCAAAGAGATTAGTCCGAGTTTGCGATCGCCTATTATTTTATTTACCTATTACAATCCGATTTTACATCGAGGCGTTGATAAGTTTTTAGAACAAATTAAAGAGGCTGGAGTATCCGGTTTAGTTGTACCTGATTTGCCTTTAGAAGAAGCCGCAGGACTACTAAAACCAGCCAGTGAGGTGGGGATAGATTTAACCCTATTGGTAGCTCCTACCAGTTCTCCTGAAAGAATAGAAGCGATCGCTCGCGCTTCCCAAGGCTTTATCTACTTAGTGAGTGTTACTGGTGTCACAGGAATCCGAACGGAAATGCACACGCGGGTTGGTGATTTACTCCAACAAATCCGCAATGTTACAGATAAACCCATTGGTGTAGGGTTTGGGATTTCTGATCCCCAGCAAGCGCGACAAGTGCAAGCATGGGGCGCGGATGCAGCAATTGTGGGCAGTGCCGTAGTCAAGCGACTGGCAGAAGGGACACCAGAACAGGGTTTAGAAGCGATCACTCAATTCTGCCAAAATCTCAAGACAGCCCTCAAAAATCCCACCTAACCCAAGGGAGAAATTACAAAACAGTGTATTTTTTTGTTATTTTCTAGTAGACAATCTGACTCTGATAGTCTTAAATAATAACAGCATATACTAGGATAGGTAAAAAACTAACTGATACACTGGGTTATCTTGATTTTTAATATGATATTGAAGTAGGCAAAAAACTATGTGTGTGAGAGTACATCAGTTACAACTAAGTTACTGTTTGGTAGTATGTGAGGGCTAACGGCAATGAGCGAAAGTATGGCATTTATTGGCGGAGTCGCTGTGGCAGGGTTGGCGGCTTTAGTCTTACTCAAAGGAACAAGTACCCCCATATCATCTAACTTTGCTGTTAGTCCACAAATGCCGGGAACAGTAATGGCACCCCAGGTAATGTCACCCCCTGTTCAGTATCCTGGAGGTTATGGACAACCAGCATATTTTAATCAGCCCCCAACTGCTCCCAATTCTGATCAGCAGCTAGAAATGGAAAAGCTGAAAATGAATATGCAAATGGAGAAAATGAAAGCTGATAATGAACAACTGCGGCTACAAAATCAACAACTCCAGGTACAAGTTCAGGGCTTTACGCAACGGGAGTGGCAATTAGCCCAACAAGTTAATCAACAAAAAATGGCCACATCATTACAACAGCCTGAACAAAATAATTGGTGGTCTTCTCCCATGTTTTGGGCTGTAGGTGGTGCGACATTGACCATCGGTGGCGGTGTTGTTGTCGCCGGTGTGTTATCTTTATTTGCACCTAAACAGCGTCCTAACCGCACCGTTCAGGTAATTCACCCCTATAATAGACTCACACCACCTTTAGCACCTATGCGTCGGGCTGAGTTTTTACCCTCTTCCCCCATGGAAGCCAGAAGAGTACAAACCGCAGAATACGATGAAATGTAGTAGATGATTGGCTTAATTTAACGTGAATTAGATGAGCCTCACCCTAACCCCGATCCGACTCCAAGAGTGGTATTTTAACCTCTCATTAGAATATTAAAATTAGGTTTTTAAGCCTCTCCAGCCAGTATTAAATGTTATTCCTTTTCCCTCTCCTCTTAGGAGAGGGTTAGGGAGGGGTGCGGGGAGAGATTTACCAGAGAGGTTAAAAATTATTGATCGAACTCACGTGATCTTCTACTACGGGAGTAATAAAAATGATATTGTACTGTTGTTGACAATTAAATATACTAGAACGTAAATTACATGACTCTAATTGCAATACATGGAGAATTCTTTTAAGCTTACTTTTAATCAAGAGCAAGCTGCGATCGCAATTAAAGTATCGGAAACTGCTGAATTACCTCATGCACTTGCAAACATTGGGTTGGGTAGTTCTCGTCCGATTTTGGTGATAGTTGGAGGTGCAAGTCAGATTAGTGATACTGATTTTATCCGTATCCAAAGCTTATTTGTGGAAGTATTAGCCCCAATTGCTGAAAATTTGGGCGCGTGTGTTGTAGATGGAGGTACGGATGCGGGAGTAATGCGATTAATAGGTTATGCCCGCAGTCAAATTAAAGCACAATTCCCTTTAATTGGTGTTGCACCCATTGGAAAAGTGATTATCCCAGAGCAAACTACAACTCCATCTGGTGATGCTTGCCCTCTACAGTCAGACCATACTCATTTTGTTTTAGTTCCTGGGGATAATTGGGGGGATGAGTCGTCTTGGATAGCAGATGTGGCAACGGTTTTAGCTGGAGAATATCCCTCGGTAACAGTCCTAATTAATGGCGGAGAAATTACCTTTACGGATGCTTTGAATAGTGTCAGTGCCGGGAGATTAGTCATAGCCGTCGCTGGTAGTGGCAGAACCGCAGATAAAATTGCTTCCGCTTCAGTTGGCGATTTTACTGATGAACGAGCGACAAAACTAGCTGCATCAGGTAAGCTGCAAACAATAAACTTAGATGCGGAACATGAAGAGTTAATCTATACAATTACTAACTTACTTTCGGTTTAAGGAGTGCATTATGGCTAAAAAAGATCCCTATCGGGAATTTTTAAAGAAAGATTTTGGCGAAATTTTTGATACCTTAAAACTACAAGATCTACAAAGGAAGTTTTTAGTTTCTAGGTGGTTAGATCAAGTTCTGTGGATGGAAGCACAAGCAGGACAAGCCCGAAATCGCTATTACCGTGCCAGACTACTGACAATTGTTGGCGGTATAGTTCTCCCTGCTTTGGTGAGTCTGAATCTTAATAATGCTAGAGCCAGAGACGCTATTGTTTGGACAACTTTTGGTTTAAGTCAAGTTGTAGCAATTAGCGCTGCTGTGGAAGAATTTTTTCACTATGGAGAACGTTGGCGGCACTATCGCCGCACAGTAGAATCTTTAAAAACCCAAGGTTGGCAATTTTTCCAATTAAGTGGCGTTTATATAAATTACTCAAACCATGAACAGGCATTTTCTGCCTTTGCCAGCCAGATAGAAGAAATTATCCAACGGGATGTAGAAGTTTACGCCACCCAAGTTGTCCAAGAGAAGAAACAGGAAGAGAAGAAGAGTGGTGAGAATGAAAATGGTAGCGAACAGCCAGAGACTTTCAGAAGTAGTTCTAGTGGTAATATCTCCAGAGAAGATTCGGTTGCTCTAACTTGGGGTGATGATTCTGTTGCTAAAGTTAGTAAATCTGGAACAGTTTTATCGTAAATTAGAATTTCAGAAGTTCAGGATTCAGGAGTTAGACAAAATTAACTATACATCTGAATCTTGATGTTCTCTGACTCCACAAGTAAAATCATTAATCTATGAAGATACTAATTCTCAATGCCGGTTCTAGCAGCCAAAAGAGTTGTCTTTATGAGATTACAACCCCCATTTCTACCCTAGTCTCCCAACCCCTTTGGGAAGGGAAAATTAACTGGAGTCAAGACCAAAATCAGGCAGAAATTACAGTAAAAACGGCTACTGGTGCAAGATTACAAAAAACTATTATCGGTGATTCTCAACAGATACAATTTACTTATTTGTTATCAACTCTCACAGATGGTACAACTAAGGTAATTGATGATTTATCAGCCATAGATGTAGTTGGACATCGAGTAGTGCATGGTGGACAAGATTACCGGGAAGCAGTGATAATTACGGAAGAGGTAAAGCAGGCGATCGCTCGGTTATGTAATCTCGCACCAGCACACAACCCAGCAGCTTTGGCAGGAATTGAAGCTATGGAAAAAACTTTACCCCACATTCCCCAAGTCGCTGTTTTTGATACCGGATTTCACAGCACCTTACCAGATGCTGCAGCCATCTATCCCATCCCCTATGATTTAGTACAACAAGGTATTCGTCGTTACGGCTTTCATGGTATCAGCCATCAGTATTGCGCCCATCGAGCAGCAGAAATTCTAGATCGAGAGTTATTATCTCTGCGGTTAATTACTTGTCATTTGGGAAATGGTTGTTCCTTAGCCGCCATTAAAAATGGTTGTAGCATTGATACCACAATGGGATTTACCCCCCTAGATGGTTTAATGATGGGTAGCCGTAGCGGTGCTGTTGATCCAGGGATGTTAATTTATTTATTGCAACAGTATAATTACTCTAGTCAAGAATTAGATAATCTATTAAATAAAGCTTCAGGATTATATGGTATTTCTGGGATATCCAGCGATTTAAGAAAGGTGATCGCCGCCAAAGAACAAGGTAATCAACGCGCCCAACTAGCCTGGGATATATACGTACATCGTTTACGGGCTGGAATCGGGGCAATGCTGGCGAGTTTAGGAGGTTTAGATGTTTTAGTTTTTACTGCTGGAGTAGGCGAAAAATCCGCAGGAATACGTCAAGCAGCTTGCGAAGCTTTTGGATTTTTGGGACTAAAAATTGATCTAGAGAAAAACCAGCAACAACCTATTGATATTGATATTGCTACATTGGATTCCACAGTGCGCGTATTAGTGATAACAACTCAAGAAGATTGGGCAATTGCTCAACAATGTTGCACAATGCTACAAGAGGCAGAAGGTTAGGGGGCAGGGGAGAAAATTCTATTACCAATTACCAATTACCTAATATGTTTTTATCTCGTGAAGCTATTACCACACCATTAGTCGCTGGTTTGTGTATTCTTGGCATTAGTTTAATGCAAGCACCAAAACTGCAAAAACTATTAATTAATAAACAATCTAGTTCTGTAGAAGCTTTAGAAAAAGATATAAAAAAAGAAAGTTTGCGCTTAAACTTACTGCAAAACTTGCCCAGTTTTGGTTATAAAAACCTGATTGCAAATTGGGTATATATTGATTTTTTACAATTCTTTGGTGATGAAGAAGCCAGAGATAAAACTGGATACAGTCTCAGTCCAGAATATTTTGAAGTAATTTTAGGACGTGATCCCCGTTTCTTAGCAGCTTATCTAGGACTTTCTGTAAGTAGTTCTTTATACGCTGGTATGCCAGAAAAGTCTATAGCTTTAATGGAAAAAGGATTAAAATCTTTATCTCCCCAATTACCGCAAAAATCCTACTTTATTTGGCGTTATAAAGGCACAGATGAATTATTATTTTTAGGCAATGCAAAAGCTGCACAAATATCTTTTCTCAAAGCCTCAGAATGGGCAAACACTTACAACGATGAAGAAAGTAAGCACGTAGCATTTCTTTCTCAAAAAACGGCGGAATTTCTAAGTAGAAATCCTGATAGTAAATCAGCGCGAGTTGCTACATGGATGACAGTGTTAAATAACAAACTAGATGAAAAAACCCGTAAACGAGCAATTCGGGAAATAGAAGCATTGGGAGGACAAGTAATTACAAATCCTAACGGCACAAATACTATTAAATTACCAGAAAAAGATTAATTGGTTTGGTGACGGTTAACTGTTGACCGCTCCTCAGAATAGCTAGAATAGAACTCCTATCATTCTCAGGTTTTAGACCTGTGGAGGATGGGAGATTGTTTTTAGCATGACAGGAGAATTATTTTGAGGTATCTTAAAATAAGTTAACATAATTATCATAATGTCCTCTCTCTTAGATTCTTTACAGAAGCTAGGTATAAGCAGCAAACAAGTACAGGAGAATAAACATCGGTGAATAATAAAAGGTGGCGAAATACGGGGCTATACGCGCTCCTGTTTATAGTTGTCATTGCACTGGGAACAGCATTTTTCGATAAACCCCAAAATAATAGAGAAACATGGCGCTATAGCCAGTTTCTTCAAGAAGTAAAACAAGGAAAAGTTGATAAAGTCAGTCTCAGCGCAGATCGCTCTACTGCACTGGTAACTCCCAACGATGGTACAAGCAAAAAGATTGTTACCTTAGTTAATGATCCAGATTTAATCAATACTTTGACAGCTAAAGGCATTGATATTTCTGTATTGCCTCAAGCAGACGAAGGATTTTGGTTTAAAGCTCTCAGTAGCTTATTTTTCCCTGTATTACTGCTAGTAGGGTTATTTTTCCTGCTGCGTCGCGCTCAAAGTGGACCTGGTAGCCAAGCCATGAACTTTGGTAAATCTAAGGCCAGAGTGCAAATGGAACCCCAAACTCAAGTTACCTTTGGAGATGTTGCGGGTATTGACCAAGCCAAATTAGAGCTAAACGAAGTTGTGGACTTTTTGAAAAACGCCGATCGCTTTACTGCTATTGGTGCAAAAATTCCTAAAGGTGTGCTTTTAGTTGGGCCTCCTGGTACTGGTAAAACCCTCCTTGCCCGTGCTGTCGCTGGGGAAGCTGGTGTTCCATTCTTCAGCATTTCCGGTTCAGAATTTGTGGAAATGTTTGTGGGTGTGGGTGCTTCCCGCGTCCGTGACTTGTTTGAACAAGCAAAAACTAACGCTCCTTGTATCGTCTTCATTGATGAAATTGACGCAGTAGGTCGTCAACGTGGTGCTGGTTTAGGTGGTGGTAACGATGAAAGAGAACAAACCCTGAACCAGTTACTAACAGAAATGGATGGTTTTGAAGGCAATACCGGAATTATTATTATTGCTGCTACCAACCGTCCTGATGTATTAGATGCTGCCTTATTACGTCCTGGTCGTTTTGATCGTCAAGTCGTGGTAGATCGTCCTGATTATGCAGGTCGCAGCGAAATTTTAAGAGTTCATGCCCGTGGTAAAACCTTATCCAAGGATGTGGACTTAGATAAAATTGCTCGTCGTACTCCTGGTTTTACAGGTGCAGATTTATCCAACTTACTCAACGAAGCCGCAATTTTAGCAGCACGTCGGAATTTAACCGAAATTTCTATGGATGAAATCAATGATGCTATTGATCGCGTCCTAGCTGGGCCAGAGAAAAAAGACCGGGTAATGAGCGAAAAGCGCAAGACCTTAGTTGCATACCATGAAGCAGGACACGCTTTAGTTGGTGCGTTAATGCCTGACTATGACCCTGTACAAAAGATTAGTATTATTCCCCGTGGTCGTGCTGGTGGTTTAACTTGGTTTACTCCTAGTGAAGACCGTATGGATACAGGTTTATACAGCCGTGCATATTTGGAAAATCAAATGGCCGTAGCTTTAGGTGGTCGTCTCGCTGAAGAGATTATCTTTGGTGAAGAGGAAGTTACAACCGGTGCTTCCAACGATTTACAACAAGTGGCCAGAGTTGCTAAACAAATGATAACTCGGTTTGGCATGAGCGATCGCTTGGGACCGGTAGCTTTAGGTCGTCAACAAGGCAATATGTTTTTAGGACGAGATATCATGTCAGAACGTGATTTCTCTGAAGAAACTGCTGCTGCAATTGATGAGGAAGTGCGTAAGTTAGTAGATACTGCTTACATTCGAGCTAAGGAAGTATTACTAAACAACCGCAAGGTTTTAGATGAAATTGCCCAAATGCTGATTGAAAAAGAAACCGTAGACGCTGAGGAATTACAAGAAATTCTTGGTAATAACGATGTGAAAATGGCAGCTTTTGCCTAATATTTTTCTTAAACTTTTAATTAGGGTAATTCTGGTTTTTCTGGGATTACCCTATTTTTTTATAACCGTGCATGATAAGCTGTTATGCATTTAACGGGACGTTTCCTGGTTTTACAACATAACAATAAGATGTGAGGATTTCTCCTGTTTTTCTTCCTCCGTGAACTCTGTGTCTCTGTGGTTCGTTTTTCAGTAACTTCTGGGTAAGTCCTAAAACAAATAAAAATCCCTATTCCCTATCATCAGCGATCGCATCTGCATTAACTAAACATAATTAATCGGATCTTCTAAACCCAACTCAGCAAAAGCAGCTAACCGCAATTGACAAGAATCACAGACACCACAAGCAGCATCACCACCAGCATAACAAGACCAAGTCAGATTCCAAGGAACACCTAATTGATTACCAAGTTGAATAATTTCTGTCTTTTTTAGCTCAATTAACGGTGCAACAATCTTAATTCCTTCTCCCTCGCGTCCTTGTTTTGTACCCAAGCGAAAAACTTCCTGCATAGCTTGGATATAATCAAGACGACAATCTGGATAGCCTGAATAATCTAAAGCATTAACCCCAATATATACTCTTTCGGCAGCGATCGCCTCTGCATACCCCAAGGCAAAACTTAAAAAAATCGTATTCCGTGCCGGCACATAAGTTACAGGAATATGATCCGCCATTTCATCTAAAGAACGCTGTTGGGGTAAATCAATCTTGTCATCTGTCAACGCAGAACCACCCCATTGTCGTAAATCAAAATTCACAACTTGATGTTGAATTATACCAGCCCTTTTGCCTACCATTAAAGCAGAACTTAATTCTTTACGGTGTCGCTGTTGATAATCAAAAGAGATAGCATAACATTCACATCCATCCTCTTTAGCTTGATAAAGCACCGTAGAAGAATCTAAACCACCGGACAACAAAATTACAGCTTTCATATCGGCATAGGGAATGGCAAAACAAAAAACATGAACAACACAGAGAAATTTTATTAATTACCCATTCCTTTACAAATTGTATCCAAAAGATGGGAAAATCAACAAAATGGAACAAACAAAGATATATGTACAGACAAACTCTGTGGAACAAGAATACCAATTGTATAGATCACAGGAAACATTGTACTCTGAGTATTAACTATTTAACGAATTGTAATTTTACTGATAGAAAGAGTGATTAATTTACAGAACAGAAATCAGGTGTTGACCAAATTAGTTAATTATCTAACTACATACCTGAGAATTTGTACTGAGAAATGACGAAATCTACCCAGTCAACAAAAAAACAGAGGATTTTTTTTGCAGCCAATGATAAAAATACACTAATTAACGACAGTTGACAAAAAAGATAGCCAAAATGGTGGGAACTGAAGGTAAACTTTGAAATTCTTCATAAAGATAATCACTATGTTACCATCTGGATGGTTTAAGACAAATCAAACTCGACGTTTAAGTATAAAAAACAACAAACTTAGCGTCTCTAAATTTGGTGGTTGAGGAGAGAACAATAGTGCAAGATAGCATATCAATGTCAGAACCAAATCTATATTCACAGCGCAGCCAACCACAACATATCCGCATAGGAGTGATTGGGGTTGGTAACATGGGACAACATCATACCCGCGTCCTCAGTTCCATGAAAGATGTTGAGCTAGTAGGAGTTTCGGATATCAACGTTGAACGTGGCTTAGAAACTGCTAGTAAATACAAAGTCCGGTTTTTTGAAGATTACTGCGACTTACTACCCCATGTAGATGCAATTTGCGTGGCTGTACCTACACGCCTACACTATGCTGTGGGCATCAATTGTTTGTTGGCAGGAATCCATGTTTTAATTGAAAAACCAATAGCGGCTAGTATTTCTGAAGCAGAATCTCTAGTTAATGCTGCGGCAGAATCCCAGTGTATTTTGCAAGTTGGTCACATTGAGCGATTTAATCCCGCATTTAGGGAACTGAGCCAAGTCCTGAAAACCGAGGAAGTTTTGGCCTTAGAATCCCACCGGATGAGTCCTTATTCAGCGCGGGCGAATGATGTTTCCGTAGTGCTGGATTTAATGATCCATGACATTGATTTGCTGCTAGAATTAGCCGCTTCCCCTGTGGTAAAATTGACTGCTAGTGGTACTCGTTCTTTAGACTCCGGTTATTTAGATTATGTAACTGCGACTCTAGGCTTTGCTAATGGTGTTGTTGCCACGCTGACATCCAGTAAAGTAACTCACCGGAAAATTCGCCGTCTAGTTGCCCATTGTAAAAATTCATTTACAGAAGCAGATTTTCTCAACAATGAAATTTTAGTCCATCGGCAAACGGCGCTTAATCCTCACCTTGACAACCAAAAAGTTCTATATAGACAAGATGGTTTGATCGAAAAAGTCTATACCACTAATGTTCAACCTCTAAGCGCGGAATTAGAGCATTTTGTTAACTGTGTCCGTGGTGGTAATCAGCCCTCTGTTGGTGGTGAACAAGCTCTTAAAGCCCTGCGCTTGGCTAGTTTAATTGAACAGATGGCTTTAGAAGAAAGAGTTTGGAATCCATTAGAATGGTCTGCTGAATCCAGAGTCCAATCTCTGACATCAACTATCTAGTTCTAATAGACAGTAGGTAAATTGATACAGCATATTTCATTCAAATGAGGTATAACCTGGAATAGTCAAACTTTTGTGGTGCGGGCATCTTGCCCGCAAGATGTGTACCTCATACCTTCGCAAACTGCTGTATGTAAGGGTGTAGCACTGCTAAACCCTATAAAACCACAGGATTAGGCCATTGTGAGTATAGCAACCCAATCGAAAATGTAAAAACACCAAATTAGTAATATAAATGTGATACTCCCCTGAAAAAAAAAATTGACCATCGCCTGTTCTCAATTTTGACGTATTTCTAGTTACACTTAACCCAACCTAAAATTTTTTGTAGCTCACCTTTTTGTAAGATGAGCATGATAACTTTTTACAGAGGATCTTCCATGACAGACCAACCATCCGCAGCTAATCCAATGAATGCCGCCGCCATTCCGATGAACCGCACTCCAGTAGCAGGAACAGGAGCAGGAACGGGAACAGGAGCAACAGCAGCAGCAGCAACAGCAACAGCAACACCGATAAATTCTGTGAAAACCACCAGTGTTGGCGGTAAAACAATTCTCAGTGTAGATTTGGGCAGAACATCCACCAAAACCTGTGTCAGCCGCGACACCAATGATGTGGCTTTCATTCCTTCTAATGTGAAGCAAACATCTATTGAGCAAATTCGTGGTGGTGTGTTTGAAGCTAAGGCTAGTGACCCACTCATGGATTTATGGCTGGAGTATCAAGGTCGTGGCTATGCTGTCGGGCAATTAGCAGCAGATTTTGGTGCCAATCTTGGCGTTGGCCAATCTAAAGTAGAGGATGCACTTATTAAAGTATTATCATCTGCTGGGTATTTTAAGCTCAAAGATGAAATTGCTGTTGTCCTCGGTCTACCTTTCCTATCTTTAGAACAATTTGAAAAAGAAAAGGCACAGTTAATTGGTTTGGTAACTGGAAGCCATACCATGAATTTCCGTGGTGAATCTTTATCTTTGAACATTACCAAAGTTTGGGTTATGCCGGAAGGATATGGTAGTTTACTGTGGTCGGAAACTCAACCAAATAAAGGCATATCAGTCCCCGATTTTACAAAAATTTCCGTGGGGATTGTGGATATTGGTCACCAAACCATTGATATGATCATGGTGGATAATTTCCGCTTTGCTAGAGGTGCTTCTAAGAGTGAAGACTTTGGCATGAGCCAGTTTTATGAAATGGTAGCTAAGGAAATAGACAACGCGGATAGTCAATCTTTAGCCTTGATTTCTGCGGTGAATAAGCCCAAGGGCAATCGCTTTTACCGTCCCAAAGGTGCTAGTAAGCCTACTAATTTGGATGATTTTCTGCCTAATCTCACAGAACAATTCTCACGGGAAATTTGCTCTCGTGTGTTAGCTTGGTTACCAGAACGGGTAACTGATGTGATTATTACAGGTGGTGGTGGGGAGTTTTTCTGGGAAGATATTCAGCGTCTTCTCAAAGAAGCTCAAATCAAAGCTTACTTAGCTGCACCTTCTCGCCAAGCTAATGCTTTGGGGCAGTTTATTTATGGAGAAGCGCAATTATCTGTTGCTGTTCGCTCTGCTAGGTCATAAAACTGATGTTCCAATGGTCAAAAAAGGTAGTTAAATCAGTTACGTTCAATCCAGAAATTGCTGATGAAAGCTTGTTGGCACAGGTGGAAAACTACTTAGAGACACAGCCAGGTAAAACTTTCAGTGACCTATGTAAAGAGGCTCTCTGGAAAGCTCTGTGTGTCCCAGAATCTGTACAACCAGCTTCTAATACAGCAGATAGCACTACGATTGAACAGAAAATCGGTGAAATACAACGTCGAATGACCGATTTTGAGGAACGTTTTTTTGCCAGGGAGTCTTATCGTTTGGAGGCGATGGAAAGTCAAATGTTACAACTTAGTCAACAAGTTGGAAAATTGGCAATCATTCTTGGTCAGCAACCACTTACTTATATCCCTCCTGACCCGGAACCGAAACTTGAATCTCAAGAAGTAGACCCTGTAATTAGCCGCATTGGTCAGTTTCTTGATGATTTTTAATCAAAACCCAGGTTTTTCCTTGTTTTTACTTTGAGAAAAACTCTTGAGTGAACTACCGTAAGTCCCACCAATAAGCCATTCAGGTATTATTGGTGGGATATTTCGTTTTAAGGATGAATAGGAGTAAAAAGAAGAAGGCAGAAGTTATAATCCACATTCTGCACTTTATTTTGTAATACGCGAATATTTCCTTAATTTTACAGCATATTTCATTCAAATGAGGTACAACCATAATCAAACTTTTGTGGTGATGGCTAACGCTACGCGAACGACAAGCTTAGTACAAGTCTTGCTCGCAAAATGTGTACCTCATACCTTCACAAACTGCTGTATTTTTAAAGTATACAAAAATACGTATTCTATCAATTACTTCCAGTGCTAATACTTTATTGTTTAAGCATTATTAATAATAATGTTTGAAAAGGGTAATACTACACTATGAAGTGCAGAATGTGGGAAATAATATCTGATTTCTGATATAGCGGTATGTAGTTGAATGAGATACAAACGGTTACTGAGCGATAGCCTGCGTGGCGTAGCCATAGTCGAAGTGCTGAAAATTAAAAATCATACAGGATAAGCTTTCCCCCCTACCTTCTGGCTCCGGCTATCTTATCCACCGATATCTATAGTTTTTGGGTTTTCCATAAATAGCTGGATAACAAATTTGTGACGGTATGGGCAACTATTGGTAATAATAAATTGCCACTTAATAGGGTGCTATAACCGAGAATGATACCAATAATAGTTGCCCAAAGTACATAAGGCCATTGTTTAGAACCACTCAGGTGTAAGACTCCAAAACACAGACTTGATACTATTACAGCTATAGAATCTCCACCTAAAGCGGGTAGCATGACACCTCGAAATAATAGTTCTTCGCTTAAACCGGGTAATAATGCTAACCAGATTAAGTCAGGTACAGCTAAAGGTTTGAGTACCAGTTCTAGATAATAGTCTGCACTTTTGCGATAAAGAGGAAAAAGGCGATAAGCTAAACCACTTAATATAGTAATGGCTATACCTAAAGTTATTCCTAAGAGTAAATGTTTTTCGTCCCAAAACCATTTAAAAAGAATGATGTTACCCCAACGTAACCATAATTTGGCAACTATCCACAGAATAATTGCGGTTACACCCATGGCAACTAATACTTGGGTGCGGGTGAGATAGGGAAGTTCTGGTTCTTGATTTTGTTGTTCAATCACGGTTATTTAGATAAATAATGGGTAATGGGTAATTGATAAAACTCTTGCCTATTTCTGTTTCATCTAAACCTCCAGGAAACCCCCACAAAAACTGTACTCAGTTTGGTGATGGGAGGAATGGAGGGTTAACTAGTGATGGGTGGTTGACTGTTCCCTATATTAACCAATTAATAATGAACAAGGATTAATACCTGCTTTATGAGCTACTAATAGACCTACAGATTCTAAGTATGAGTTTACCTGTAAGGTTTTAATCTTTAACATGGGAGCAGAAACTTTAATCAAAGTTTGATTTTCTGTAACTGTAATTATTTGACATTGTTTTTGGCTTAAACTTAATAAAGCACTACTTCCACAGGATGTGGCAGGAATAATTACAGCATCTACTTGATCTGCCCAGATGTCGGACAATAAACAATTGTGGACTTCTCTATTAATAATAAATTGGGGGGCGCTACTCAAGCCAACTAAAACGCAAGGTAAGAAAGTATAGCCTATTTCTTCGGCTGCTGCACGGGGTGATAAATTAGGGGTTGGAGGGGTGCTGGCAAGGGCAGGAGCATGGGCGCAAGGAATTCTAAAGGTACGGACTAATAAATGACTAATGACGGCTTCTGCACCGGCTAGGGGGTCTACCCCTTGACCTTGATGATAGTTATGGAGGGCGGTTTCGTCCATGTCGTCAGGGAAACGGGCAACAACGGCGATCGCCTCGGCTTTTTCTTCTATAATTAATTTCTCAGCAGCCCGTAATAAACTATCAGGATTGCCAATTGTTCCCCAACTTGTACCGGAGGAAGAAGTGCGTAATTCTACGTTTAGAGGGGCATCGGTAATTACATAATTGGTAATATTTAATCCTAAACTGGCTCTGGCTGCATCAGCTACTTGCAAGTGTCGCAGCATTAATTCCGGTTCGATACCCTGGTCTAAAAGTAAACCTACTCTATTACTGCGGACGGGACGTAAACCCCATTCTCCAGCCGCAAATTTATCTAAACCATAACCTTCGACATAGAAAGCGTTGGGAATATTCCAGTATAAACTGGCGGCGTTCATGACATTGGGGTGAGTAATCAAGCGATCGCATACCTGTGATATAAGTTTAGCTACTGGTAAAGCATCACCAGCATAACCGCCAATCGCTGCCCCAATGCCGGTAGGTATAATTAAAATTACTGTGTATGGTTTTTGATTTGCTATCACAGGTTTTTTGATTTTGTCCCAAACGCTAACAAGAATTAAGCGGTAACTACAGCTTCTACTGTGGCGGTTTGTTCTTCTTCATCAACAGCAGTAATAGCCCAACGCAAAGGTTCACCTTGTTTTTGTAATTCCTCTGTAATGGCTGTTTCTAACTCGGTGGGAGTTTCTTGTAATTCGATTTCGGCGGTAATAAAGTGAGTTGTCATCTAAACCTCCATCCTTTGTATTTGTAATTCTGAGAATACACCAATCATCAGTCAACAGTTACCTAACCTTTGCCAAATTGTTTGTCGTAAACTATTTCTTCCTTACCTGTTTCAATCTTTAAATCAGATAATGGTTTAGAAACACAAAGTAGTGCATAGCCTTGTTTTTGCAGTTCTGGACTTACACCCATACCCCCGCTTTGATCTACACTTCCTTCTAAGATTAGACCAGCACAAGTGGTACAAACTCCAGCATGACAGGAAGCTGGTAACTCTAGACCCGCTTGTTCGGCTACTGATAAGACTGCTTCACCTTCGGGAACTTGTAGAGTATATATTTTACCTTCGTGATTGATTTCTACAGTGTAAGTTTTGGACATATATAATAACAGGTTTCGGCAACGGACAAACAGTTAATTTTACATCATAATATATAGCAATCTTGTCCGATTTGGGAAAGTTTATCTTTTTTAATGTTGCTAAGTTCTGATCGGATACTGGGGCATTAACTAATTTATTTATATCCATACGATAAATACCTATGATATCTTATACTAAATTAATAACTCTTGTATCAAAATAGGTTAATTGACCCATGACTGATAAACGAGAACTTTCAGAACAGGATATTTGTACAAAGTATATTTTACCTGCCTTGGTGCGTTCAGGCTGGGATATCACCAAGCAAATCCGAGAACAGGTGTATTTTACCGATGGCAGAATTTATGTCAAAGGAAATCAAGCAAGAAGAGGAAAAGCTAAAAAAGCAGATTATATTCTTTATTATAAACCTAATATTCCTATTGCTGTAATTGAAGCTAAAAAAAATATTTATCCTGTTGGTGCTGGTATGCAACAGGCTTTAAATTATGCAGAAATTTTAGATTTACCTGTGGCTTTTAGTTCTAATGGCGATGGTTTTTTAGAACATGATAGATCAGGTTTTTCTAGTTTAATTGAACAAGAATTAAACCTTGATAATTTCCCCACTCCTGAACAGCTTTGGCAGAAATATAAAAAATATAAAGGAATTATCACACCAGAAGCGGAAACAATAGCTAGTTTTGATTACTTTTTTGATTCCCAAGGTCGTCAACCAAGATATTATCAACAAATTGCAATTAATCGCACAGTAGAAGCGATCGCTAAAGGTCAAAATCGGTTACTTTTAGTCATGGCCACAGGTTCTGGGAAAACTTACACCGCTTTTCAAATTATTTATCGTCTATGGAAAAACAGAGTTAAACAAAAAGTATTATTTTTAGCTGATCGCAATGCTTTAATTAGTCAAACAAGACGGGGTGATTTTAGACATTTTAAAGATAAAATGACGGTGATTAAAAACAAAACTATTGATGATGCTTTTGAAATATATTTAGCATTATATCAAGGTTTGGTTAATTATGATGATGATATTTTGGATGCTTATAAACAATTTAGTCCAGAATTTTTTGATTTAATTATAGTTGATGAATGTCATCGGGGTAGTGCTGCTGATGATAGTAAATGGCGAGAAATTTTAGAATATTTTAGTTGTGCTACTCAAATCGGTTTAACTGCTACTCCCAAGGAAACCAAAGAAATTTCTAATACTGAATATTTTGGTGAACCAGTTTACACCTATTCTTTAAAACAAGGGATTGATGATGGTTTTCTTGCCCCTTATAAAGTGATTCGTGTGGGTTTAAATGTAGATTTAGAAGGTTATCGTCCTGAAATGGGAAAACGAGATAAATCTGGTTATTTTGTGGATGATAGAATTTATAATCTCAAAGATTTTGATAGACATTTAGTAATTGATGAAAGAACCAAAACCGTTGCTAAAAGGGTGATGGAATATTTAAGAAAAACAGATGTTTATGCAAAGACAATTATTTTCTGTACAGATACAGAACACGCGGAAAGAATGCGTCAAGCTATTATCAATGAAGCGGGTAGTTTAGCTTTAAAAAATCATAAATATGTGATGCGTATTACCGGAGAAGATAAGGAAGGAAAACGAGAACTTGATAATTTTATTAATCCTGAAGAACGTTATCCTGTCATTGCAACCACTTCTAAATTAATGACGACGGGAGTTGATGCACAAACTTGTAAATTAATTGTACTTGATTCTAATATTGAATCCCCTACAGAGTTTAAACAAGTTATTGGTAGAGGTACAAGAATTAATGAACAATTTAATAAGCAGTTTTTTACAATCATGGATTTTAGAAATGTTACCGATAAGTTTGCTGATCCTAACTTTAATCATCATCCCATTATGATTAAAGAACTTGCTAACAATCAACTGTTAACCATAGAAGATATTAATGGCAATTTAACAGATGTTATCATCGATCAAGATACTGGGGAAGTGATTAATTTTAATCAAAGTGCTGAAAATTTCACTTACACCAAACCGAAAATTATTCAAGGTGGAAATATTGTTTCCGAAAAGCGAGATAAGATTTATATTACCGGGGTTTATATTGCAATTCTCAATGAAAGGGTGCAATATTTGAATGAATCTGGAGAATTAGTAACTACCAGTTTAAAGGATTATACAAAACAAAATTTATTGCAGCAATTTAGTAGTTTAGATGATTTTTTGACACGCTGGAAGGAAGCAGATAAAAAAACGGCTTTGATTGCCGAATTACGAAACCATGATATTATTGCTGAGGAGTTAGAACAGGAGATTAAAAAAGATTTAGATTTATTTGATTTAATTTGTTATGTTGCTTGGAATCGTCCTCCTTTAACTCGTAAAGAAAGGGCAGAAAATGTCAGAAAACGAGATTATTTTACTAAATATGGTGAAAAAGCAAGGGAAGTTTTAAATGCACTTTTAGAAAAATATGCCAATGATGGAATTGAAAATATTGAAGATTTATCTGTACTAAAATTAGAACCTTTAAAACAATTTGGTTCTCCTCCAGAAATTGTAAAAATTTTTGGTGGTAAGTCTCAATATATTTCTGCTTTGCGAGATTTAACTTCTGAGTTGTATAAAATAGCAGCATGATTAAGATTTGTGTTATAATGGAGTGAAAATGTTGAAACTATGGAAACTATGCAGAGTTATAATCTTAAATATCCAGAATACTTATTGCTTGGGAAAACTGGAAATTAAAGGCTATTAATGGGAAAATACATTATGAATATTCAAGTCAAACCAGAAACTGAGGAATTGATACAGGCTTATATTGCTACAGGTAACTACACTAATGCTGATGAGGTGATTACTAAAGCACTTAAATTATTATCGGAATGGGAGAAGGGGTATCAACAATGGGAACAGGAAACACGCGAAAAATTGGCTGTAGGAATTGCCCAAGTTGAACAAGGTGAGGTGATTGATAGTGATGTTGTTATGGCAAGATTACATGAGAAAATTAGGCAAGCCCGTGAGAGTCAAAAATAATGGAATATGTTTTATCTGTAGAGGCAACTAAGGATTTAGAAGATATTTTAGATTATTTTCTCCAACGTAATATTGATGTGGGAGAAAGATTTGTTCAGGACTTTAATAATAAATGTCGTAATATAGCGAGGTTTCCTAAAATCGGGCGTAGTTATGGAAATATAGATTCTCTATTAAGGGGTATTCCTATTGATGGATATATTATTTTCTATCGGGTGTTTGAAAATAGTATTGTTATTGTGCGGGTTGTTAGTGGTTATCGAGATTTAGAATCTTTGTTTTTAGAATCAGATAAATAAGTAAAATGAATCCTTAAAAAATAATGAAAGGTTATATCAAAGAAAAGACAGTTATTGTACTGGAAGAATTACCAGATTCTTTTCAAGAAGGTGATGAGGTAGAAGTTTTAATTTCCACTTTCGAGAAAAATGATCATCAGCAGCTAAAATTAACAGTTATTCCCGTTAATCATCAGCAGAAACGAGATCAACCAGGGTTACATTTACGTGCAATATCAACAAGTGATGATTTTGATGAACCCTTACCTGATGAATTTTGGTTAGGAGAATCATGAAATCAAATTAAATCTCAGTTAGGTAAGTTATCTTTGAAACTTCCATTAAAGGATATTATCAATGAACAAATACACAATCATAATATTTTGATTTTATCAATTACATCCGAACATATATTAGGATTAGATAATTTACCGCTACATCATAAAGATCCATTTGATAGATTATTAATTTCACAAGCAAGTCTTGAAGATGCGATTTTAATTAGTTGCGATTCTGTTTTTAACAAATATTTGACAAAATGTAACTATTTTATGTTATTCTCTTATATTATACATTTTTATTTTTCTATGAAAAATCTCGGTGGTAGTATTAAAAGTTTACGTAATTTCATGCGGAAAGATCCAGGTGTTTCTGGAGATGGACAAAGAATTGAACAGTTAGGTTGGTTACTGTTTCTGAAAATTTTAGATGCAAGTGATCGTGAATTAGAATTAATTAAAGATGATTTTATTTCCCCTATTCCTGAACATTTACGCTGGTGTAATTGGGCGGTTTCTGAAAAGGGAATGACTAATGATAAAAAATCATTAACCGGTGATGAGTTACGAGATTTTATTGATAAAGATTTATTCCCCACTTTGCGAAATTTAGACACTAGCGCCGGGAATAAACGCACAATAATTATCAAGGAGATTTTTCAAGGTACTAATAATTATATGAAAAATGGGACTATTATCCGTCAGGTGTTGAATAATCTCAATGAAATTGATTTTGAAAGTTCCGAAGATCGGCATTTATTCGGTGATATTTATGAAACTATTTTACGGGAATTACAAACCGCCGGCGCTTATGGGGAATTTTACACACCCCGCGCTTTAACTGAGTTTATGACAGAAATGGTTAACCCGATGTTAGGGGAAACTGTACTCGATCCTGCTTGTGGTACGGGTGGTTTTTTAACTTGTGCAATTAATCATTTACGTTTGCAAGGTGTTGATAATGTCCGAGATTTGCAAACTTTAGAAAAAACAATTAAGGGGATGGAATTTAAACCTTTACCCTTTATGTTAGCGGTGACAAATTTATTTTTACATGATATTGAAGTTCCCAATATTGAATATACAGATAGTTTAAATCAAGAATATACTGCTATTGGTAATAAAGATCGGGTTGATGTGATATTAGCTAACCCTCCTTTTGGTGCTTCGGTGACTGATGGAGTAGAGGATAATTTTCCCATGAATTATCGCACTACAGAAAGTGCTGATTTGTTTTTATTATTGATGGTGCGGTATTTACATGATGGCGGACGGGCTGCTATTGTTTTACCTGATGGTTCTTTAACGGGGGATGGGGTAAAGGCGCGTATTCGTCAGCATTTATTAGAGTCTTGTAATTTGCATACTATTGTCCGTTTACCTAATTCGGTGTTTCAACCCTATGCGTCTGTGGCGACTAATTTGTTATTTTTTACCAAGGGTGAACCGACAAAGGAAATCTGGTTTTGGGAACATCAATTACCGGAAGGTGTGAAGGCTTATTCTAAGACAAAACCGATTCATAAAAATGAGTTTCAGTCTTTAAAACAATGGTGGAATAAGCGGGAGGAAGGTAAACAAGCATGGCGGGTAAGTTTTGAGGAGTTGGAAAAAAATGGTTTTAATTTAGATGTGAAAAATCCCCATGTGGCAGAGGTTGAAAGGGGTTATAGTTCGGTTGAGTTATTGGGGATGTTGCATGATTCTTTGAGAAAGAGTGATGAGTTATTAGATATAATAAGAAATCAATTATCGTAGGGGTAATTCATGAATTACCCCTACATCAATCAATGTTACGGACAATTCATGAATTGTCCCTACAAACCGATATAAAAATACAAGAAGATGAGATAAAACAATGACAAAATTCATCCATCGTAATCGGCGTTCCATTCGATTGAAAGGTTATGATTATTCTCGTAGTGGTGCTTATTATTTGACAATTTGTGTAAATCATTTTGAATCTTTGTTGGGAGAAATTCAAAATGGAGCAATGATTTTAAATCAGTATGGCGAAATAGTTAAAGATGTTTGGGAAAATTTACCCAATCAAGTTTCAGATATTGATTTATATGAATATGTAATTATGCCAAATCATTTTCATGCAATTCTAATAATTGATAAATTTGGGGATTTAACACAGTTTCCTGAAGAAGTGGATGTTTATGATGAAAAAGATCGTAGGAAGATGATATTACCTAAAGTGGTTGGACGATTTAAAATGTTAACAGCTAAGGCTATTAATCAAATCCGCGAAATTGAAGGATCATTTTGGCAACGTAATTATTATGAGCATATTATTCGTAATGAGGAAGATTGTCAGAGAATACGAGAATATATTATTAATAATCCAATGCACTGGGAACTTGACGAAAATCATCCATCTTTGATTAAAAGTAAAATTAATAACAATAAGCGTAAATCTTTTAATCAATCACGCAAGTGATATACAAGTAATAAATGTTATCATATCACAATGTAGGGGCAATTCACGAATTGCCCCTACGATAATAACGATGAAAGAAATTAATGAAAAAATCTCATAACGAAATTGGTAAAATTTGCGATATAATCAAAAGGAAAATAAACCATCTGTAGGGGTAATTCATGAATTACCCCTACAATTATATTAAAGAATTTCTTATGAGTAAATTTCAAATTGTCAAAATTTCTAACTTTTTAAAAAGTCGAGAAGAAAGATATAAACCAGATGATACCGCTTTATCTGGATTAAAACGGTTAGATAAAATAGATTTTAATGGCAATATTCATCAATCAGAAAAGCCAACTAAAACTGATATGATTATTGTATATCCTGGTGATTTAGTAATTTCTGGAATTAATGTTCAAAAAGGTGCTATAGCTGTTTATCAGGGAAAAGAACCCATAACAGCAACAATTCATTATTCGTCATATACATTTGATCGAAACAAAATTGACATTGAATACTTTAAAAGATTTTTGAAAAGTCCTGAATTTTTAAAGGCTTTACAGGAACAGGTTAAAGGTGGAATTAAAACAGAGATTAAACCTAAGACTTTCTTACCAATTGAAATTAAACTTCCTGATTTAATTGAACAACAGAAAATAAATAAATATTTTGATTCTTTTGAACAAGAATTAAGAGAATTAAAATCTGAATTAAATAATCAAGAAAAATACATTACCCAACTAAAACAAGCGATTTTACAAGAAGCTATTTCTGGTCAATTAACAGCAGAATGGCGTAAACAAAACCCAAACCAAAAAGGTGATCCAAACACCGACGCAACCGCACTTTTAGCCAAAATCAAAGCGGAAAAACAACAATTAATTAATGATGGTAAACTCAAAAAAGAAAAAAAGCAAGATTCTATTTTAGAAAGTAGTCTCTTAATACCTAATACTTGGGAAAATCCACTTTTAGGAGATATAACTGAGCAAATTACAGATGGAACTCATCAAACACCAAATTATGTAAGTAATGGTAAGACTTTTTTATCTGCTCAAAACGTAAAGCCATTTAGATTTATTCCAGAAAATCACCGTTATATTACAGAACAAGCCTTTTTAGATTACAGAAAAAATAGAACTCCAGAAAGAGGAGATTTATTAATTGCTCGTGTTGGTGCAGGTATTGGTGAAACTGCGGTTATAGATCAGAATATTGAATTTGCTTTTTATGTAAGTTTAGCTTTAGTTAAAGTATTTAAAGAATTGACAAATCCTGATTATTTAGCAGTTGTTTGTAACTCTCCTTATGGTGTTCAGTATGCAAAAGGCAATGTTTCAAGTAATGGTGTTTCTGCTGGTAACTATAATCTAGGAAGAATCCGATCTTTTAAAATTCCCCTTCCTCCCCTAGCAGAACAAAAAGCAATAGTTGAAAAAGTAGATTATTTAATGAAAATAATAGACCAACTAGAAGCACAAATAAAACACCGAAAACAACTAGCAGAAGACCTAATGCAAACAGTTTTAAGAGAGGCTTTTGTCTGATAGCGTAGAGTGGCGCAAGCTATATCAGAATATCCAGGATTAAAGGATTTACAGGATAGAATGTAGAATAATTCTGATCATCTCAATTCAGAAGATGATAAACATAATATTATTCAACAATGAATAATTGCTAAATAACATCCTGTACATCCTCAAATCCTGGATATCCTGATTCTGATAAATAAAATTAATTAAACCTATTCAAAAATTCATTAGCAGTAATAATTTCAATATTTCTAAAAGGATTTAATACCAATAAATCCTGATCACCTGTAATAATAAAATTAGCCTTACCGCTAATTGCTAACTCCAAAAATTTATCATCTTTGGAATCACGACAAATAGTAATAGATTCTTTTATTTCTATCAATTCTGACATCTCGATTAGTTTAAGAATTAGTTAGGACTTACGCAAAATAGAACGAAAGTAGGGGTAATACCCTTCGGGAAGCAAGCTACATGAATTACCCCTACGAAATAATCAGGGTTGTAGTTACATCTTGCGTAAGTCCTATTAGTTTAAGAATAAATTCTTGCTTTTCCTCTACGGTAAAATATTTGTCAAATTTCTTGCGATTTAAAACTCGATTTAGTTCTAATAATGTTGCTTCTGAATATAAAATTAATCCCTGGTTTTATATTTTTTGAATTATCTGAAAAGGAAGAGAGTTTTTAATCAGCAATGCACTGACTAGAAT
The DNA here is from genome assembly GCF_002934005.1 of Cuspidothrix issatschenkoi CHARLIE-1. Classification (GTDB taxonomy): domain Bacteria; phylum Cyanobacteriota; class Cyanobacteriia; order Cyanobacteriales; family Nostocaceae; genus Cuspidothrix; species Cuspidothrix issatschenkoi. Next base: position 394 of record NZ_PGEM01000008.1, on the reverse strand, counting down.
ATTATTATCTAAGACAAAACGGTTATTCTTCATCATCATCTAAAATTGTCTGTAATATCTCTGGTGTTAAACCTCTCTTTTCAGCTTTATCAGCAATTTCTTCCATCACTTGACTAAGACTTTTATTAGCAAAATCAGGCTGAAAAAACAACTTAATTATGACACTGAGTTTTTCTTGTTTGTTAGCTTCTGCTTCTCGGTAAGCTTTCGCTACTTCATGATCAACATTAATAGTAATTGTTTCCATCTCAAACTCCTAAATTTGATCCAAAAGACAATTGCCTTTATATCCCCATTGTAGCATTATTTAACATTTTCCTATAAAATGAATATCCTGTACATCCTTAAATCCTGGAAATCCTGATTCTGACAAATATAGGACTTACGCAAGATG
>NZ_PGEM01000069.1 GCF_002934005.1 Cuspidothrix issatschenkoi CHARLIE-1 | reverse complement strand
AGGAAAAAACTTTTTGGTTTACTGGTTACGGGAACTATTACTAATGATGATACCACCTTAGCCATTACCTCTTCCAATGCCAAGCAAACTGAAGGTAATAGTGGTATAAAAAGCTTTACCTTTAACGTCAACCGTACAGGTAACACCACAGGCACAAATAGTGTCAACTGGACAGTAGCAGGTTCAGGTAATAATCCTGCAAATGCTGTTGACTTTGCTAATAGTGTTTTTCCCAAAGGTACTATTACCTTTGGAGCTAATGAAAGCAACAAGGTAATCACTTTTAATGTCAACGGTGATACAACTTTTGAACAGGATGAGACTTTTACCGTTACTCTCTCCAATCCTACCAATGGCGCAACAATTAGCACTGCATTAGCAACGGGAACTATTGCTAATGATGATACTATCTTAAAGGATACAGAAACATTTAAGAAATTTTTGGACACATGGTTCTCAGTAAAGAAGTCGATATTTAAAGGCGAACTCAATGAAATCATTGATGTAGAGTTAGAGTTTCCAAAGTGGTGGAACAGTGCGGTTAACAAATTTTTCCTTTCAGTTAATGCCGGTATGTCCTTTCCTGATGTAGAAAAATTTGAAAAAGAGGGTTTAACAAAAGGAGAGGCTTGGACTAGTGCAATCATAAAGTTTTTTCTTTCAGAAGTAGTTGTGAGCGCAGCCGAGACAATCAGTAAAATAAAAGTATCCCCTACCCCTAGCTGGGGGATATTTATTTGGTTGCTACCAATAGCAGCAGGTGGAGTAGCAAGTTTATTGACAAATTCAATGGTAGATTGGATTAGCATAAGGCTAGGTTCAGAAATTTGGAACCTGATTTCAGACGATAAAAGCCCAAGTTCGTCGGCATTACAAAGTATGCGAATTGGTACAGCATGGAAGGATGATATTTTCCAATTGAAGTTTGGAGAATCTTTAATTTCCAATCCTGTTTGGATTATGAATTTTGACATTGGGAAAGATAAAATTTACCTACGGTCTTCCTTTGGTTCTGGTGTAAATATTTATACTCCTTTTAATTTCACTCGCGCTGCTGATAGTACAGCCACTACCTTAGAAAAGATGGTTGACAGTGTATTCGACGATGCTAATGGAAATTTTGGCAAGCAGCCTCTAGATAAAAATAGTGCAGCCTTAGTCAGTGTTACAACTGCCGGCATTGCGGGAACTTACTTAGTGATAAATGATGGTATTGCTGGGTTTCAATCCAATCAGGATCTAGTGGTCAATTTAACTGGATACATAGGTACATTACCCAGTTTGGGCAGTATTGATGTTAATAGCTTTTTCTAGCTCCATTGTTTTGTTGAAGTTGGTTAGTAGCATTCAGATACCCGACTTCTTAGAGAAGTCGGGTATCTAAGCGATGATAAATTACATCCTGTCAACTATTAGACAATTTCCCACAGCGATCGCCACCAATTAACCACCGGATACTTCATCCTGTAAATCCTGATTCAGACAATTTCCCACAGCGATCGCTCGAATTAACCACCGAATACCTCATCCCGGAAATCCTGAAATCCCGGAAATCCT
>NZ_PGEM01000068.1 GCF_002934005.1 Cuspidothrix issatschenkoi CHARLIE-1 | reverse complement strand
GCGTTGCGTTAGATCCCCGACTTCTTGAAGAAGTCGGGGATCTGGGATGTTATAATATTAACTATTTTTTGCCAGTAATGGATAGTCCTTCTACTATCAATGATGGTGTATAACAAGAACCATTCCAATCCGCATCTCCACCTAGTTGCACCACTTGTTTTAGGGCTGTGTAGACGTTACCTGCCACCATTGTATCTTTAACCCGGCCAGTGATTTCACCATTTTTGACCCGATAGCCTAAATCAACATTGATGGAAAAATCACCAGATAGTCCGCTACAACTACCTAACATTTGATCTACAATGAGGCCATCATCCATTTTACTAATTAAGTCTAATAGGGAGAGATCACCGGGTTGAATGAGGAAGTTAAATAATCCAGGGGTAGGATAACTACCTAAGCCGGGACGAAAACCATTACCAGTGCTACCGATGTTTAATTGTCTGCCAGTGGTGCGATCGCTATAAAAATTCCGTAAAATCCCATTTTCGATAAATATTAAGGACTGGGTAGGTTGACCTTCATCGTCAAAGGGACAACTATAGGGTCCTGCTTCTGGGTTTTGGTACAGGGTCAGGGTGGGTGCAATAACTGGTTTACCCAACCTATCCACCCAAGGGGAAGCTTTTTCCAAGATGTGCTTACCATTCAACGCTGCTTGCACAGTTCCCCACAGCATATCTGCTGCTTTAGATGTGAATAATACCGGACAACGACCACTAGGACTGGGAACGTTTTCCCGCGCCCAGTTTAATCGTTGTAAAATTTGGCTGGCTACTTTCTCCGGGTGGAGTTCATAGCGTTGGGTTTGGCCATCAGCCACACTGAGAAAATCATCACCTCTGACCCATTCTGCTGACATATAGCAGCTAAGAGTGGTGTCGGTGTAGTGAGAATCTAAACCTTTGCTGTTGATGAGTCTGATATTTTCTACATCACACTCCCAGTCACTATGACAAAGAACATCTGGATAGATATCATGAATGAGGGCGATCGCTTCCTTGCCCCAGTTAATCAACTTATCTGCGGATACAGATGTGCCTAAATCTGGATAGGAATGCCCGCCATGAGTCCCTAATTCTACTGTTTCCGGTGAATTTAATTGACTCAGTGCCAAAGATTTTTCCACCATCGCTTGGGGATCAACATCGCCATAGGCCACTGTTAAACCAGGACAACCATCCCGCCATAGCCGCAGGGCTGTACCCTCAGCTTGGCTGGTTTCTAGTTGTTTGAGACGGTTGGCCTCAAAAAAAACTGGTCGAGAAAGCGATCTTGACTGATACACTTCGGCAGCCTCAGCACCAGACTTGAGGGCAAGTTCTAGCAGTTGTTCCGCCAGTGTATGTTGTAACAAATTTACAGAACCCATGTCCCTTGATGAATTATGGATTTTGGATATAAACCGCTTAATCGTCGCAGACTATTATCCCATTAGCGTGTCATAAACAGTTACAAAAAAGGGAACAGGGAACAGGGAACAGGGAACAGATAAGAAACACTCATTTGCACCAGTTTAGAGCTTATCCCTGCTTGTGTCCTCATGGCAAATTGATTTCTTGTAGTAGCCAAAATCCGGCAAAATCCTGGGATTGAGGATCGGACTGTACCCCAATAAAATGCACCCCATTGGCTTGTTCCTTGGCTACTGCAAAGCCCTGTGCCTCTGCTAAAAGTTCGGGAGTGCGGATATTAGCCACAACCCAACTTTCCGTCGCCCCAGTTTCCAAAATTAATCTGTTGCCTTGTTTGGTGTCAAAATGCAAATAAGCCATTTCTAAACCTGACATCCAGCCCGCTATGGGTAAAGCCCTGGGTGAGAAAATCAAAATTCCTGGAATCCGGGTTTCTGGAGATAATTGTGCCAACTCCAGGGGAAAAGCTTCACCAAAGCCAATTTCCCAATCTGGCATATCCGCAAAATCACCAGCTTCTAAAGTAACAAAAGCCCATTGCTTTCCTTCCAAAGCATCTGGTAAACGCTGGGGTAAGGGTCTATCTAAACGCACGGAAGGATTAGCTACTCCCTGATATCCCGGTTCTTGGGGATAGACTTCCTTCACGCGCTGCTGTATCCACTGATTAAGAACCAATGTCCGCCGACTGGGTACAGCAGGTATGCCCACATCTTCACAGGCTTTTGTAATCATGTTATTCATCTGGCGACGGAAAAAGCGGATTTTGGTAGGTGCCGCACCTGCTTTTTCGATAGCTTCCTGTATTGCTGTCCGCAGCCAACCCGAATTTACCTGGGTACTAGGGCAATATTTAGCATAGCGAAACAGAGAACCCATTTGTGTACCAATATCTACGGGACTTTCGCACACTAACATTTCCCACACTTTTTTCTGATTTTCGTCCAAAATCGGACGGGAGTAAAAATCGAGTTCCCAGTACGTTTTTCTCTGGCTGCCCATGTTTTCGCGCTAAAAATCTGATGATTTGATATTTTGTTATGTTTTAACTTTACCAGGTTGAAGGAATAATTCAGGACTTGGGAAGACAACAGGATTAGGGTTTTGGAAGTTCAGAAGTAAATTATGCCAGTTATCTCAAGGGGCTGATTCTATCTGTATCTAAATTAACACTAATTCTAGTTTTAGCACGCAACTAATGAATAGTAGCTAGTTTTGATTTTTATTTTTAAGTTGATCAAATTTATCCCGTACTTTTTGGATATCTTGCCACATCAGCCATTTGGGAGATCCCTTTTCTTTGGAAGGGTTGCGGAGTAAGTATGAGGGATGGAAGATGGGCATACATAAACGTCCTTCCCACTCTAACCATTCACCACGAATTTTTGTAATGGGGCGTTTGTCTCCTGTTAGACCTTTGACAGATGTTGCACCTGTTAGGAGAATAATTTTGGGGTCAACTAGGCGAATCTGTTCTAACAAATATGGTTTACAAGCTGCTGCTTCTTCACTGGTAGGTACACGGTTTTCCGGTGGTCTACATTTACAAATATTCGCAATATATATATCTGTTTCTGTACTTAATTCTACTGATGCTAAGATTTTTTCCAGTAATTGTCCCGATCTACCAACAAAAGGTAAACCTGTTTCGTCTTCATTTTTTCCCGGTGCTTCGCCAATAATCATAATTTCGGCGCGGAGATTACCACGGCCGACTACAGCATGAGTTCGAGTTTGTCCTAATGGACAACGGTTACAACTATTACAGTGTTTGGCTAATGCTTCTATATTCTCATAGGTTCCAGGCGTAATAGGGATTTTACTATTGGCAGGAATTTGATCTTGTTGGTTCAAGCTAGAGTGATCAAAAAGACTCAGTTGAGTTTCGTGGTGCATGGAATTGGGGAGGGTAACTGGAAATTCCAGTGTGTTTACTCAGATGACCGGTTGGTTTTTAGGCAGGTTGATTACCTTTCCTGTAACAATTAGTATAACACAAGTCACTGGAGGAAGACAGCCTCTAGTACAGCACGGCGTAAATAAAACAACCATTCTCAATCACTAAAAAGCTTACGCCATATTATTTTTAACTTTTGACTTTTGACTTCAGCCTTGCGGTACTAGTTGGCTTTCATCCCCAGCTTAAAAGACATTAACCCCTAAAAATTATTAGGATTTTTAGCCGTTAATTCCGGGGTTTTCAGCCTATCTTCTTATAAAAACTATCTATTAATAGGAATTTTTGTTTGCCATACTTGTTCAAATTCTGCTTGAGTAATTTCAAATTCTTGTATATCTAATAAATCTATTCTTTTATCACATAACATTCCATAATTATCCCAGATATGATTATGATCATAAAATAGAACATTACCATTTTCATAAACTTCTATTTGTCTGAGGGGATATAAGTCATTACCAATTTCCATAAAATATGTACTAGTACCCCACTCATCAAATTCACCACCTAGTGAGACATCCCAGATCCATTTATAATATTTTTTTATTTTTTGTTCCACAGACATAATACATTTAATTCCAATAGCTAGTCGCCTAAATAATATTTAGGGTAAAAATTTACAAAACATAATTATTTTACTGAAAAATTATTAATATATCTACTCGAATTCTAAATTTTTTCTAAAAATCCTCTCAATATTAAATATTTCTGAACCCATTGATTTATAAAAGTTATAAGAGCGTTAGATTTACCCCACATACCATTCTTACTTTTACTCAGGACTGCTATATTTTAGCTGTTGCCGTACTTCCATCAAAACTATGCCTAGCATATTTTTTCCGCTACCATCTGCACCACAACCCCAATAGTAATCAATAGGTGAATTTTCTACTAATTCTTCATTACCTGTTGATAGGAGAATTTCCTGAATATCTTTATTAGTAGAAAATTTGGAGAATACTGCTTTTCGCATAATATTATCCTTCACTTCTTCCCAATCTGGACGTAAAGGAAGTGTTCTTTGTCTTCCCATGTTGGCTGCTTCTTTTGGTGTTTTAACTAAGCGAAGTTTTGCTAAATAAGGTGTACCGATGAACTTTTGCGCTTGAAAATAATGTTCGCTAGTTGACCAATATAATTCGTCTAAAACAAATCCATGGGGTGAGAAGTTAGAAAAACAGCCGTATTGTTCACGGATATTATAAAAGTAGATGGTCATGTTTTAGTAGTTGGTAAAAGTTGATTTCCCTGTTGCCTATTAATCTAATTTTAAGGCGTTAACTGGAACTTCATCCCAGGATGCAACTGTGCGGATTTTGGCAATCCAACCTTGGGCTTTTTGTGTTTCAGTTAAATTATTCTCAAATGATTCATGACAATCTTTAGCCTGAGACTCATTACAACAAGCAATACAAGCGTGAATCATGCCAGATGGATCAATTTGTTCATTTACCCAAATAGTCATAGATTTATCCTTTTAGAATCTGCTACTGAAACAATTTTATATTGTAAAACACAACTGACAACTAACAACAAAAAAGTTAGGATTTTTGAGTAGCGATCGCTAATTTTGCTCCTTTTACCTGACGTACCCGATCCATAACTACCACAACTTGACCATGGGTGGCATTTTGATCTGCGTTAATAATGACTACAACTTCTGTATTTTTCCCCATTAATTTCTGTACCCCTGTCGGTAAAGTATCCAGGGTGACTGGTTGGCGATTTAAACTTAGATCACCGACTGAATCTATGGTAATGGTTATTGGTGCGGCTGATGATTGGGCTTTAGCGGTTGCAGCTTTGGGTAAATTAACTGGTAAGCTTTCGGAACGATTTAAAAATAAGGTGGACATGATGAAAAATGTCAAAATGGCAAAGATGACATCAATCATCGGCACAATATTTATCTGAGGTGGTAATTCAGGTTCATCGGGTAGACGCATTATGATTTATCTCCTCTTTCATAGCGACGACGATAGAGTAATTCTAACTGGCCACCATATTCTTGAATCCAAGCTATTTGGCGCAAATATAGTCCGCGAAAGGTATTAGCAAAAAATAGCGTAATAATAGCTACTACTAATCCCGATGCTGTGGATACTAAAGCTTCACTTATCCCAGAGGTAACACCAGCAGTTTTTGTCCCGCCGACATCGCCAATATTTAATGATGCGAAGGAGGTAATTAGTCCCAATACTGTACCTAGCAGCCCTAACAAGGGGGCTAAACCAATAATAGTATCGAAAATGTTCTGAAACCTTTTTAATAATGGTATTTCCGCCTGTGCTTCACTTTCTAAAGCTAACCGGAATTCTTCAGGGTTGGGTTCTTCTAACTCCAAGGCGGCTAAAAAAATCCTCGCCATAGGTAAATCAGCGTTGTTGTGAAGTGCGGTTAAGGTGCTAACTACATCACCTTGACGATAGAGTTTGAGGACGCTTTGGACAATGCGGTTTTGACGGTTACTGAGTTTTGCCCAAAATATAATCCGTTCGATGATGAGAGACACTGCTAAAACGGAAAAAAACAGCAGGGGCCACATAACTATGCCACCAGCTTTAAATAAATTACTGATTTCCATTGACTATTTTATTAATCTGCACACAGCTAGATTAACAGATTGTTGATCAGAAACAAGTATCAGTAGGGGATAGGTGGGGTTGGGAGTGTGTTATTTTACAATTCTTTGGATTTATTCTTAGATCATATATTGACACAACAATTTTGTTGTTATAGTATTGAGGATAGAATAATTTTGTTGTATTCAACTGCAAAATTGTTTTATTAACCTTCTACTAGTGCCGATATATTAATCTAGAAATTATGGCTCTTCCAGACTAAATATGATAAATTAGTAGGAGAAATACCAATTTAGTAAAATCCTTCTTCTAAAATTATCAAAATTAGTTAAGCCATAAGCTCTTCTTTTAATGAGCTTAATTTTCTGATTAATTCCTTCTACAACTCCTTGAGTAGTTCGGTTATCAAAATAGGCAAGAATCTCATCTATCCATCTACTTATCGTTCGACAACTTTTGGGGAAATATTTATAAGCTATTCCCGCCAGTCAATTTGTAGTATACATACGAGTATCATAAGGAGAATCGCATATTCAATATTAATATGTACATCTGGTAGTAGAAATATATACAGTTTTCCCCTTGGGCTACTAA
>NZ_PGEM01000067.1 GCF_002934005.1 Cuspidothrix issatschenkoi CHARLIE-1 | reverse complement strand
CATCCTCTACTTCATGCAGAAGTCGGCGATCTAGGGCTGTTAGGACAGCGATCGCTCGAATTAACCACCGAATACCTCATCCCGGAAATCCTGAAATCCCGGAAATCCTGATTTAGACAACTACAGCGATCGCTCATCATTAATTATCCTCAAATTAACAACCTTGTTTTAGTGCGATTAGAGTTATTCAGATACCCGACTTCTCTAAGAAGTCGGGTATCTAGGGATCTAAGGACAGCGATCGCTCGAATTAACCACCGAATACCTCATCCCGGAAATCCTGAAATCCCGGAAATCCTGATTTAGACAACTACAGCGATCGCTCATCATTAATTATCCTCAAATTAACAACCTTGTTTTAGTGCGATTAGAGTTATTCAGATCCCCGACTTCTTGAAGAAGTCGGGGATCTAGGGATGTAAGGACAGCGATCGCTCGAATTAACCACCGAATACCTCATCCTGTAAATCCTGAAATCCTGTAAATCCTGATTCAGACAACTACAATGAAATTATGAAGAATGAGTTTTTCTAGCATATTTTTACAGTTCACAATAATTCAGGAATATGTTCATTTTCATAATTTTCAATTAATACACCAATGACTTCCATAAGAGATGCCAGAGGATGGGTTTCATCTTCACCAATTTGATCAATGAGTGTATCAAGTATATTAACTAGATGTTCATATTCTTCTTCTGTGTGAGGAACAAAAATATTTTCGGCAATGGATGACCAAGCTGTGATAGTTTGAGTGATGTTTAAGGTTGGCATTATTCTTTCCATTTTTTTTGATCGTATTCTGGATGAGTTAGCACTGCACGAATATAGATTTTTTTACGGTTATAGTGAATTGCTGCAATGAGTCTAACTTTGTTACCTCCAATGTTAAATACTGTCAACTTACTTACTTGATCTGCTGATGGGAACATTTGCCTAAGTTCGGCAAAGGAGCTAAATTCATTTGCTTTTACTAATTGATACCACTGAGCTAGAGCATTTTTTGTATCTGGATGGATTTTAGCAAATTCATTCAACCGCTTACGAGTAATAACGTGCATTTGAAAAATCCTGATTTATTCATGATTTTATCAAAAATATAGGAAGCCTACTTGAATCTGTTTTGGTGCGATTAGAGTTATTTCAGATCCCCGACTTCTTTAAGAAGTCGGGGATCTAGGGATGTAAGGACAGCGATCGCCACCAATTAATTACCGTCAAATTAGCAACCTCATCCGCAAACAGATCCCTCATCCTGTAAATCCTAACTGAATCTATACAGATGTCTCTACTGCTAAACTATACCTAAATTTTGCTGGTTAAATTTTTAGCTTGAAAAAACTTTAGAGGGTAATATCTTCACCACGTTCTGTAAAGCGGACATCTTTAATTTGCCACTGGGAATTACTAATTAAGGTTTTGCGAACACTACTAAACAATGCAAACTGTTCACAACTAGAAAGAGAAGCTATTTGTCGTTTTGAATTTGGTGATATGCGTAAATCAACTGTCGCAATACCATTTTTCACATTAACTCGATAACCAGAAACGCTAAAATCGGCTGTATTTTGTTCTTTGAATATTTGACCTATGGCTCCATTTATAGGTGTTTGGGCGGAAACTTCAGCTTTTTTGGGAATTAACTCTTGACATTGAGCATCACTTGTGTATAGTGTGATGTTCGTAGTTTTGCCAGAAATAGCTTTAGTACTGTCATCATTAGTATATGGCCTAACTGAAGGAGTGGGGCTAATTTGACTATTTGGTGTTGTTTCTATATTTGTTTTATCAGCAGTATTATTAGAATCACAACCACTAATTACAGTAGAGAATGCTATTAAAATCAGAGATAAAATATATTTTTGGCGATGATACATAATATTATTTCCTGTTAAATACTTGTGATTAAAAAGGTGAATTTATTGACTTATGGACGGGGAAACCCCGCCCCTACGGGAAAATTACTTTCCTGTTTGGAGTGTTCCTACTAAATCATAAAAAGGTTGCCAATTATCATCCTCAGTGATTGGTTCCCAAATTGATTCAATTACAGGTCTTAATAAGGCTGTTTTGGGATTAGCCTCAGTTAGAGTTTTAGCAATTTTATCCATTTCATTAATATCAAAATTATTGAGGATTTGATGATAAAGGAAACACCAATTATCGAAAGTTGCCGATTCTCCTAATGCTGGGATAATTTCTGAATTAGTCATCACAAAAGCTGGATCATCTCGCCATTTACTAGAAAAGTTAGCAGCTATATCAGCAAAGAATTGATGATAACCAACTTGACTATCATGTAAAAAGGTGATGGTTAACCGCAAAAATTCATCAGCTTGTTCTAATTGTAAATCCTCAAATCCCAATTTTTTCAACATCAAAGCCCGATATTCAGCTTGATAATATTCAGCAAACTTAGATAAAGCAATATCCAAATCACCTTGATGAATTATCGCTTTTAAAGGTTCTTGCAAAAGTTCTAAATTCAATTTGCAAATCCCTGGTTGTTGACTGTAACAATAACGTCTATAATAGTCAAAATATGCGGCGGTAAATTGGAGATCGTAGGTAGGAATAAAGGCATAGGGGCCATAGTCAAAACTTTCGCCAGTAATTGACATATTATCAGTATTCAAAACTGCATGACAAAAACCTGCGGCCATCCATTGCGCTACTAATTCGGCGACACGCTGGACTAATTCGGCATAAAATAAAGCATATTTATCATTTTGTGCCTGTAAATGGGGATAATACTGTTCAATGACATGATCTAACAGTTTTTGAGTTAAATCAGGTCGTTTTAAATAGTTTAATCTTTCAAAGGTACCAAAACGGATATGAGATTTACTCATACGGATCATCACAGAGGAACGAGTTGGAGAAGGTTCATCACCGCGCCACAGTCCTAAACCCGTTTCTATCATACTTAAACAGCGAGAAGTGCGAACACCTAAACGATGAAGTGCTTCAGCAGCGAGAACTTCCCGCACTCCTCCTTTAAGTGTTAACATTCCGTCACCACCGCGAGAGTAGGGGGTTCTTCCCGAACCTTTTGTGCCAAAATCGTATAATTCCCCATCAATACCCCGCACTTGTCCATAGAGAAAGCCTCTACCGTCACCTAATTGGGGGTTATATTGTCCAAATTGATAACCGTGATAACGTAGTGCTAATAGGGGTTCTCGTTGTTCAAATTTGCCAAAAGCACTAATAAAATCTTCATCTTTGACTATTTGCGGATCAAGTCCTAAACGTGGTAGTAGTGCATTATTGCGCCAACGTAAAATATGTTGGGGAAATTCTTCGGACACGACTTTATCATAGTAGTCTTCACCTAGAGATTCTAAGGCTGGTTCATAGTTGAGGGTAAGTAAAGGATTACTAGCATGGGTATGATTGAGAGTTTCATCCAGAGTCATTATAATTATGCTTAATTGATATTTCTTTAATAATAGACAAAAAGCTGACAGACTAGGAGTATAGATCCCCGACTTCTTGAAGAAGTCGGGGATCTTGGTATTAGACCTGTCCGAAGATATGATAAATCAGTAGCAGAAATACCAATTTAGTAAAATCCTTCTTCTAAAATTATCAAAGTTAGTTAAGCCATAAGCTCTGTAGTTGACAATTTTAGACTCATTAGGGGCTGAGATTAGCACTTACAACTAAACTTGTGCCAAAATGAACTTATAGATTTATAAGTTTACAGGTTATGGCTTGGTTGTCAGGACAGCAATTACAAGATGGTGAATATACCATAGAAAAAGAATTAGGTGAAGGTGGTTTTGGAATTACTTATTGCGCTAGAGATAATCATGGAAATTTCGTTGTTATCAAAACTTTAAATGATGCTATTCAAAAACGTGCTGATTTTCCTAAATTTCAACAAGACTTTCTCAACGAAGCGATTAAATTAGCTAAATGTAGTCATCCTCATATTGTTCAAATTTACGAAGTCATTCATGAAGATGATCTTTGGTGTATGGTGATGGAATATATTGATGGGGAAGATTTAGGAAGTTTTGTAGAAAATCAAGGTGTTTTATCTGAAGGTGTTGCATTACGATATATTCAGCAAATTGGATCAGCATTAACTCTAGTTCACAATAATGGCTTATTACATCGAGATATTAAACCACAAAATATCATGTTGCGTTCTGGTAAATCAGAAGCCGTGTTAATTGATTTTGGGATTGCGCGAGAATTTACACCGAATTTAACTAAAACCCATACCAAAATATTATCTGATGGTTTTGCACCAATTGAACAATATGATGCAAGAGCAAAACGGGGAGAATTTACAGATGTTTATGCTTTAGCTGCAACTTTGTATTCTATCTTAACTGGAGAATTACCAACTATATCACCAATGAGAGCTATTGGTACAGAATTGGAAGAAGCGAAAAAGATAAATTTTAGTATTAGTGATAGAGTTAATCAGGCAATAATCAAAGGAATGGAATTAAAGCCAGAAAACCGTCCTCAGTCAATAAATGAGTGGTTATCTCTTTTGAATATCCAAAAAACCAGCAATATTACTATTCTTTCAGCCACAGAAATTATCGAAGATAATATTATTCGTGAGTTTAGAACTCATGTTGATTATAAAAGTTCTAAAGCAGGATTGCTAATTCATCATCAAGAAAGTAGCTCTGATCTTGCATTGCACTACCATATAACTATCTCCAATACCCACGCCTTTAACTTTGGTGGAAATGGATTTGCTGTATTCCGAATTCCGCGAAAACATCATATAGTAAAATCGGTGACATTATTGCCTAGAAAAGAAGTCCTTGATAGATGTTTAATTGCTTATGAATTATTCAAAACTTGGGATTATGGTTTATTAGGTTGGAATTGTGAACACTTTGTTAGATTAGTCACAACAGGAGAAGCAATTAGTTATCAAGTCAAAAAATCACCTTTAGCATTTTTAAATAATAATGGTTATCATCCATTAGCAAAAGAAATGATGGATAAAGCTTGTCCAACTGCAAAATACTAATTTATTTAACAACAGTAACCTCTTTCTTTTTCTTCCTTCTCTTCTTCTTCCTTCGTGTTCTTCGTCCCTTCGTGGTTCATTTCCTATTAACCTGATCGCCAGCCAGTAGGTTAGGTGAAGCGATAGCCTAACCCAACATTATCTGAGTTCGATGAACAATTTTTAACCCCTCTCCAAACCTCTCCAGGAAGGGGATCAGCTTTGGGTTTAGATCCTCTTCAAGAAGTCGCGGATATTGGTATTATAAATCTGATCGCCAGTGGGGATTTGTTAAACTGGTGAGAATATGGTCTTCCCATTGACCATTAATCATTAAATAATCTGTAGCATATCCTTCAACTACAAAACCGAGTCTTTTTAGCACTTTAGCACTACGCCGATTATGGGGCATATAATTAGCCATAATGCGGTGCAGATTTAACTCTTCAAAAATATACTTAGTAGAAATAGATAGGGCTTCTGTCATATAACCATGACCTTGGGCTGATTCGGCTAAACTATATCCTAACTGACAAAATTGAGCAGCATTATAAACAAAGTTGTTAAAATTAGCAGTTCCAATCACTTTTCTGGGCTGGTGTTGTAAATAAATAAAAAGTTTTAATGAATAGTTATTGACAAATTCCCAAAAACTGGTTTCTACTTGATATTGCCAATATTCTGGGGTAAAAAAATTTTCATCCCATTTCGGATAAAATGGCGTGAGGTATTCTTTATTTTCTGTAAAATATTTGAGTATGTAGGGAATATCTTCTATGACTGCCATTCTTAATAATAGGCGATCGCTTCTAAGAATTGGTGGTTCTGAACTCATATACTCAAATGTAAATATTTTATATGCAGCTATACTAATTAAAAATTAAACCACAATAGTACAAAAAGGATAATTACGGTGGGAATACGTTACGATTGGCAACCAACAGAGATATTGACAATATATAATACACCATTCCTAGAGCTAATTTACCAAGCTGCTACTGTACATCGTCAATATCATCAACCGCAACAAATACAAGTTTGTAAGCTTATCTCTATTAAAACTGGTGCGTGTCCAGAAGATTGTGGTTATTGCGCTCAATCTTCTCGCTACAAAACAGAGGTAAAACCTGAAGCACTGTTACAAAAAGAAACAGTGATTAATATTGCTAAAACAGCCAAAGAAAGCGGTGTTAGTCGGGTTTGTATGGGTGCTGCTTGGCGGGAAGTGCGGGACAATTCCCAATTTGAGGAAGTTCTGGATATGGTCAAGGATGTAACTGGAATGGGTTTAGAGGTGTGCTGTACCTTGGGAATGTTGACAGAAAATCAAGCCAAGCGGTTGGAAGATGCGGGATTATATGCTTATAACCATAATCTTGACACCTCAGAAGAATATTACAGCACTGTAATTACTACTCGAACCTATGGCGATCGCCTCAATACCATTGCCAATGTTCGCCAAACTAATGTTACCGTATGTTCGGGCGGTATTCTCGGTTTAGGGGAAAATGTTAGCGATAGAGTCGGAATGTTACATACTCTCTCAAATTTACAACCTCACCCCGAATCTGTACCCATCAATATTCTTTCCCAAGTTCCCGGCACACCTTTAGAAAATCAACCCGATGTCCCCATTTGGGATGTAGTGCGGATGATTGCCACTGCTAGAATTATTATGCCTAAATCTGACGTGCGGTTAAGTGCAGGTAGGGCGAGACTTTCCCAAGTAGAACAGGCTTTATGCTTCATGGCTGGTGCAAATTCCATCTTCTCCAGCGATGATAATAAAATGTTGACGGTGACAACTCCTTGTCCTGATTATGACGCAGATAAAGAAATGTTGAATTTACTTGGTTTAGAAATGCGTCCACCGTTTCAAAAGCAGGAAAAAACACCAACTCCAGCGATGATATAACAATTGAAAATTACCTCTCCCTGACTGGGAGAGGACTCGAATATGCTAGAATTTAGGATGAATTTTAAGCAGGTGATCAAGATGACACAATCCACACCCCAAAGAGTTGTCCGTCGTGGTCGAGTATTTCCCGAAATTCAATGGACAGAAGAACAAAAAGCTGAAGATAGAGCTAGAAGACAGGCATTTTCTGATCGTTGTTGGGTAATTTTTGAGCGGTTAAAACCAGAAATATTAGATAAATATTATGGTTGGTATATTGCTATTGAACCTGATAGCGGTGATTATTTTATTGATCAAGATAAGGAAGTAGCCAGTAAAATGGCTAGAGAAAAGTATCCTCATGTTATTCATCATATTTATGGCATTAATGAAACGGGAGTTAGTGGCAGAATATGATTGAGGGCAGATTTGGAGAAAATGGACAAGTTTATTTTGAAATTGATTTAATTGGTGGGGATAATTTCAGTAATTAATGGTACAGGTGTTGGTACAATTGGACGCTGTGCGCCTTATCTTTACAGGCAAAAAGCCTTACCAGATAATCATGTAACTATTCTCAGAACTGATTTACTTGACTCAGTTTATCTGTCTATTTACCTCAATAGTATTATTGGAAAGCTACAGGTTGAAAAACATTTTAAAGGTTCATCAGGACAAATTGAATTATACCCTAATGAAATTAGTCAATTTTTAGTTTGGAATGCACCTAAATCAGTACAGAAAAAAATTAGAAACAAAGTTGAAGAATCACATCAAAAACGTGAACAATCCAAACAACTGCTAGAAATTGCTAAAATAGGAGTAGAAAAAGCCATTGAAACCGATGAAGCAACAGCTACAGATTGGATAAATCAGCAATTGGCAATATTAGGAATTGATCTCAAAAGCATCATTAGTTAATTTCCTGTTGTATAATATTTATATATATTTTCCCTGATCAATTTAACAGCTTACTATCACGGCAGATTTTGTCATAATATAAAGATAGGATTCCCATGACTAATTACGCTTTATCAACATTATGAGGAATAAATAATTATGTCTCAATCCGATTTAATCAATAAACCAGAATTAAGTAACACTACCGAAGAAAATCATCTCATAGAAATTTTACGAGAAATTCAAGCAACACCTAAAGAATATTGGCCAAATCTCCTACAAATAATGCGAGTATTTCGAGAAAGTGTTACTTTTAAACCTGAGATTTTTAACCATTCTCAGCTAGAAATAGACGCACAACAACAAATTTTAAATCAACAACATCAAGCACTAAAAAAATTAACCGAAGAGTGGTTAGAAGAAGGAGAACAAGAAGAACAAACGGAAACTTGGGAATATTTGCGGCAAAAACAAGAAATTGATGATAATCCTTTTTAAGATTAAGCTGAATTTATATGAATAAATTGATTTTCCTCGATACAAATATTTTAGGAATGGTAACAAATCCTAAAAGTTCTAATTCTAATTGTCAGGATTGTAAAGAATGGTTAGATGAATTACCCTTAAAAAGTCATCAAGTTATTTTACCGGAAATTGCTGATTATGAAGTAAGACGAGAACTATTAAGAGCGGGAAAAACAAAAGGAATTAAACGTTTAGATCAACTCAAACAAGCGATTACTTACTTGCCTATTACTACTGCTACCATGCTTTTAGCAGCACAATTTTGGGCAGAAATTAGAAACACGGGAAAACCAACTGCTGATCCTAAATCTCTTGATGGTGATGTTATTTTAGCAGCACAAGCAAAAATAGAAGAATTAAATGGAAATCAAGTAATTGTTGCTACTACCAATGTTAAACATTTATCCTTATTTGTAGATGCTCGTGAATGGCAAATGATTAATTAAAAAGATTTCTCTCATTTCTGGAAAGTTTGGATTTAAAACTAAAATCCAAACAACTCCTAGAAATTGCTAAAATAGGAGTAGAAAAAGCCATAGAAACCGATGAAGCGATAGCTACAGATTGAATAAATCAACAATTGGCAATATTAGGAATTGATATCAACAATGGAGGAGAAAATAAAAATTAATGCTGATGTCATTTACAATAGAATTATAGCCTAGTAGTAGAGGTGAAACTATGACCATTGAACAAGCAGTTTTAGAAAACCTGCGAGAGTTACCAACCGATAAACAACAAGAAGTTTTAGATTTTATTCAATTTCTCAAACATAAACTGTCACAAATAAAAGAACAAGTACAGGAAAAACCATTACAGAATAAAGGAGATAGCTTTTGGGAAGGGGTTTTAAGGTTTCGAGAAACAATTGAAAGAGAAGGAATTGAATTTACAGATGAAGATTTTGCAGATCTTAGAGATCGTAGTCCAGGACGCGAGATTGATTTATGACAGTTCGCTTTTTACTAGACTCTAATATTATCTCAGAACCGAGTCGGCCAATTCCCAATACTCAGGTTTTAGATCAATTAAATCGCTATCGTTCAGAAGTAGCAGTAGCAAGTCTTGTTGTTCATGAAATCCTTTATGGCTGTTGGCGTTTACCAGCATCTAAACGCAAGGATTCTTTATGGAAATACATTCAAGATTCTGTGTTAGATTTGCCTGTGTTTGATTATGATCTCAAAGCTGCAAAATGGCACGCACAGGAAAGAGCTAGATTATCGAAAATTGGTAAAACACCTGCTTTTATTGATGGACAAATTGCCAGTATTGCCTTCTGCAATGACTTGATTTTAGTAACAAATAATGTGGCAGATTTTCAGGATTTTGAGGATCTGATAATTGAGAATTGGTTTATTAAATGAGGGACTAACTGTAGAACAAATTGCTCGGATACTTGAGTTAGAGATCGAAGTGGTGAAAACTTGCAATCAAACAGCAAAGTATTAAATAGACATTTGATCATCTGATTGAAACCAATACCTAAACCCACATAAAGTGGGTTTAATTAGCGTCTAATTGTAGAATTAGAGGATCTTAGCTCCGCGTAGACCAAATAACAAGCCTACAGCTACACCCATAAACACGCCTAGAAAGACAATATATTCAACTACAGCCATTTGTGTTTCTCCACATTAGTTACTTATTTCTATTCAATCATCAATAATTATGAAAGGGAACAGGGAATAGAAAAGAGGTTGTCAACTTGGGGTAAAATACCCAGAGGAGTGATTATATTAGGGTTAGGGAATGAGTTCTGTAATTAAAGTAGATATACCTGAAAAGTCTTATGATATTACCATCGCACCTGGGAGTTTAGATCAACTAGGTGAACAAATGGCCAGTTTGAAACTAGGTAAGAAAGTATTGCTAGTTTCCAACCCGATGATATTTAAATATTATGGCGAAAGAGCGATCGCCTCTTTAGAAAAAGCCGGTTTTCAAGTTGTTAGCTACAACCTACCTCCAGGAGAACGCTACAAAACCCTTAACTCCATTCAAAAACTCTATGATATTGCCCTGGAAAATCGCCTAGAACGCTCCTCCACAATGGTGGCATTAGGAGGAGGTGTAATTGGTGATATGACAGGCTTTGCTGCCGCTACATGGCTCAGAGGCATCAACGTTGTCCAAGTTCCCACCAGTCTCCTCGCAATGGTAGACTCAGCTATTGGTGGTAAAACTGGTGTAAATCATCCCCACGGTAAAAACTTGATTGGTGCATTTCATCAACCTAGTTTAGTCTTGATTGACCCAGAAGTATTAAAAACCCTTCCAGCAAGGGAGTTTCGAGCAGGAATGGCAGAGGTGATCAAATACGGTGTCATTTGGGATACCGAATTGTTTACTCAATTAGAACTAAGTAAACACCTTGACCAACTCCGCTATGTAAAATCCGACCTGATAAACAGCATATTAACTCATTCCTGTCAAGCAAAGGCAGATGTTGTCAGCAAGGATGAAAAAGAATCTGGACTCAGGGCAATTTTAAATTATGGTCATACCATCGGCCATGCGGTGGAAAGCCTGACAGAGTACCGTCTATTGAAACATGGTGAAGCTGTAGGTATTGGTATGGTAGCAGCAGGAGACATTGCTGTAAAATTAGGACTTTGGACACAAGCAGATACAGAACGTCAAAACGCCTTAATTAAAAAAGCGGGATTGCCAACGCAAATACCCGCAAATTTAGCTATTGAAGCTTTTATTGATGCTTTGCAATTAGACAAAAAAGTCAAATCTGGCAAAGTCCGCTTTGTACTACCAACTCAAATTGGTACAGTCAAAGTTACCGACGAAGTACCAACGGAGATAATTCGAGAAGTGTTAACAGTTAACTGTTCACAGTCACTTAATTAAACTGGTAAAGGTGCTAAACCGTTTAATTGCCGAGCCGCATTGATACAAACTGGGCAATCACACCCAAATAACTTAATAGCTAGATCGCTCTCTTCTTCAGAAAAAACTAACTCATCAGGACTATTTTTATCTGCTTGTGCTATTTGCATCGGTTCCTTAGCAACAGTGCGAGGAGTATTACTTACCTGAATACATACCTGTTTTAGTGTTGCTGAATGTGGCGACATAACACAAGATAGGTGAGTTCCAGCAGGGTCAATGGTTTGACTAGCATGAGCAGGTTTAGCCATCATCACCATAGATATAACAGATGTGAATAATACGGGGCTAGAAATCAGAGTTAAAATAAATCTTTTGTTCATGTACTTTTAAAAACCTTGTCACTAGGGAAACAGACCAATTTATCTTTTCCGACAAGTTGGTTGTTAATCAGTCTATCTTACCAGGGAACAGGGAACAGGGAACAGGGAACAGTGAATAGGGAATAGGGAATGGGGAATAGGGAATGGGGAATTGGGAATTGGGAATTGGGAATTGGGAACATGATAAAACTGAACTTGAGAGTTTGAGTCTTTTATAGATTTGAGCCAGCAAATGCTTTTTGTAAATTTTCTGGTTGCATGAGGGTTAAATATTGATTGGCCATTTCTGGGGTTAAAAATTCGATCATGACTCTATTTTCTAACCAGAACTCTATCACATCAAAGAAAGAATCACGGTTACAACGGATTACTCTCCAACCTTCTCTTTGACCAATTGCTTCTATTTGTTCTTGAGTAGAATTAACGGAAATGGCGGCATGAGTAGCACTAAAATGATGAGACTGGGGAGTTTCTTTAAACTGACTACGCGCTTGAAAAAAATCAATATTATTTGATTTGTGTTACTAATCGCTGTTCTAGTAAATCCATTAATTCATCTATATTTTTTCCTAATTCATGAAAATAGGTTTCTGGTGATAATTTAGGTGCAAATTGAATTAGTTTAATTTCTCCTTTACCAATACCAATCATCAGTACTTCGGTTTCTGGTTTATTATTATCAATAATTCCCAAAAGTTCTTGAAGTCGGTTTTCGACTCGCTCATTTAATTTTTCTATTTCAGTTTGGGGACAATAAACAAAATGGGGTTGGGGAAGTAAATTAATGCCGATAGTACCCTGACTATTGCCATTTTCTAACCATAACCCCCAAAAAAGTGCTGCTAATTCTGGTTGGTTGTCTTTGACAAATCTATCTAATTGTCCTCGCCATTTATTCTCTTCTGTTTCTGGTTGCGGAATACTAAACATGATGATTAACTGGTAATTTTTGTTAATTTTATTTTATTTATTTTAACCCAGATTGGACGATCCAGAGACTTGCATAAATGCCATTTTTGTCTAATAGTTGTTCGTGAGTTCCGGCTTCAACTAATTTACCATGTTCCATGACATAAATGCAGTCAGCATTGCGGACGGTGGAAAGACGGTGAGCGATCGCTATTGTAGTCCGATTTACTGTAATCCGCTCTAAGGAACGTTGAATAGCAGCTTCAGTTTCATTATCTACTGCTGAGGTGGCTTCATCTAAAATTAAAATTGGCGGATCTTTTAAGACTGCACGAGCGATCGCAATTCGTTGTCTTTGTCCTCCAGATAACTTTTGCCCCCTCTCTCCTACAATTGTCTCATAACCTTGGGGCAAATTCATAATAAAATCATTAGCTTCGGCAATTTTTGCCGCCATAATAATATCTTCATTACTGGCAGTAAAAGTACCATAGGCAATATTTTCTGCTACCGTACCATGAAATAAAAATACATCCTGACTCACTAACCCAATAGAACGGCGTAAATCTCGCAAATTTAATTGTTGTAAATCAATACCATCTAAAGTAATTTTACCATTTTCCACTTCATAAAACCGCAGTAATAGTTTAACTAAAGTGCTTTTACCTGAACCCGTTGAACCAACAATAGCAATTGTATTTCCCGCAAGAATTTTTAAAGATAAATCTTTAATAATTGGAGTTCTATTTTGATAAGCAAAGGTAACATGATGAAATTCTAAATTACCCTGAACTATATCTATAGGTAAATCAATATGTCCAGGATGAATTACCACAGGAGTATCTAATAAATCCATGACTCGATTAGTAGAAGCCATCGCCCTTTGGTATAAATCAAAAGTATCACCTAATCTGGTTAAAGGCCACAGCAAAAGCTGGACTAAAAACACCAAAGAACTATAAGCACCTACAGCTAATCTTCCTCCTACTACTTCCATTCCTCCGAACAACAGCAAGATTGTAAAAGCTGCTAAAATGAACATCCGAATAATGGGAATATAAGCCGCCGATAAAGCAATTGCCTTAGCATTACTTTGACGATAAGCATTACTTTCCAATTCTACACGGGTTGCTTCATAATTTTCCGCCGTAAAACTTTTAATTGTAGTAATGCCGCTTAAATTATTAGATAATCTGCCATTTAATAAACCTACCTTTTCCCGCACATCCGCATAACGAGGCGCAAGAAACTTCTGAAAAACTACCGAACCACCGAGAATAAATGGCATGGGTAAAATTGCCATCCAAGCTACACTAGGAGCTAAAATAAAAAAGGCACCGCCAACAATAATAATAGTTGTAGTTACTTGAATAATATCGTTTGCACCTACATCTAAAAACCGTTCTAATTGGTTAATATCATCACTTAAAATAGACATTAAACCCCCGGTACTGCGTTCTTCAAAATAAGCTAATTCTAATTCTTGCAGATGTTTATATGCGTCTAGTCGTAAATTATGCTGCACATTCTGGCCTAAATTGCGCCATAGTAATTTAAAACAATATTCAAACAATGACTCCAATATCCAAGTAATCACCGTCAACAAAGATAAAATGAGAAATTGCCCATAAATATCTTTTACTCCTAACCGAGCAATGATAGAATCCTGTTGCTTGACTACCACATCAACGGCAATTCCAATTAATACTGGCGGTGCTAAGTCAAAAATTTTATTTAGAATAGAAGCACCAATAGCCAAACGAATTTGTTTAATATACTGATGTCCATAGTTAAATAAACGCTGAAGAGGACGGAGAGAATGTTTCCGTCTTCTTGATGATCGGGGAGATTTGAATGGTATAGTCACATTAATTGCCACTTACTTGCAGCTAATATTACCACAAAGTCGAGTTAATTAGCCGTTCAGGTGGAATCAATAGATACAGTAATTTTATTTAGGGAACATATTACCATTTATTGTCATTCAATTTTGGATTTTGGATTTTAGATTTTGGATTGTTTACAATGTTTACAACACAAGACTTGTATGTCAACATTTTCATATCTATCTGTGTTATTGTAGCCAAAATGCAGTTCCTTCCAGGAGAGATGACTTTGAAAAATTAGCAACTATTAAATTGGCAAAGGACAGTTTTGGGAATTATATTAGAAAAATATTCTCCCCCTCAAGAGAGGGTAACAGCAAAAAAGGTCAGATGTGTAATTATCAGTAAACACACCCAACAAAACAAACATTCCTGCCTAAACTGAGGGAATATCCCATATCAATCTTGATTTTGTTCCCCAATGCTAGTAATCTGAGCAAATCTCCATCCGCTAACCTGAACCAGACCTAACACTAGACAAATCAATAATTATGTCTACTTCCAATCACCAGAAACTCACACTCCAAGAAGCCAAAAAAATACTCAACAAATTTAACTGTCTGGATATTGCCCCTATCCTCAAACCGTCAGAAAAAATTGTTACCCGTGAGGCATTAATTTTTCTCACCAGTTTGACGGACTATCAAATATTAGGTATTTGTGCTGATACCGCCGAAGAAGGAATTTTAGCGATGAAAACCTATTCTCGCGCTTTGGGTTATCAAGCACCAACAGATTTACCTGAACCAGAAGGCCCAGTCTACATCAAATTGAATGGCAAAAATGGCTTGTGTTATCTCGATTCTTATTCTGGACATCATCGGGGAGTGTTAGTATCTTGCCAGTCCTATCAAGCGGGAGGAGTTAACGAAATGTATGGACATTTACCTCTCGATTTATTTGTCTAAAATCAGGGTTACAATCATCTGTAAGGTGGGCAATGCCCACCTCATTCTTAATTACTAAGTACCACATAAGATGAGCATTATTACACTACAATCAGTTAAAAAAGATTTCGGAATTAAAGAACTTTTAAAAGATACAAATTTTAGTCTTGATAATAATGATAAAGTTGGTTTAATCGGTACAAATGGTTCTGGTAAATCAACTTTATTAAAAATGATTGCTGGACTAGAACCAATTGATAGTGGGCAAATTTTAGTTAACTCTGGCGCGAAAATTGTTTACTTGCCTCAACAGCCAGATATGGATGAAAATCATACTGTTTTAGAACAGGTATTTGCTGACAGTGGTGAACAAATGAACCTGGTCAGAGAGTATGAAGAATTATCTGATAAATTGGCACATTATCCCGAAGATAGTCAATTAATGTCCCGTCTTTCCAGTATAATGCAACGCATGGATGCTACTGGTGGATGGGAATTAGAAACTAACGCTAAAATCATTCTAACAAAGTTAGGAATCGCTGATTTTGATGTCAAAGTCGGGACATTATCAGGAGGATATCGTAAACGCATCGCTTTAGCCGCAGCTTTGATATCAGAACCAGATTTATTGTTAATGGATGAACCGACTAACCATTTAGATGCTTTGTCTGTAGAATGGTTGCAAAGTTATTTAAATCGCTATCGCGGCGCACTTTTATTAACTACCCATGATCGTTATTTTTTAGATAAAGTTACTAACAGAATTATCGAAATTGATCGCGCTGATATTTACAATTATACAGGAAATTATTCCTATTATTTAGAAAAGAAAGCCTTAGCTGAGGAATCTGCTCTTAGCACTCAACGTAAACATCAAGGTATTTTACGTCGTGAATTAGAATGGTTAAAAAAAGGACCCAAAGCTAGAAGTACCAAGCAGAAAGCTAGAATTGAACGCGCTCATGCACTACGGGACACTGAGTTTAAACAACTGAATGGTAAGGTTGATATTTCTACCGTTGGCCGTCGCATTGGTAAAAAAGTAATTGAACTCAAAAATGTCAGTAAAGGCTACAATGGTAGAACTTTAATTAATAATTTTACTTATGAGTTTAGTCCAGAAGATAGGATTGGCATTATTGGCGGAAATGGCGCAGGAAAATCTACTTTAATGGATATTATGACTGCCAAAATTCCACCAGATTCTGGTACGGTAGAAATTGGTAGTACCATTCACATTGGCTATTTCAATCAACACTCAGAAGAATTGTTAACGGCTGTAAATGAAGATCAGCGCGTAATTGATTATATTAAAGAAGAAGGGGAATTTATCCAAATATCCGACGGCACAAAAATCACGGCTTCCCAAATGTTAGAAAGATTTTTGTTTCCAGGAAATCAACAATATGCACCCATTAATAAACTTTCTGGAGGAGAAAAACGCCGCTTATTTTTATTGCGTATTCTCATTAGTGCGCCCAATGTCTTAATTTTAGATGAACCAACCAATGATTTAGATGTGCAGACATTAGCAGTATTAGAAGAATATTTAGAAGATTTTACTGGCTGTGTCATTGTAGTTTCCCATGATCGTTACTTTTTAGATCGGACGGTGGATAGAATTTTTGCCTTAGAAGAAGGTGGCAGTTTACGTCAATATCCGGGGAATTATTCAATTTATTTAGATTATAAAAAAGCGGAAGAATCCCAACAACAGGAAACTACAAAAACTGTAGTGATAGAAAAGGAAAAAGTTGTATCTACAGTCGCAGAAACTAAAAAACGTCGCCGATTATCCAATTGGGAAAGACGGGAATTTGAAGACTTAGAAGGCAAAATTGCCCAGTTAGAAACAGAAAAAACAGAAGTAGAAAAAACCCTAGCGAATATGGCTGGAAATTATAGCCAAGTGCAAAAACTCTATGAACAATTGGAAAAGCTCAAACAAGATATTGATATAGCTACCGAACGCTGGTTAGAATTAGCAGAAATGGAGTCTTAGCTAATTATCATGTGTGTATCTTATCAAAACGAAGGCAATCTGATATTTTATGGTGATGCTATCAACATCTTGTCAAATCATATTGCTTCAGAATCAGTTGATTTAATTTTTGCAGATCCTCCCTATAATATAGGGAAAAAATTTGCTAATTTTTATGATAAATGGGATTCAGAAGAAGAGTATGTAAATTGGTCATACAAGTGGCTAGATGAATGTATACGCATACTAAAGCCAAATGGTACATTATATGTAATGACAAGCACACAAGCAATGCCTTACTTTGATATTTACTTGAGAAAAAAATTAACTATTCTCAGTCGGATAATTTGGTATTACGATAGTTCTGGAGTTCAAGCGACAAAGTACTTTGGTTCAATGTATGAACCTATCCTCCATTGTGTGAAAGATAAAAATAATTATATTTTTAATTCAGACAATATAAAAGTTGAAGCAAAAACTGGATCACAACGTAAATTAATTGATTACAGAAAATCAGTTCCCACCCCCTATAATACAGAAAAAGTCCCTGGTAATGCTTGGTATTTTCCCCGTGTGAGATATCGAATGGAAGAGTATGAAAATCATCCTTCACAAAAACCTGAGTCTTTGCTAGAAAGAATTATTTTAGCAAGTAGTCATGAAGAAAATGTCATACTTGATCCCTTTGCAGGAACTTTTACTACTGCTGCTGTCGCTAAACGCTTAGGCAGAAAATCTATGAGTATTGAATCTCAAGAAGAATATTTAAAAATTGGTTTAAGACGAGTTTTAGGAATGCAAGAATATCAAGGAGAACCACTTTTGCCAATCCTAAAAAGTCATACTGTAAAAAATAAACATGGTAAGAAATTAGATTTAGATACAGATGTTATCCAGGGGAGTATTTTTGATGCAAATACAACAGCATGACTTTACGCAAACAATAATTACTATTCTTAATCAAAACTTTCCTGGATATGGAGAAATTATTTTCAATAATAGTCATTTATTGCAGTATCTAAATATTAAAACTAAGGCTGCAAATCGTGGCTCTAAATCAAGAGCCAGCTTTGCCAACCATTATGCTATATATGTTTTAGTTGAAGATTATTTAAAAAATCAATTTCATATTAATAATACCTATGAAGATTATCAAGGCGCACAATATATGGCATTGTTAATCAGACAGAGAGAACTACCTTTTGGTAGTAAACTTCAAAATCATGCTCTTAACAATCGTTTAAATGAAGAATTTAAAAAATATTTTCATACTTCAGATTATTTACCAATTATCAGAGATTCCATCACCAATAGATATTGGATTAATGAAAATTTGTTAAAAGTAACAATTAATGATCAAATAATCAATATTGCTGAATCTGTTAAAGATATCATTGATGCTTATATACAAGCAAGAATAAACTCATTTAATGAATTCATGATGTATTGTCAACAAATGATCACAATTCAAGAAAAATCACCAGAAACAGCCATTGAATTTATCAAAAGTTTATTAAAACCCAATATAGATGCAAGAATATTTGAAATTGTTAGTTATGCAATTTTAAAACAATATTATGCAGAACAGATAATATACTGGGGTTGGTCACAAGAAGAATTAAATCGTGATCATTTAATTTTGTATAAAACTGGACGGACAAACGCTAACGATGGAGGTATAGATTTTGTAATGAAACCTCTGGGTCGTTTTTTTCAAGTAACAGAAAGTTTAGATACAGGTAAATATTTTTTAGATATTGATAAAGTACAACGATATCCAATTACTTTTGTTATCAAAACTGAGCAAAACATTGAAGATTTGTTAAATAGAATTCAAGAACAAGCAAGATTAAGATATAAAATCAAAACTATTATTAACAGATATATGGAATGTATAGAAGAAGTGATTAATATTCCAGAACTAATGCTTCGTTTTAATCAAGTTTTAGAATGTAATCGCGGTACTCAAGTCCTTGAAGAAATTGTTTCCCAAAATCGAATTGAGTTTAATATAGAAAATGAAATAATAGAAAACGAACAATAAATAGAGGAAATTATAAATTAATAAAATACAATTATTTAACTACAGATTACCCATGACTAATTCTGCCTTGTTTATCGGTTTAATCACCTTAGATTTAATTTATTTAGCTCAATCTCCGCCCCAAAATAATCAAAAAATAGTTGCTAGTGACTACACCGTAGCTGCAGGTGGACCAGCTACAAATGCTGCTGTTACTTGCAGTTATTTAGGTAATAACAGCAAAGTTTTAGGTGTACTGGGTTCTCATCCCATAACGCAGCTAATTTATAGCGATTTGGAAAATTATCAAGTGGGAATTATTGACTTAGATGGGGATAAAAATACACCCCCACCAGTATCTTCTATTATTGTCACCCAAGATACAGGCGAAAGAGCAATCATTTCCATTAATGCTGTAAAAACTCAGGCCGATATTAACTCTATTCCCGCAAATATTTTAGAAAATATTGATATTGTTTTAATTGATGGTCATCAAATGGCCGTGAGTCAAATTATTGCCCAAACTGCTAAAACTAAAAATATTCCTGTTGTTATTGATGGCGGTAGCTGGAAACCAGGATTTGAAAACATATTACCGTTTGTAGATTATGCTATTTGTTCAGCTAATTTTTATCCCCCTAACTGCCAAAATCAAAAGGATGTTTTTACCTATTTGCAAAATTTTTCCATTTCCCATATTGCCATTACCCACGGTGAAAAGCCCATACAATATTTAACTCATGGTGTATCTGGTGTGGTAGATGTGCCAAAAATACAGCCTGTTGATACACTAGGTGCAGGAGATATTTTTC
This sequence comes from Cuspidothrix issatschenkoi CHARLIE-1, assembly GCF_002934005.1. Lineage (GTDB taxonomy): Bacteria > Cyanobacteriota > Cyanobacteriia > Cyanobacteriales > Nostocaceae > Cuspidothrix > Cuspidothrix issatschenkoi. Next base: position 7,119 of record NZ_PGEM01000067.1, on the reverse strand, counting down.
ATGGTGCTTTCTGTCACCATATCTTGAGTCACAGTTTTACTGATACTCTAGCTTTATCTGCTAATATTGCGGCTAAAGCTTGTCAGTATTTTGGTACACGCCACTGGATAAATTCATGAAAGACTTATCAGAAATTTTAATTATCGCACGAGAAGTAGCTTGGGGAGCGTCCAAATTACTGGGTTCTTATTATCACGGTACTGCTTTAGCACCAGATTTAGATATTAAGTATAAAGATAATGAACCTGTGACGGTTGCAGATATAGCTGTGAGTGAATATATCTTGTCACAACTTAAAGCTGCTTTAGGTGAGGCAGATTTTGGTTATATCAGTGAAGAAACCTATAAATCACAACAGGAGAAAAATCCCCATGAGTGGGTATGGATTATTGATCCTTTAGATGGAACAAAAGACTTTATTAATAAAACTGGGGAATATGCCATCCATATTGCCTTAATTCAAGGAACACAGCCGATATTAGCAGTTGTAGCTATTCCAGAAACACAAACGTTGTATTATGCCATCAGAGGTGGTGGAACTTTTAGAGAGACTGCCACTGGTTCTGTAGCGGTGCGAGTTAATTGTACTAAAAATATTCAAGATTTAATTTTGGTTGTGAGTCGCTCACATCGCAACGATAGGTTAGAATATCTATTACAACATTTACCTTGTCAAAATCAAAAAGCAATTGGTAGCGTAGGTTGCAAAATTGCTGCGATTATTGAACAGCAAGCAGATGTTTACATTTCCCTATCTGGCAAATCAGCACCTAAAGATTGGGATATGGCTGCTCCTGAACTAATTCTCACGGAAGCAGGTGGCCAATTTACCCATTGTGACTGTACGCCTTTAGCATATAACACTGGTGATATTCATCAATGGGGGGATTTACTAGCAAGTAATCGCCATCATCAAGTGCTGTGTCGAGAAGCAACAAAGATTCTTACACAGTTTCCCAACCACTCCAGTGGCGTTGATTAGGGTCATTTCCCCACGACGCTAGTTCATCTATGGCAAAAAGTTGCTTATTATGAGTTGATATTCTCATGTAGTGCTATAGTTGGGGATATAAAGATTATTTTCGGCTGAGTAACTCGTTTTAAGATTTTTTTAATGCGTCTCTCCGAATCTAACTCTCTCTACTCTCTGGTTTCGGAGACCATATTCTATGTCAATTTACGTTGGAAATTTGTCCTATCAGGTAACAGAAGAAGACCTGAAACGGGCATTTGCTGAGTACGGAACAGTTAGCCGTGTACAATTACCTACAGACCGGGAAACTGGTCGCCCCAGAGGTTTTGCCTTTGTAGAAATGTCACAAGAAGCCGAAGAAACGGCAGCAATTGAAGCTCTTGATGGTGCTGAATGGATGGGTCGTGATTTGCGTGTGAACAAAGCTAAACCTCGTGAAGATAGAGGTTCAGGTTCTTCCCGTGGTGGTGGCGGCGGAAGCTGGGGTAATCGCGGTGGCGGTGGTGGCGGTGGTCGTCGCTATTAAGTCTGTTAAAAAAAACTAACATCTAGAGTTTCCAGCAGATGCAGCCCTATGCTAAATGCTGCTGGAATATTTTATTTTAGCTCTAGCTCTCAAATATTAATGCAAAATACGGAGGAATAGGAATGACACAAGTGGTATTGGGTGAAAACGAAGGAATTGAGTCAGCACTGCGAAGATTCAAGCGGGAAGTTTCTAAAGCAGGAATTTTCCAAGATATGCGGAAAAAGCGTCATTTTGAAACACCTTTAGAAAAAGAAAAACGTAAAGCGATAGCTAGACACAAGCAGCGCCGTCAACAACGTTCTCGCTTCAAACGGTAGATTTTTACTCATGTCTGCTAAAACTGGAAATCCTGATAGGATTTCCTTTTTAGGGTTTTGCTCCTGAAGTTCACCCAATGGGCAGCAGTGAACCCCTAAAATCAATTATGGAATTGAAATAAGCGATCGCTAGTTCGGATTGACACTCCCCGGTCTAAAGACACACCTGATCTTAACAAAGTTGTGGGTAATGGATAGGTGAAAGCGGGATGAAAGAGCACCTAAAGTCACAGCCAGCAAGAAACTTTTCAAACAACCTCTAAGATTCTGGTAGATCAAATAAAACTGTAGTCATATAATTTTCTGCCCAATCTTCACCAAAAGCTTTTTCTAGAACTCGACGGGTTTTATCATTTTGCTGTTGTTTGGTACAGTAATTTTTTTGTGCAGCGATAATTTCAGCGACTTTTTCTGGTGCAACTGGACTGGAGGCGATCGCTTGAGTACAATGTACTTCTAGAAATGATTGTACCCGTAACAAAAACATAGTTTCTTCTTCTGGAGAAGCAGGACGAATAAACAGACAAAAATCAGAAAAAATATTACCCCATTCTGGTAGTTCACGGGGTTGAGAAAAATAAGGCGTGGTTAAGTTCAGAAGTTGATAATTATAATCTTCTGGTAGCCGACGATCTAAGTTGACAGGGGAAAGATCCGCGATCGCTGCACTAATTTGACCTCTACCTCCGACTAAATCGCAACCAAACATCGGTATATCATATTCTATTCTGGGAAACATCACACAATGGAGAATATCCAACATATTCCCCACCCTTGCTAGTTCCAAGTGCATTTTGCGGAACTGGGTACTTTGATAACAGCGATTTTCGATAATCAGTTTTTCCCCTTCTAATCTACCTTCTACATATCCCAATTCCGCCGGTAAATGATAGGGTGATAAGTCTAAGTGTTTATGCCATACCGTTTCAATGCAATCAGCTAGTTGACGAATGAGGGGATGTTGTTGTTCTCGCAAGGAAGGAGTAGAAGTGGAAGACATATTATTTGATTCATAGACTTTATTATATAGTTTACAATTATTGCGTACATTCTGTTGTATTTACGTTGAGAATCATAAAATTTACATAATATTATATTATTTATTTTTATGATTTTTTGTTAACTTATTTCGCCACCGAACCAAATAAATTCAGGGATTTTACTCCCATTTCCTGTAATTTTTCTTGATGTGCAGCTAAAATTGCTAGTACCTCATCCCGTTTCATGATTTTTACCCGAATCACATTCAACATTATAGTTTGTTCTGCTCTACTATTCCCAAAAATCCGTTACCTCATAACCCAATTCCCCTATCATCTGCCGCAATAAAGGCAAACTTAAACCAATCACATTACTATGACAACCTTCAATTTTTTCTACAAATAAACTGCCAAAACCTTCTAAAGCAAAAGCTCCTGCACATTTTAAAGGTTCACCAGTATTAACATAAGCTTGAATGGCGCGATCGCTCATCTTGCCAAAATAAACCCTAGTAATTTGACACTGGATAACACTTCGATTTTGTGTATTGTCAATCAAAACATGACCTGTATACAAATCACCAAAATTACCCTGCATAAACTGCCAACGAGCGATCGCATCATCCGCATCTTGGGGTTTACCATAAATCTCACCATCAAATGCCAAAACCGAATCACAACCCATAATTAAACATGATGGAAACCGAGAAACCACAGTTTCTGCTTTACATCTAGCCAAAGTATTAACTAACTCTTTTGGTTCAGTAATTGTAATTTGTGACTCATCAAAATCACTAGCACAAATAATAGGTTTAATCCCCACAGTTTCTAATAACTTTTTTCGAGCAGGAGACGCAGAAGCCAGAACAAATTGCGGAACTTTCATGTATAAGTAATTGATAATCGGTAATTGGAAAAACTTTTACTCCCCTGCTCCCTATCCCCAGTCCCTAATTAATAAACAGTGAAAGAACTTACAACTTCATCAATCATCCGTTGCAGTTTTTTCCAACGTCTTTCCGGTACTGACGCATTAAAAGTGAACAGCTTACCGCGACTTACAGCCACGCTAGATATATTGTGTCTTTTTTCCCGATTAGGAAGTTCAACTTCATATTCTAGAAAATAATAAACTTTACCATTGACTTCTCTTTGAGCCGCATTGGTTAATTCAGCAGTCCGGCCAGAATCTACAGGAGCAAGAGCCGCTTTTCCCAATTTATAACCCACTTCCGAGGGAGTTCCCAAATCTGATAAAGTTTTCCCAGCCGGAACAGGACTAATAACTACAGACACATTTTCCGATACTTCAATTAAATCGTGAAATACCACATCGGGTCCATCGGCAACTTTTACTTGTAGCCAACCATTAGGATAATAAAACTGATAACCATCAGCACTATCAACAAAACTCTTGAGTCCAGCAGCATTAGCTACACCGGGATTACTGAGGCTGAAACTCAACACCAATAATAAGATTAACGTAATTTTTTTCCACATTTTTGAAAATTCCTTTGAGCCGTCAGCAATACAAGGTAAGGATGATTGCAAGTTTTTATTCTCTCACCAATGTGTACCGTTAGAGTAGGAGTTCAGGAGGCAAGAGGCGGGAGTTCAGGAGGCAGGAGTATGACTAACGCCACGCCGCGCTTTCAGGAGGGTGAAGAAGAACAATACTGGGATCAGATGTAAAATTAGCTAATAGACTGTGTAAATAGGGAAAAAATCTATGAACTATCGACCAGAAGAAGATTTACAGCGTCGTCTGGAAAATCTAGAAGCAGAAATTAAATCCTCTGATGTTAATTCAGTATTACCAGAAGTAAACACTCCTGTCATGGGTTTCTCGCAATGGAAATTATATCTAGAACGGTCTAGAACTTGGTTTAGTAGTTTATCAACAATAAAAAAACTGGTAGTTACAGGGATAGTGATGCTGTTAACTCTGTGGATACTGCAAACAGTATTTGCTTTAGTCGCGGGTATTATCAGTCTGGCAGTTTTGACAGCGTTAGTGTATCTTGGATACAAATTTTTTGTTGCTAAGAGCTTGCCCAATCAGCAATAGTCTATTTTAATCACACCGATAGCGGTCTCAAAACAAATTTACAGGTAAATTTCCATGGCGAATTCAATGATCGGCAGTAGTAGTCCATCTAGCCGTCCCCAACAACCGAAAAAAAAGAAGGTTACATCCTTAGCCACCAGACGTTTTGTAGCGTGGACGGTAGAAATAAGTATCTTTATTGCCAGTGGTGTAGTTCCTTTTGCTTTGGGAGCTTATATTAATTCTCGCACCCAACTCCCAAGAGTTCCTTTAAATCCTGTTTTAGTAGTTACAGAAAAAGCGATCGCTCGTCCCCTAGCATTACCTGTCAGCTACGGCATTCGTAATGTAGCTTGGCCGACTAATATTCTGTGGTCATTAGCCCTCATCTTACCCACTACCCTTTCTGCCTGGCAAATGTATTTATTAGCGAAAACAGGCAGCACCATTACCAAACGCTGGTTTGGTATAGGCGTAGTCAATACTGAAGGAAAAGCCCCAGATTTAGGTGCAATTCTTGTTAGAGAAGGTTTAGGACGTTGGACTATACCCCTTACCGTTGCTTATTTTCTTTGGCGTTATAGCTTTGTGTTTCCTAACTTAGCTTTGTTTACGTCTTTAACTATGCTAATGATCCTGGCCGAATCACTTGGTTGGCCAGCCCAAAGACCCCGCCGCGCTCTTCATGATCAACTAGCAGGAACAAATACCATAGATATTACCAGCACTGTTAGTAGTTTTCAAGAGGAATCAACAATTAATGAGACTGATGTAAATAGCACCTCAACAGCACCAATTCCAACGGAAAATTCCCCCAGAAATAACCCTAATTTTAGCTTGTTTGTAGTGGGAATTACTAGCATGATTGCAGTGTTATCAACTTTAGTTGGCACACAAATCTACATCCAAACCCAAGAAACTCAACGCAGAAGTGAACAAAGCAATAGTCAAAAGTATCTCGAACTAATTAAAGCTCTTAATCCTAATAATGGAGTGAGTAATCAAGATCGAGAAAGAGCGATTTTAGCGCTAGGCAGTATAGATGATAAACAAGCAATCAAATTATTAGTTGATTTACTGGTCAAAGAAACAGATCCCAAAACCCTAGATACCATTCAACAAGCTTTAACTAACAGTGGTTTGAAAGCTATTCCTGAATTAAACCGCATGAATCAGTTTCTTGCCAAAGAATTAGAATCTATGGGTAAAAGTCAAAATTGGGAATTTAGACAAAACCAGTTAATTATCACCCAGCTAGTGATTAATAAAATTATTGGTATTTATGGCGGCAAAATCAACAATATTGACTTGAGTAATGCTCAATTAAGTTCTCAAATATTGGGGAATAACTCCTTATTTAAATTGGTATTAAAGAATGTTGATTTATCAGGCATTGTGTTGAAATCTGCAAATCTCTATCAAGCCGATTTCCGAGGTAGTCGTTTCCGTGGTGTCGGTGAAGATGGACGATGGGATACTTACGATGATGTTATCTCAGATTTAAGCAACGCCAACTTAAAACAAGCTAATTTATCAACTACTAATTTAAGTCGAATTTTAATGAATCATGCTGATTTAAGCCAAGCTAGTTTAAACAAAGCCAACTTGTCCTATACCCGTTTATTAAATGCCAACCTCAGTAGTACCCAGCTAGTAGGTGCAGATTTACGGAATGCAGTGTTAGAAAATGCCACCCTCACAAATGCAGATTTGAGCGACGCTGATTTAACAGAAGCCAGTTTATATGCCGCCCATTTAGTCCGTGTTTCTGCCATTGGCACACAATTAGCTTATGCAAATTTAACCAAAACTGATTGGCAAGGCGCAGACTTATCGGAAGCCTATTTAGACTATGCTAATCTCAGTAATGCTAATTTAAGTGCCGCCCGTCTCACTGGTGCTAGTTTACGCTCTGTTAACTTAGAAAATGCTAACTTGCGGAATGCTGATTTAAGCCGTGCTGATTTACGGGGAGCAAACGTGACCGGAGTAGATTTTCAAGGTGCAGTCATGTTTGTTGTTAAACAAAACCCAGGAGATCAATTTGTAGAAACACCGGATATTGGTTCACAAAATGCCTCAATTCAAGGTTTAGATTTTAGCAAAGCGAAAAATCTCGATCAGCAACAACTGGCCTTTATTTGTACGCAAGGTGGACTACATTCTCGCTGTCCATAACCAAGGCGGGACGCAGGAAGGAAAAGAATCATATATTTCTCCCCTGCTTCTGTGCCCCTACGCAAGAATTCAGATTGTGAACTACCACACACTGA